>DATEIQ010000182.1:0-40022 GCA_035278845.1 Casimicrobiaceae bacterium | reverse complement strand
GCCGGCCGACGCCCGCATCGTCACCGGGGGTGTACTGGTTTCGACGGGGGTATCGAAGCAGCGCGGGGCATGCCGAGGCGCTTGTCCTCGTAAAACCCGAGCACTCGCAAACTTAACTGCGAACGACGAAAGCTACGCTCTAGCGGCTTAATCCCGCTGGACCTTGCACCGGGCGGCGCTCAGCCCGGGTGATACGCGGGTAACACCGCAAATCACGGCGAGGACATTTCGAGCGATCGCGCCCGCCCGGGTCACTTGGGCGAAGCGCTAAAGCAAGGTGACTGGTCATCCCGCAGCCTGTCCGCCGGCGGCGGGGAGACGAGATCCAGTAGACGAGACTAAGCATGTAGTCCCGACTGTAGAGGTCTTCCGGACGCGAGTTCGATTCTCGCCACCTCCACCAATCCAATGACGGCCCCCATGCGGGGCCGTTTCCATTTCCAGGGTCAGGCTGCGAACCGCTGGCCAGTATCCGCGGATCGGCGCGACCCTGCTCTTACGCGGCTCGAATGACGGCGATCGCCCAAAGCACTCCGGAGATCCCAGCTTCCTGGCCGCCCGTGGAGCGCAAACGCGAGCTGCAACGGTTGCGCTGACTTGGAGATGAACGAATTGAAGCCAGCTTCCACGAGCCTTGGAGCGATGCTGGGGCGCGGATAGGCGGTGTGCGCGACGAGCCGTATGCGTGTTCCCCAGTTTTCGCGGATCTGGCGTGCCAGTTGCAGACCGTCGACTACCGGCATGCTGACGTCCAACAGCGCCACGTCGGGCACGCACGTCTGGATGCTCATCATGGCTTCCTTGGCGCTGTAAGCGATACGAACATCATGGCCGAACAGTGTCAGAAGCTCGGCGAACGAATCGGCCACATCAGGAATGTCATCGACCACGAGGACCTTGGCCATGGCTCGGATTACCTAAACTGTGGACACCCCGCTATCTTTGGCACGCGCTCGATGACATGCCATCGCCCAGTCACCGATTTCCTTGTAAGACTGTGCCGAATTGATCCCGTCGGTAGAGTCGCTGGTCGTGATTCCCCGCACGTGCGGCAACGTATTTGCCGGGGCCATAAACACATCGCTGAAACAATCCGCTTCGCCGGATAAAACTGGTCGCTGACAACCTGTTTTCGATCGAACTGTTCACTACATTGTCGCCAAGTTAAGCGTGCGTCCGTACTGAACCTTCCTACCGACCGATTCTCTCGTCCTCCTGTCGGTTCACGCTTCGAATCCGGTCGCCGAGTAGCTACAGTTCTCGCCCGTTGGCCGGGTTCGCATCATCTTTCCGCGGCTGTTTCTTACGTCGCAGGTCGCGTCTTACGGCGCGCGTTGCATGAAAAAAGAGCTTTTGCTCACGTGGGTCGGTATTGCGCTGTGCCTGCTCGCGCTCGTGCTGTTCTATCGCGATGTCGTACTCGACGTTCGAGCGCAAACCGTAAGCATTGGTGAAGGACTGGCTCTGGCCGCGCTGATAACGGCACTGGCTTACGGCAGTCTCGTTTACATGGGTGCCCGCTGTGGTTATCTTCGCCGCACCGGTCGAACGACGCGCCGCCACCTTCCGTCGCAGTCACACAGCGTTGCGAAGCTTCCATCGGTGTGCGTTCTGGTTCCCTCCTACCGGGAAGAAATCGGTGTGCTGCGGCAGACGCTCGTCTCGGCAGCCATCGCAGAGTTTCCTTCGCGGCGAGTCGTCGCGCTGCTGGACGACCCCTCGAACGGCAATGCACTCGAGCAAGCGGCGCTACGCCAAACACGCGAGATGATCGCCGCACTCGATGCATCGTTTCGCGAGCAGGCAGCACGTCTTCGATACGAATACGGCGCGTTCCGCAGCCGGAACGACACCGTACATGACCTCCAGCGCGAAGGCTATCGGTTAGCGGAATCATACGAACGCGCTGCGGCGTGGACGAGAGCGCTCGGCGAACGGTGTCGCGTTCGCGCCGACCATCTCCATGACCACACGGATGAGTTCTTCGTCAATTCGATTGTCGGTGCATCGGCGAATGCGCATTGCGAAAGGGCGGCTTTTCTGCGCTGCACCCGATGGTCGCTCGAACTCCTGGAGCGGGAGTATCAACGGCTGGTGAGCCTGTTCGACGTCGGTATAAGCAGTTTCGAGCGCAAGCGATACGCAAACCTGTCGCATGCGTCGAACAAGGCGATGAATCTGAACAGTTACATCGGTCTGATGGGAGGGCAGTTCAAGACGGTCAGGAATGCCGACGAGCTTCCAAGCTTGCAGGCGTGCGGCACTCAGGACGCCGATTTCGTCGTTCCAGAGGCCGATTACATCCTGACTCTCGACGCTGATAGCTTTGTGTTGCCGGATTACCTCACGAAGCTCGTGGGGATCATGGAAAGCGATGCGAGATTGGGGGTGGCACAGACACCTTACTCGGCCGTTCCCGGGGCGCGCAACTGGCTCGAAAGAGCGGCTGGCGCGCAAACAGACATCCAATACATTGCGCACCAAGGCTTCACCGCGTTCAATGCTACGTTCTGGGTGGGCGCCAATGCGGTGTTGCGGTTATCAGCTCTCCGCGACATACAGACCACCGTACTGGAAAACGGCAACGTGGTGCCGGTCTTCATTCAGGACCGTACGGTGATCGAGGATACCGGGTCGACGCTCGATCTCATCCGGCGCGGCTGGCGTCTGCATAATCATCCCGAACGTCTGGCGTACAGTGCGACACCCCAGGATTTCGGGTCTCTGATCATCCAGAGACGACGGTGGTCGAACGGCGGCCTGATCATATTCCCCGACTTGCTGCGCCATGCCGGTGCGGGACAGGACGCGCGGCCGCGACTGTCGGAGCTTCTTTTCCGAGCGCACTATCTTTGTTCTCCCGCGCTGGCGAGTGGAAGCGTCCTGCTGCTGATGCTGATTCCCTTTGCCGGTGCGCTGGAAAGCCCGTGGGTGGCGGCGACCGCACTGCCTTACTACGCGCTGTATGCGCGTGACCTTCGCCACACGCGGTACCGATGGGCCGAGCTGCCCCTCGTTTACGCCCTGTCGTTGATGCTTTTGCCGGTCAACCTTGCCGGAGTACTGCGCTCGCTCCAGCAGATCGTCACGGGCCGCAAGTCGGCGTTCGGCAGGACGCCAAAGATCGAAGACAGAACCCCGACGCCGCGTCTACATCTGGTGTTCCAGGTCGCTCTCCTTGCAGCGGTAGCCGTCGTTGGCCTGCGCAACGCGTTGTCAGGTCACTATTACCTTGCCGCTTTTTGCGCATTGAATTTCGTGCTCATCGCCGCGGGGCAGCTGCTTTTCATAGGACCGCGCAATGCGTTGGCCGATGTCATCGTCGGCTTCAGGAAACGTTCGACGCCCCTCGTGTCGATGCTGCTCACAAAAGAAGGCGCCCCGGCGGCTGCCCCGAAGACCGATAACAGTCACAGCCGCGTGGTCGGCATGGATGGGCTTCGCGCCTACGCGATCGTCCTCGTTTTTCTCGTGCACTTCCTGGCGCAGTATTTCAACGGACACACAACGGCCGCGCATATCGATTTCGACGCGTTCCGGTGGGACCGCGCCGACAGCGTCGTCGATCTCGCCGCCTATTATTTCTGGGCATCGCACTATGGCGTCGACCTTTTCTTCTTCCTGAGCGGATTCCTCATTTTCCGGATGATCAGGCGTCCGACGTTCGTATACAGCCGGTTCCTCGGCAATCGGCTGCTGCGCCTGTATCCGGCATTTGCGGTCGCCGTGTCGGTCTACCTGCTTTACGTCGGGATATTCTGGAACAAGCACTACGATGGGCCGACGGTCGCCGCTAACTTCCTCATGCTGCAAGGTATCTGGGAACTCGGCATCACGCCGATCGTGGTACCGACCTGGTCGCTTTCGTTCGAGTGGCTGTTCTACCTCGCTTTCCCGGTGGTTCTTCTGCTTCCCGCGGTTCGCGGGAAAGTGTCGATGTGGCATGTCGCCTTCATGGGCTTGGTCGTGCTATTGATCATCGCTCCGGTCGGTCCGCATTACATTCGTTTTGTGATGTTCCTCGGTGGGGCGGCGTTGGCCGCCATGTCGCCGACCACCGTGCGTAGCCGCATGAGCGGGATATCGGATCTGGTGGTGATCGTCGCGTACGCATTCGGCAACCTGCTGTTCGTCGATCAGCAGAACTACTACCGCTTTATTCCCGTGTATCTGGTGACGTCGTTTGCATTGGTGGCCAAGGTCGTGTACGGCGACGGATTTCTGCACAGGGTCTTTTGCTTGCCCGTATTGATCGTTCTCGGCCGAGTCTCGTACAGTTTCTATCTGCTCCACGGCCTCGTCATCATCATCGTTTGCGATCATCTGGCAGCCGTTCTCACGGGTCTCCCGGAGGGTCTTCGGTTCTTCGCGCTACTCCTGTGTGCCTTCGGATCCAGCGTTGCCGTCGCATCTCTCTTCTATCGATTCCTCGAGCGGCCGTACTTCGAGCACAAGCATCGGTCGTGGTTCGTCGCTACTCGCTCAGCTGGATCTGCGAAGCGCTAGGTGGAGCGGTCCAATGGTGTGCTGAGGCTTAGGGCAGAACAGGTGACCCCCCTGGTGCCGAGTCGAACCCTCACGGCCTGGTGGCGGCGCTGGCTGCAGCCGATCGCGCTTGCCTTGCTGATGGTTCAGCAGCCCGCGACGGCGCAGGAGACCGTGTCGTTCTACTTTTCGGCGCACGAGGACGACTGGCAGTTGTTCATGAATCCCAACGCCTATGCCGACGTCCGGTCACCGACGACCAAGGTCGTGTTCGTTTACGTCACGGCGGGCGATGCCGGCGCAGGATCCGGAAACGGTGGACGGGCCCGGCCGTATTACCTCGCGAGGGAAAACGGGGCGAGGCTGTCGGTGATGTTCATGGCGGATGCGGAACGGGTGCCGGTACCTTCGGCGGAGGCTTCAACGGCGATCATCCTGGGTCATGACGTACACCGTTGGGCTTATCGAAACACGGTGAGCTATTTCCTGCGGCTGCCGGACGGCGATATGGCGGGAACTGGATACGAAGGTACTGGCTGGCAGTCGCTGCAACGTCTGCATCAGGCGAAGGTTTCGTCGATCGAGGCGGTCGATGCGTCCGCGACCTATCGTGGATGGGACGACCTGACTGCGACTTTGCGTGAGTTGATAACCGAAGAGCGGCGAGAGGCGCGGTCGGTCTGGATCAACCTCCCGGATCCGGACGGCAGCCGGAACAGCAACGACCACAGCGATCATCGGTACGTTTCCGTAGCTGTACTGGACGCCGTGGCGATTATGTCGTGCATCAACCAGGCGCTATACCTCGACTATGCGGCAGCGGCGCTGGAAGAGAACCTGACGACGCCGGAGCGCGAAGTCAAGGCGGCCACGTTCGCGATCGCCGGTTTGGGCGTGAACGCGTTCGACCACGCTGGGAACTGGGACCCGCCGCATCGGCGCCTGTTGAGTCGAAGCTACGTCCGCCGAGTGCCTGCCATCGGACCCTGCTAGGCGCAGAATTGTCTCTTCGAGTTCGCCCGATTCCCTGCGCGGTCCAATGGCATTGTCTTGCATAGCGGCCTTCGCTGTTCGGGTCGGATGGCGTGTCACAGGCGAGGAACGGCGGTAAACACAACCTAACCCCGCGGCCGCAAACAGGCTATGGCCAGGATCCTCGTCGGCACCTCTTCGTGGACTGACAAGACGCTCGTCGAGTCGGGTCGGTTCTATCCGGCTGCCGCGAAAACACCCGAGGACCGACTGCGCTTCTACGCGTCGCAGTTCCCGATCGTCGAGATCGACAGCAGTTACTACGGGATCCCGAGCGTCGAGACCGCGCAGCGGTGGGTGGAACGAACGCCACCCGGCTTTGTTTTCAACATCAAGACGTATCGACTGTTCACGCGCCACCAGACGCCGGTCATCACTCTCAGCAAGGGGATACGCGACGCGCTCGGATCGATCGACAAGAAAAACATCTACGACCACGAATTGCCGACTGAATTGACGACCGAGCTGTGGCGGCAATTTCGCGGCGTGCTCGAAGTGCTGCGTGCCCAGAACAAGCTTGGCGCGGTCCACATGCAGTTCGCACCCTGGGTGGCGTTCCATCCCGACACGTTCGACTACATCGAGCATTGCCGCGCGATGCTGGCGGGTTTCACCGTCGCGGTGGAGTTTCGGAACAAGACATGGTTCGACACGGACCGGCACGCCGCGCGCACGCTCGAGTTCGAACGCGCGAACGGGCTCGTGAATGTCGTCGTCGATGAACCGCAGGGCATTGCGAACACTATCCCGGCGGTCTGGGAAGTCACCAATCCCGCGTTGACGGTCGTGCGTCTGCACGGGCGCAATCACGGCACCTGGAATCGCAAAGGCCTGAAAGCATCATCGCAACGCTTCGACTACGACTACAACGAGCAGGAACTGACCGAACTCGGCGATGCGGTCCGCAAGCTATCCGCCAAGGCGAGCACGACGCACGTTCTCTTCAATAACAACTATCAGGACCAGGGTCAGCGCGGCGCCAGCACGCTGACCAGAATTCTGGCCGCGCCGTGAAGCGCTGGAAGGTGTGGCGCATCGCTCAAACAAAAATCCGGGATACGGCAATACGATCAGCGCAGGTAGGGTGCGACATTGCCCGCGATGCTCCGCAACTCGTCGGTCGTCAAGGGCAGCGTCCGGGTCTTTTGCCAGGCATCTTTCGGAGACATGGAATCGGCCACTGGGCCATCCGATCCGTACAGAATCCGATTCATTCCGATCTCGCGCATGCGGGCCACGATCGACTGCAGCGTTTCCTGCGAACTGCCCGCAGCGAGAGCCACTTCTGCGAGATCAAAGTAGAGATTCACGGCGCGCGGATCATGTCGGGCAACCGCATCCGCGTAGACACGCAACGCGGCATCGGAATAATGCTCGCCGCCCCAGAGATGCGCGATCTGAAACGGAACGTCGGGTGCAGCCGAGATGATGTCGTTCAGCATGATTTCGGCTTCCACGCGACCATAATTCGCGTCGGCGCGAACATGCACGATGATCGGCATGCGGGAACGATCGGCGGCCTGCACGACGGCGCGCACTTTCCTGACGTGATCCGGATTCCGGAGATCGACTTCGGACGTTCCGAAATGAAGCTTCAGGCCGCTGAAGTGCCCGCTGTTCTTGCACCGGTCGAGCTCGGACAGTGCGTAGTCCCTGAGCGGATTGAAACTGCAGAACGCCACGAGCCGGTCGGGAAACTGCGCCACCTGTGCCGCCGTCCAGTCGTTTTCCGCCTCGACTTTCGCGTGGGCATCCTTGCCGAGAGCGGTTACATCGAACTTTGCTGAATCGAAATAGTACGCATCCGATAGCACGACCGCCTTACGAATTCCCGCCTGGTCGAGATAGGCGACGAGCTGACTCGCGGTTTCGGGTTCGGAAATCGTTGGACCTGGAAACGCAGGCGTCTCTCCGCTGATGCGCCAGCGGCCGTCATCCCCCTTCTCGACGGCGAGCGAGAAATAGCCGATGTGCTTTGCGCCGCGTGTGAAGTAGCCGGTGACATTGCCGGTGCTTTCTCCGATTCGGTATGCCACGGGCGTGAGGCTGTAAGCGCCCGCAAAACGCGTGGTGAGGTACGCGGCGACGCGATCACGCCCGCGAAGCCAGCCGGGCGTTCCCGCGGTAAAGACCGTTGCGTCCTGCGTATAGATCGCGGCGAGCTGCTTCTTGTCGTTCCAGGCACGTTCCCGCTCCTGCACCAGCCGAGCGAGGCCCGCAGGCAAGGCGACGGGAGGCCACATGTGATTCTGCAGCGCCGCCGCCGCAGGACTGAGCAGGTGCTGGTGATGGTCGACGAGCGGAACGCCCGGATCGGCGGCCCGAGTTGACGTTGCCTGACTTTCCGTCGCGGCACGCGCGTGCCCGACGGTAATCGCACACGCGAGCATGAGAATCGCCGCGACGCGCGAGCTCGTCCGTGTCGACGCGCAAGTCAGTCGATTCATTCCGCTGACCGGGCCGGGCGTAAGGGAAGGCGGGCCCCGCCGCAAAGTAGCCCGGCAATCAGCGCCGTCGGCGCACCACGATCAAGGCGGTCAGCACGATCGCGCCGACCGCCAGTGGCACGATCCAGCCGACCTCGCGATCGCGCTGTCGCGCAAACGAATAGGATTGCGCGGCAATGCTCCCAGGCTGTGACGAGGAGCTCGGGTCGCTCGCCGGAAAACTCTCTTCGACCGACCCGTCGATGATTCGCTCTTCGAAAGCGCGCGCGCGGCGGCGGGCCCCGCGTCGAACCCAAGCCCGATAGTTGTAATACATGTCGACCTATCCGATCTGCACTGCAAGCATCGATATCGAGCCGCCGTCGAATCCGTCGACGGGGAAGCTCACGGCGTCGCCGTCGCGGTGCTGTGCGAGCACGTAGACGAGCGGCAGGTAATGGTCCGGCGTCGGCGCGGAAAGCATCGCGTCGCGTCCGAGGCTCGCGTAATCGACGAGCGGCGCGAACTCGGCGCGCGCGAGCAGATCGCGGGCCGTCGTTTCGAACCGCGCGGCCCAGTCGTACGACCCCGCAGCACGATTGCCCCATGAATAAGTGTGCAGGTTGTGCACGAGGTTCCCGCTGCCGAGGATCAGTACGCCTTCGTCGCGCAGCGGAGCGAGCATGCGGGCGGTTTCGAAGTGCCACGCCGCATCGCGCGTCTCGTCGATGCTGAGCTGGACCACGGGAATGTCGGCGTCGGGATAGACATGCACCAACACGGACCACGTGCCGTGGTCGAGTCCCCAGCGCTCGTCCGGCTGAACGTCGAGCGGCCGCAGCAATTCTCGTACGCGTGCGGCGAGCGGCGGCGACCCGGCTGCACCGTACCGCACATCGTACAGCGGCTTCGGAAAACCGCCGAAGTCATGGATCGTGCGCGGCGCATCGGCGACGGTCACGCCGGTGAACGGCACGTACCAGTGCGCCGACACCGCGAGGATGGCTTTCGGCCGCGGCAGCGCGCGCCCGATCGCCGCCCAGCCCTTCGTGAACGCGTTGTCCTCGAGCGCGTTCATCGGGTTCCCGTGGCCGAAAAAAACGGCCGGCATGCGGGCGCTCCCGTTCACAAATGCCTCACGACTTCGCGGTTTTCCCGCTCTCCCGCCCGGCGGATTCGATTGCGGCTGCCGCCGCGCCAGCCGCCGCGGCCGCGACGTCAGGATCGTTCGACGGCACGTTGACCGTCACCTGCCTGTGCGCGAACTTGATGCCGGACGCGCGGAACGCCTTGATGATCTTGTCGTAGGCCACGCGACGCACCACCCATTGGTTGTTCCCGGGTCGCGCCGTGAACTTGGCCCGGACGAGGACTCCGCTATCCTCCGCGGCCATCACACCGGTGGATTTGAGTGGCTGCAATATGTCGGAGGCGTAGTCGGGATCGGCCGCCAGCTCGTCGCCGATCTGCTTGATGATCTTCTTCACCTGCAGCATGCTCGTGTCGTACGTGAGGCGGAACTCCATCACGTGCACCTGCCAGTCGCGGCTCGTGTTGCGCAGGCGCTTGATTTCGCCATACGGCAGGATGTTGAGCGCGCCGCGGTGATGCCGCAGGAACACCGAGCGGACGTTGATCTTCTCGACGCGCCCCTTCGCATCGCCCACCTCGATGTACTCGCCGAGCCGGAACGCATCGTCCATCAGGAAGAACGCGCCTGAGACGACGTCGCGCACCAGCGTTTGCGAACCGAAGCCGATGGCGACGCCGACGACACTCGCGCCCGCGAGCAGCGGCAGGATGTCGACGCCGAGCGCCGCGAGGATCGACATCGACGCCATGACGAAGATCGTTACCAGGATCGTCGCGCGGAGAATCGGCAGCAGCGTGCGCACCCTCGTCGCCGGCACGTCATCTGACTGCTCGCCCTCGGCCAGCATCCGCCGCGCGATCGCCATCTTCGTGATCTGCCAGGCCATGTAGGCGGCGAGCAACACGAGGCCGATGCCGAGCAGCGAGCTCGCCAACCGGCCGCCGAGGCTCTGCTGCGCCATGTGGAAGAGGTCGAGATGCCAGATCCGCGCGATCAGCACCGCGCCGGCGACGATCACGATGATGTGGATCACGCGGCGGAAGATCGGCTCGTACGCGGCGATCACGCCCGGCGCCGGGCGGTCAGCGCGTTGCCGTGCTGCCCACGCACCGAGCGCGCGACAGAGCGCCATGTCGACGATTGGCATCCCCATGACGATCAGAATGCTGGCGAAGCCCGATCCCGTCGCCATCGGGGTCCCCGCGAGGATCGCCGACATCTCGCCGGCGAACAGCGCCAGAAAGTAGATCGTCGCACCCACGGCCCACAGGTCAGCGGCCCAGGCCGCGAGGCTGCCTCGTGGCGCCGCGCCGCGGATCAATTCCGCGATCGGCTTGCGCACGAGCCACGTCACCGTCAGCGCGATCGCGAGCCCGATGATCCAGAATGCGGCACGGATCGCGGTCATCGTCGTCGCGTCGAGGGCGCCTGCGCCGCCGAGCGCCGTGAGAACGAGGCCGAAACTGTAGAGAACCGCCGCCGCGGTGACAAACCAGCGCAGCGTGCGCGCAGGAACATCCGCGAATGGCAGCAGGCGATCGTGCTCGTCCGTCCGAGTGAGCAGAAAGCGCACGACGAGCACGGTGATGCGCACGACGATGACCGCAAGCAGCGACACCAGAATCACCACGCGTTGCGCCTCGTTCTCGAGCCAGCGCGCGAGGAAGACAGCCAGCGCACCGAGTGCGAGCATGGCGATACCGCCGAGATCGAGCAGCAGCCCAAGCGCAAGCTGGATCGCACGCGTCGAGAATGTCGCGGCCGGCGTGTGCAGCCGGCGTGCGCGGTAATCGCGCAGCGCGTAGCGGTACCCGCGTTCGAGAATCCACCCGACGATCAGCATGACGGCGAGATGACCGAGCAGCGCCCCGAGGCTCACTGCATCGGCGCCGCTTGCGAGGCGCGCACCGGCCTCGCGCAGCGTGGACGGCAGCGCGACGAACGCGGCACTGAGCGCGGCAAGCCGCTCGCGAGCCGTCCCCGACTTCTGGCCGACCATGCCGGCCATGCCCGTCATCCCGCCCATGCCCGCCATGTCGCCGTCCCCGGCGCTTTTCGCGGGCGCCGCGGCGCGGTCGAGTTGCTCGAGCAGCATCTTGCGGACTTCGGTATCTGACATTTGCGACAGCAGGTCACGCGCCGACTCGCGCGTGAGCGTCGACGGCGGCGTTGGCGTGGCGGCGGCAGGCGCGGGGTCGGCCGCGCGGCATGGAACCGATGCGAGCGCGCCGCACAGTGCAAACAGCGTGATGAAAGAGCTCCGGCGCACGCCGCGCGCATTCAGCATGGGGTGCTCCCGGTGGGTATCGAGGTCGGCACGACGCTCACTTCGTGCCCGTAACGTGCTCGCGCGCCGCCGCGGCAGCGGCCTGCGTCTGCTGCAGGAGCTTGTACGCCGTGTAGTACTTGAAGATGTTGCGCACGTACGTCGTCGTTTCGATGCCGATCTTCTCGGCGGTGACGAGCTCGACGTTGTTGAACCACCGGTCGGGATCGAGGCCGCGCATCATGGCTTCCTTGCGCATTTTCGCGATGTTGCCGGGTCCCGCGTTGTAGCTCGCGAACGCGAACAGCGGCCGCTCGCTGTCGTCGAATCTCGCGTCGGGAAAGTAGCGCGTCATGAGCTGATCCAGGTACTTGGCGCCGCCGTGAATGTTCGGCTCGATCTGCCCGATGTCCCCGACCTTGAGCTCCTTGCCGGTTGCCGGCATGATCTGCATGACACCGATCGCGCCGACGTGGCTGCGCGCGCGCTGGTCGAGCTGCGATTCCTGGTAACCCTGTGCGGCGAGCATGATCGGGTCGAAGCGGTATTGCGCGCCGTACTTCCGGAACAGCGCCACCGTGTCCTCGAAGCGCTTCAGGTCGGTCGCATCGGTATTGTTTCGCATCACCTTGACGCGCTGATGGTACTGCTTGAAGCGATAGGCGACGACACCCTGCTTCCGGAGGAAATCCCGATAGAAACCCTCGAGCTCTGCGGTGAGGCGCGGACTGTCCTTGCGGATCGCCCAGCCGATGCGCCCGCCATCGCGCAGCACGATGTCGGTGCGCACGGCGATTTTCGGCAGAACTTGCGCCCATGCCTGCGCCTTCCAGTCGTCCACCACCGCGAAGGGCAGCACACCGGCATTGACCATTTCGAGGATGTCCTCGTCCTCGAGCGCGTCCGGCAGCGCGACGAGATTGACCGCCGGCTTGCCGTCCTGCTGCAACCGTTCATTGAGCGCGAGCATGCTCTCGAAATAGCTCGACGCACGCCGTACGTGGATCGTCTTGCCGGCCAGGTCGTCGATGGTGCGCACGTCGGGGGAACGGGGTCCGGTGATCAGCAGCTCTCGCACCGTGCGGACGTCGGCAGGCGCAACGAAGTCGGCCGCCTGCAGCCGGGCGTCGGTCACGGTGATGTTTCCGGCCGCAATGTCGCAGATGCCGGCGGCGAGATCGGGCAGCAGCTTGTCGCGCGTCGTCGGCAGCATGACGACCGTTATCGGCCGGCGGCCGAGTTGCTTCACGTACTTCTGGTTGACGTAGCGCTCGAAGTCGCGGACCGTATCCGCCGTGATCCCGCGCTCGCGTCCCTTGTCGTTGAAGTACAGCGTTCGGCTCACCGGCACGGCGACGCGAATCAGCCGCCGCTCCAGCATCTGGTCGAAATCCCCGGTCCTGGGCGTGTTGGCGACGCTCATGCCGCGCGCCGAGGGTGCAGGCGTCTGCGCCAGCGCGGTGCTCGTCGCACACATCAGCGCAAGCGCCGCGGCGAGGAATGTCCATGCCGACTGGAATGCATACGTCATGCGATACGTTTGCGGTTGCACGAGGTTGGGAAGCGGGCGCGCGTGATGGCAACCCATCAGCATAGCTATTCCCGGGGGAAGTCCACAAGAGCCGCCTTGGTAGAATGCCCGGCGATTTCCGCTTCCACTGCAGTTTCACGTTCAGTTCGAAAAGGGAGATTCTTCATGCACGCAGCAGTCGTGATTCTTGCAACGTTGATCGCCACGGCCGGCGCGCCGCCCGCGCATGCGCAAACGGGCGCCGCGATGGCCGCCAAAGGACCCGGCGTCGCGGGTGTCGCGAAAACAGTCGAAATGACCGCCACGATCACCGCGATCGATCCCAAGAAGCGCGAAGTGACGCTCAAGGGTCCGCAAGGCAACGAGATGGTCGTCGAGGCCGGCTCGAACGTGCGCAATTTTTCGCAGATGAAAGTCGGCGACCAGGTCAAGGTCGAATACGTCGAAGCGCTGACGCTCGAACTCAAGAAGGGCGGCGGACAGCCGGTTGCGAGAACGGAAGACGCGGCCGGTGCGCGTGCGAAGGAAGGCAAGATGCCGGCGGGTGCGGCGGGACACAAGGTGACCGTGGTCGCTGACGTCGTGAACGTCGATCCGCAGACGCAGACGGTCACGCTTCGGGGTCCCGAGCGCACCGTCGAGCTGAAGGTGCGCGACCCCAAGCAGTTCGCGCTCATCGCCAAGGGCGATCAGGTCGAGGCGACATATGCGCAGGCGCTTGCCGTCAAGGTGGAGCGCGTCAAGGACGCCGCACCGAAGAAGAAGGACGCCGCACCGAAGAAATAAGGCCGGTCCCGGTCCGCAGCTGCGTACCGGGGAGACGTCGGCATGAGAGGGCTTCGCGTTCCGCTGCTGATGGCCGCGTGTGCGCTCGCCTCGATGGCGGGCGCGCAGCCGCAATCCGCAGGCACGCCGCCGGGTTCGCAATCGGCGGGCACGCCGCCGGCGGCGCGTCCGAAGGTGTGTCTCGTGCTATCCGGCGGCGGCGCGCGAGGCGCCGCGCATATCGGCGTGCTGAAGGCGCTGGAATCGATGCACGTGCCGATCGACTGTATCACCGGCACGAGCATGGGCTCGATCGTCGGCGGCTCCTACGCAGGTGGCATGAGCACCGCGGAAATGGAGCGGCAGATCGCCGACATCACGACCGACCTGCTGTTCAAGGAGAAGCCGCCGCGGCAGGACCAGGAAATTCGCCGCAAGCTCGAGGATCGTTCGATCCTGTACGGCGTCGAATTCGGCGTGCGCGACGGCACGCTGCTGCTGCCGAAGGGCGTCGTGAGCGGCGTTCAGCTCGAGACCGTGCTGCGCGGGCTGTCGAAGATTTCCGGGTATCGCAAGTTCGACGAGCTGCCGATTCCGTTTCGCGCGGTCGCGACGGACCTCGTCACCGGCAAGGCGGTGGTGTTCAGCGAAGGCGAACTCGCCAACGTGATGCGCGCCAGCATGTCGGTGCCGGGTGCGATCGCGCCCGCGGAAATCAACGGTCAGCTTCTGGTCGATGGCGGGCTGACGGACAACCTGCCGGTCGACGTTGCGCGTCGCATGGGCGCGGACGTGGTGATTGCGGTCAATCTCGGCACGCCCCTCATGAAAAGGGAGGAGCTCACGGGCATCCTCGGCGTGACCGGACAGATGATCAACATCCTGACCGAGCAGAACGTGCAGGCCTCGCTCGCGTCGCTGAAGCCCACGGACATTCTCATCGAGCCTGCATTGGGCGAGTTCTCGGCCGGCGATTTCGACCATCTGCCGAAGACGATACCGATCGGGGAAGCCGCGACGCTTGCGGTGCAGCCGAAGCTCGCCGCGCTCGCGCTGCCGTCTGCGCAGTACGCGGCACTACGTGCGCGGCAGTCGAAGCCGGCGGTTCCCGATTTGCGTCCGGTCGACGAGATCCGCTTCAGCCCCATGGCGCGCGTCAATGCCGATGTACTGGTTCCGACGCTCGAGACGAAGCCCGGCGTGCCGCTCGACCCGCAGGTGCTGGATCGCGACATGCGCAGGCTGTACGGCAGCGGCGATTTCGAGCACGTGAACTACCGCGTGATCGAGGAGGGCGGCCGCAGGGTGCTGAACGTCGACGCAGTCGAGAAGTCGTGGGGACCGAATTATTTCAAGTTCGGCCTCGGCCTTGGTTCCGATTTCAAGGGCGATGCATTTTTCAACGCCGCGCTTTCTCACCGCCGCACGTGGATCAACGAGTTCGGCGCGGAATGGCGCACCGACCTGCAGTTCGGCAGCACCACCTACGTGCGCAGCGAGTTCTACCAGCCGCTCGGAACGCGGCGCCTGTTTTTCGTGGCGCCGTCGGCGGAATTCGAGCGGCGCACGCTCGACTTGTTTCGTGGCGACGATCGGCTTGCGCGCTACGACCTGAGTCTCGGGCGTGCGAGCATCGACGTCGGCACCGATCTCGGCAAGTATGGCGAAGCGCGAATCGGCTACGCCGCGGGCGTTGCGCGGGCGAGCCTCGACACCGGGCCGCCGGACTTCGAGCCGGCGTCGGGTCGCGTGCGCATCGGTGCCTTCACCGCGCGCCTCATCGTCGACCAGCTCGACAGCGCCAATTTCCCGCGTGCCGGCAGCGCAGGCTCGATCAATGTGATCGCCGCGCGCGAAACGGTGGGTGCGCAGGATGACTTTACGCGGTGGGACGCCGACGGCGTCTTCAGCTGGTCGGTGGGTCGGCACTCGTTCCAGCCAGGATTCAAGGTAGGCGGCAAGATCGGCGGCGACCTGCCGACGTACGCGCTGTTCCAGTGGGGCGGCTTCCTGCAACAGTCCGGTTATCCGACGGGCGCGCTCGTCGGCGAGCGACTGACGTTCGGACGCCTGATTTACACGTACAAGCTCGTCGATACGCGGCTGCTCGAAGGCTTTTACCTGGGCGGCTCGCTGGAGGCGGGCCGTATGGAGCATCCGCTCGTGCCGGGCAGTCCGACGGGCCTGCTTAAATCGGTGTCGGTATTCGGCGCGGTGGATACGCCGATCGGGCCGCTGTATCTCGGCCTGGGCTTCGCGGCAGACGGTAATCGCAGCGCGTATCTATACCTCGGCCGCCCGTAATTGGGTCAGGGATGCATTCCCGGCGCCCGTAATCAAGGTCGAAGATGCACTTCCCGACGCTGTCGCAACAGAATCGTGGCAGCCGATCGGGAAATGCATCTCCGACCCCGATTACGGAGCGCTATTCCGTCGTCTTGCCGTCGAAGTGTTCCTCGCGCGCATCGGCCTTCGTCGTGTGCACGGTGCCGTCGCGATGCTCGGGTGGCCCGTACACCGTGTAGAACTTGAGGGGCCCCGACCCGGTGTTGATCACGTTGTGGCGTGCACCGGCCGGCACGACGATCGCATCGTCGTCCTCGATCGCGTGCTCGACGCCGTCGATCATCACCGTTCCTTCGCCTTCCTCGACGCGAAAGAACTGATCGCCGTCGTCGTGAACCTCCTCGCCGATCTCTTCGCCGGGCGCAAGCGCCATCAGCACGAGCTGCAGATGCTTGCCGGTGTACAGCACGCGGCGGAAATCGTCGTTGTCCTCGGTCAGGTCCTCGATGTCGTCGACAAAACCTTTCATCGTCGTTCTCCTCGCATGATGGTGAAGGCGTGCATCGTGCTGCCACGACGCCGATCGCGTCGTTCCCCGTTCAAGCATTGTCGCATCGGCGACGTCGTCACGGCAGCGCATCTCTATACGAGCGCAGCTGGACGCTCGCGGACCGGGCGACGCCCCCGCGCAATACCTGTGAGAGACGACAGGTTGCGGCGGAAACGGTGTCTGGCACACTGTCGGCACCGATGGTCCATTCGCGAGCATCGTATGAAAACACCTCGAGGAGCGCCCGTGACCGACTTCAAAGCGCTGCTGGCGGCCATCGACGACCCGTCGCTGCACGCGATCATCAACACGGTTGACAGCCTGCCTCCCACGCTGCCGGCGCTGCAGGCCTGGATCGAGCATGCGGCGCGCTGGGAGTACGACCGGCGCGCGGGGCGCAACTACAAGCTGCAGGGACCGATGGCGGCGCTCTCGCCGGAGGAAGTGCCCGACGCGCTCACGATGGCGGCGATTCTCGCGGAGTTGTTCCGCCACGAGCATCGCCGTGACGTGTCGGCCGTCCTGGCGTTTTTCGAGGCCTTGCGCGACACGCTGGTGATCGAGCAGCGCGGCAAGGACGTCACGCTCAATTGAAGCGCGTCACGCGCTGCTGGTGGGCGGGTGAAGACCCACTGTATGTCGACTACCACGACCGCGAATGGGGCTTTCCGGTCGCCGACGACAACCGGCTGTTCGAGAAGATCTGCCTCGAAGGATTCCAGTCGGGCTTGAGCTGGCGAACGATTCTCGGCAAGCGCCCGGCATTCCGGGAGGCATTTCGGGGGTTCGACATCGACAGCGTCGCGGCGCTGACGGCGCGCGACATCGAGCGCCTCGTCGCGAACGCCGGCATCGTCCGCCACCGCGGGAAGATCGAATCCGCGCGGAACAATGCGCAGCGGGCGCGCGAGATCGTGGCCGAAACCGGCTCGCTCGCCGCCTATTTCTGGCGCTTCGAGCCCGCGAAGGCGAGTCGTCCCGCGAAACTGACGCGGGAGATTCTTGCCGGCATGGCGACGTCCCCGGAGGCGACCGCGCTCTCGAAGGACCTGAAGCGGCGCGGATTCACGTTCGTCGGTCCGACGACCGTCTATGCGTTCATGCAGGCGATGGGGCTCGTGAACGACCATGTCCACGATTGCCTGGTGCGCGCGCCGGCCGAGCGAGCGCGCGCCGTGTTTGTGCGGCCGTGAACGAGCGCCGGTGAAATGAAGCCACCGCGCGCGCTCGTGTCAGCAGGCGCGGCCTTGCGCCGGCGCGCTCGTGTCAGACGCGTCGGCGGTATTCGCCGGTGCGCGTGTCGACTTCGATCTTGTCGCCGGTGTTGACGAACAGCGGCACCTGAACTTCGAAGCCGCTCGCGAGCTTGGCGGGCTTCGTCACCTTGCCCGACGTGTCGCCCTTGACCGCGGGCTCGGTGTACGTCACTTCGCGCACCACCGACGTCGGCAACTCGACCGAGATCGCCTTGCCTTCGTAGAACGTGAGCTCGCACGCGAGCCCGTCTTCGAGATAGGGGAGCGCGTCTTCCATGTTCTCCTTCTCGACGTCGTACTGGTTGAACTCCTGGTCCATGAACACGTACATCGGGTCGGAGAAATACGAATATGTCACTTCCTTGCGCTCGAGTTGAATCACGTCGAACTTCTCGTCGGCACGGTAGACGGTTTCGGTGCCGCCGCCCGACAGCAGGTTGCGAAGCTTCATCTTGACGACCGAGGCGTTGCGGCCCGACTTGCTGAACTCGGCCTTCTGCACGACCATCGGATTGCTGCCGATCATGATGACGTTGCCGGCGCGTACTTCCTGGGCGATTTTCATGGCGCTTCCGTGACCGGCGGCCCGCCGTTCGCGAGCCGCTTTCGAAGATTGGATAACCCGACATTATAGCTGACGACCGCGCGCAAAGCGAACCAGGCCGGCGGTCAGCTCCGGCAGCTCGAGCAACGCGTCGGACCATCGATTGCCATGTGCCTCGAGCTCGCCGATCGCGGCGCGGAACGCCGGCCATGCCCCCGCCGCGGCCGGTCCGTCCTCCGCATTGAAGGCGTCCGAGAACGCGACGAATGCAGAGCGCGCCGCGGGCGGCATCTCCGCGGCATACCGGGCGACGAACGCGTCGAGCTTCAGCCGATGCGCGTTCTCGTCCTGTGGATACGGCTGCCACACGAATGCGCGAGCGGCCCACTGCGCGCGCACGAACGAGTCCTCGCCGCGTACGAAGTTGACGTCCGAGCGCCACAGCAGGCCGTCGAACGCTTGCTGCGCGACGAAGGGAACGATGTCGACGCGCAAACGGCCGTGCGTGTGCGACTGTCCCGCGTGCGGTACCGCGCCCGAAAGCCATTGATCGAGCGCGGCGGTGGCAACGCCTTCCGGAACGGTGCAGCGGATCGGCTCGTCGCCCTCGCTCCACGCATCGAAGAGCGCGGGCAGCGCGCAATTCGCATAGCAGAACAGCAGGATCTCGACGGGGGAATCGCGACGACTCCGACGTCCCGCGGCCGCGGCGTCGCGCGCGGTGATCAGACCCGCCTCGCGGATCAACCCACCGGTACGCGACGTGAATCCGGGGAACCAGAAATGGCGCGCGAGCGGCAGTCGCGGCTGCGGCGACGCGAGTCCGTGCACGGTGTCGACCCACGGCTCGGCGGACAGGTACTCGAGGTTGATCCAGAGCGGCGGCGCCGGCGCGTGCGCCATCGCATCGAGATAGCGTTGCGGCAAGCCGCACCCGAACGTCTCGATCACGACGTCGGGCAGTTGCGTCATGGCTGCATCGTCGGCGAGGGGCCGAACGACGACGCCATGCAGCGTCTGCGCCCTGGCGGCGGCATCGATGCCAGGATCGAGGCGCGCGAGCGTGGCGACGCGATCGATCCACAACGTGGCCGCGACGCCGTGCTCGGCGACGAGCTGGCGTGCGAGCCTCCATGAAACGCCGGCGTCGCCGTAGTTGTCGACGACGCGGCAGAACACGTGCCACTGTTCGGCCATCGCGTGTTTCGAGAGGTCAGGCGTCCCGCCGCAGCTCGCTCTCGTGCCAGCGCGCGAGCGCGAGCTTCGACAGCGCAACGGTGGCGGCGAACATCGCGACGCCTGCCAGCGCGATCAGCGTGAGCGCGGCAAACAGGCGCGGTATGTTGAGCTGGATCCCGGCGAGAAGGATCTGGTAGGCGAGTCCGGCGCCCTGGCCGCCGGTGCCCGCGACGAATTCGGCCACGACGGCGCCGATCAGCGCGAGCCCGCTCGCGATCCGCAAGCCGCCGAAGAAATACGGCAGCGCGCTCGGCACCCGCAGCCGCCACAGCGTTTGCCAGCGTGTCGCGCGGGCGAGCCGGAAAAAATTCAAGAGACCCGGATCGACGCTGCGCAGCCCGAGCGTCGTGTTCGAGATCACCGGGAATACGGCCACGACGGCCGCGCAGAGAATCAGCGCGATGCGCGTGTCGCGCACCCAGATGATGATCAGCGGCGCGATCGCGACGATCGGCGTGACCTGCAGCAGGATGGCGTACGGAAAGAAGCTCATCTCGATGATACGGCTCTGTACGAACACGAGCGCGGTGGCGACGCCGACGAGCGTCGCGAGCACCAGCGCGATCAACGCGATCTGCATCGTCACGCCGAGCGATTCGGCGAGCAGCGTCCGGTCCGTGTACAGCGTTTGTGCGACGAGCCCCGGAGAGGGGACGATGTACGGCGGTATCGCGTTCAGCGTGACGAAAGCCTGCCATGCACCGAGGAAAACGACCGCGACCGCGAGCGGCGCCACGAGCCGCAGCAGCCGTTCGCCTCTCTCCGACCGCGCACCGCCCTCGCGTCGGTCGAGACGCACGGTTGTGCTCGAGCGGCTGGTTTCGCTCACGCGGCCGCCTCTTCCGGTATCGCGCCGGCGCCCGCCGACGCGACGCACGCGGACAGCCGCTGCGCATGCGAGGCGAACTCGGCCGACACGCGGAAAGCATCGTCGCGCGCACCGGGCGCGTCGATGTCGAACGTCGCGAGAATGCGCCCGGGATGCGCGGCCATGACGGCTACGCGCGTCGACAGGAACACGGCTTCCTGGATGCTGTGCGTGACGAATACGATCGTCATCCGTTGCGTCGACCACAGCGCCAGCAGTTCGGCGTCGAGATGCTGGCGCGTGAACTCGTCGAGCGCGCCGAACGGCTCGTCCATCAGCAGCAGGTCGGGCTCGGTGACGAGCGCACGCGCGATCGATGCGCGCATCTGCATGCCTCCCGATAGCTGGCGCGGCAGATGGTCGGCGAAGCGTGTCAGGTGCACGCGCTCGAGCGCGGCCGCGACGGCTCGGTCAGCTTCGGCGCGCGGCACGCCGGCGAGCGTCAGCGGCAGCCGTACGTTCGTCGTCAGGCGCGCCCACGGCATCAACGTCGGTGCCTGGAATACGAAGCCGATGCGTCGGCCGGCTGTCCCGGTGTGAGCCAGATCGCCGCCCCACCATCCGATCGAGCCTGCGGTCGGACGCGCAAGTCCTGCCATCGCCGCGAGGAGCGTCGACTTGCCGCAACCCGATGGGCCGATCAGCGTAAGGAATTCGCCCTGCCGTACTTCGAGATCGATGTCGGTGAGCGCTTGCGTTCCGTTGTCGAACGCCTTGCCGACGCCGCGCAGCGCGACGACGGCGTCCGAAGTGGCCTGCACAGCAGCCCGAGGTTCCCGCATCAGGCTGCCTAAGGCACGACGCGGACAGCCTTCACGAGGTCGAGCGTATACGCGCGCCGATAGTCGACGTTCGGTTTCGCGAGGCCCGACGTGCGCAGGAAGTCGATCGTCGCCTGCCAGCGGGCCTCGGTCATCGTCAGCAAGCCAAGCCGGCGCCCGTCGCCGCCGGTGACGATCGCGTATTCGTTGAGCTTGCGCACGCCGTATGCGAGAAGCGCGTCGCTCATCTGCGGATTCGCCTGCTTGATCAGCGCATTGCCCGGCGCGGGGTTTGCGAGGTAGCTGCGCCAGCCCTCCGCCGACGCGCGCAGGAAGCGCTCGAGCGCATCTTTCTGCGACGTAAGCGTCGCGTGCGTCACGACGAGGGTCTCCGAATAGGGCGGATAGCCGAAGTCCGCGAGCAGGAACACCACGGGCCGCACGCCGCCTTTTTCAATCGAGAACGGCTCCGACGTGGCGAAGCCCTGCTGCGACAACGCGCGGTCGGCGAGAAACGGCTGCACGGAGAATCCGTAAGGGCGCTTCTGGCTGTCCGTGAAGCCGTATTTCTCGCGCAGCCACGGCCAGAACGTCGTGTTGCTCGCCGCGGCGATCGCGATGGGCTTGCCCTTCAAGTCCTCGAGCCGGTTGACGCCGGGATGCGAAATGATGACGGTCGGATTTTTCTGGAACGTGGCCGCGAACGCGACGACCGGGACGTTCTGCTCGATGGCGGAGAGGACCTGCAGCGCATCGGCCATCGCGATGTCGATCTGTCCCGCCGCGAGCAACTGCAGTCCGTTGACCTGCGGTCCGCCCATGCGGATCTGCACGTCGAGTCCGTGCTTGCGATACGTCCCTTCGGCGATGGCCTGGTAGAAGCCGCCATGCTCGGCCTGCGCGAGCCAGTCGGTCGCGAACACCAGCTTCTGCAACTGCTGCGCGCCGGCAGGCGAGAACGGGACGAGCGCGAAGAGCATCAGGCCAATGCGCTTCCACATACGGATCGACACGGACGATTCCTCCTGTTGGATGCCAGGCAGACGCAGACATTCCGTATTCGGCGACGGCGAGGGTGCCGCATTATGCGACGGCGCGCGCCGGCTGACGATCCCGCCACGGTCGGGTTCGCATGTCCGAAAACGGCGAGTGATGCGCGGCGACGCGCGCATAATTCGCATCATGAAGCTCGATCCCGACAGCTGCTATCGCGCGCTCGCCACGCACGATGCCCGTTTCGACGGCCGGTTCTTCGTTGGCGTGCGCACGACGCGCATCTATTGTCGGCCCGTCTGCGCCGTGCGCCTCCCGCGGCGCGAGAACTGCCGTTTTTTTCGCAGCGCGGCCGCGGCCGAAGTCGAGGGTTTCCGCCCCTGCCTGCGGTGCCGGCCCGAGCTGGCCCCGGGGCTCGCGATCGTCGATGCCTCGGCGCAGTTCGCGCAGGCGGCGGTGCGGTTGATCGAAGATGGCGTGTTCGACGCGGGTGGCATCGAGGCGCTCGCGGCGCGCATCGGCGTAACCAGCCGGCATCTGCGGCGTGTGTTCGAGGCGGCGTTCGGCGTGTCGCCGATCGAATATGCACAGACGCAGCGGCTGCTGCTCGCGAAGCGGCTTCTGACCGATACATCGCTGCCGGTGCTCGACGTCGCGCTCGCGAGCGGCTTTCGCAGCCTGCGGCGCTTCAACGCGTTGTTCCGCCAACGCTATCGGATGCCGCCGTCGCGACTGCGTCACGACGCAGCGCCGGAAACGCTTCCGTCGTCGATGCATTTCGAGCTCGCGTACCGGCCGCCCTACGACTGGGACTCGCTGCTCGCGTTCCTCGCGGCACGGGCGGTCGCCGGAGTCGAGAGCGTGGAAGCGGGAAGCTACCGGCGCACGCTCGCGATCGAGCGCAGCGGGGCGCTCGTGAGCGGCTGGATCGCCGTGGCGAAATCGCCGAAGCGCCACACGTTGCGCGTCAACGTCGCAGCGTCGCTTGCGCCGGCCGTTCCGGCGGTGCTGGCGCGCGTTCGTCATGCGTTCGATCTTGCATGCGATCCGGCGCCGATCGCGACGCGTCTCGGCACGCTGGCCGCGCGCCGGCCGGGGTTGCGCGTGCCCGGAAGCTGCGATGGGTTCGAGCTCGCGGTGCGCGCGGTCGTCGGCCAGCAGGTGAGCGTTGCCGCGGCCCGCACGCTGCTCGGCCGCCTGGTGCGGGCGTTCGGCGCCCCCGTTGCTTACCCGGACGCGGAAGGTTTGACGCATACGTTCCCGCGGGCCGATGCGCTCGCGGCGCAGGCGATCGAAGATTTGCGTGCCGTCGGCCTGACGGCGGCACGGGCGCGCACGCTGCAGAAGCTCGCGGAGGCCGTCGCGGCCGGAACGCTGCCCCTCGAGGCGGGGGGCGACGTGGAACGCACGCGCGCGGCGCTGGAAGCGATTCCGGGAATAGGGCCGTGGACGTCCGGGTACATCGCCATGCGCGCGCTCGGCTGGCCCGACGCATTCCCGGTCAACGATCTCGTCGTGATGCGCGCGATGGGCGAGACGCGCGCGGCGCGCGCGATCGCGCGAAGCGAGGCGTGGCGCCCCTGGCGGGCGTACGCCGTCATGCACATGTGGAGGGCTGCCTGATGAAAGTTACCAAGACGTGCCGGTTGCCGGGTCCGCTCGGCGAGATGCTGCTGGTCGCAAACCCGGAGGGCACCGCGCTCGCGGGCCTGTATCTCGCGAACCAGAAGTATTTTCCCGACGTTGCCGCACAGTGGGAGGAGACGCCGCAGCTGCCGCTGTTCCGCGCCGCGGCCAAGCAGTTGCGCGAATATTTCGCCGGTGCGCGCACGACGTTCGACCTGCCGTTGGCCCCTGCGGGAACGCCGTTTCAGCAGCAGGTATGGGCGGCGATTGCGACGGTTCCGTTCGCCGAAACGATCAGCTATGGCGAACTCGCCGCACGCTGCGGCCGGCCGTCGGCGGTGCGCGCGGCCGGTGCGGCCACGGGCCGCAATCCGCTGACGATCGTGATCCCGTGCCATCGCATCGTCGGCAGCGGCGGCGCGCTCACCGGCTATGCCGGCGGGCTCGACCGCAAACGCACGCTGCTTGCGCTCGAGGCTGCGCACGTTCACCCGGGCCTGCTTGCCGTGGCGTAGCGACCCGAACACCATCGCTTCCTTCGGTTACACGCGATCAGAATGCGATCCGCCGACGTCGCGCGGCTCGTCGCGCTCGCGCTGATCTGGAGTGCGTCGTTCGCGTTCATCCGCGTGCTCGCGCCGGTACTCGGACCGGTATGGGTCGCCGCCGCGCGGCTGCTGCTTGGCGGCGGCGCGCTGGTGCTTGGCTTGCTCGCCGTGCATCGCCATGCGAATCCGGGGGAACACTGGCGCGCGTATCTGTTCGTCGGCATCGTCAATTCGGCGCTGCCGTTCCTGTTGTTCGCGTATGCGGCGCTCACGCTGCCTGCGTCGTATCTCGTGATCCTGAATGCCGCGCTGCCGCTGTTCGCAGCGGTCGCGGCGTCCGCGTGGCTCGGCGACCCGCTCACTGCGAGCAAGGTGGCGGGGTTCGCAGCCGGCATCGGCGGCGTGGCGCTCGTAAGTCGCGCGGGTCCGCTCGTACCCGATGCGGCATTCTCGATCGCGGTCGCCGCGAGCCTGTGCGCCGTCGCGTGCTATGCGGCCGCCGGGGTGTGGCTGAAGCGGCGCGGCGCATCGCTCGACCCGCTGGCAGTCGCCGCATGGAGTCAGCTTTTCGGCGGACTAACGCTTCTGCCGATCGTCCCTCTGTCACCGATTCGCGGTGAGATCACGGCCGTCGTCGTGATCAACGTCGCGTTGCTCGCACTCCTCTGCAGCACCGTCGCGTACGTGCTGTATTTTCGGCTGATCGCCGACATCGGCCCGACACGCGCGATGACGGTGACGTTCCTGATGCCGGCGTTCGGGATGTTGTGGGGATACCTGTTCCTGGATGAGACAATCACGCTGCCGATGCTCGCGGGTGCGGCCATGATCGTCGCCGGCACGGCCGGCGTCGTGCGATCGCGCGCGACATTGCGCGGAGCATCACCCCGAAGCGGGTAGTCCTCTCTTTCGCAATCTTCGGAGGAGTGCCGTGAAGCCGGGAGCCTTCGTGTCCACGACCCCCGGAGCGTCGACAATCCCACCGGCGGCGAACGTCGCAGCCGGCGCCTCGACCGAAGGGTTGACGCTTCTCTTCCGTCGGCAGCGCGAGGCGTTCGCGGCCGACCGGTACCCGGACGTCGCCGCGCGCCGCGATCGCCTGGAACGGATCGTCGACATCGTCAGGCGCCACGAGCGCGCGCTCGTCGCGGCGATCGACCGCGACTTCGGACATCGTTCCGCGCACGAAACACGCATCGCCGAGCTCTACATCGTCGCCGCCGAGGCGCGGCACGCGATCCGCCACCTGTCGCGCTGGATGAAACCACGGCGCATCACGACGCCGTGGCATCTGCTGCCGGCGAAGGCGCGCATCGTGCGCCAGCCGCTCGGCGTGGCCGGCGTGATCAGTCCGTGGAACTATCCGGTGCAACTCGCGCTTGCGCCGGTCGTCGCGGCGCTGGCGGCCGGCAACCGTGTGATGTTGAAACCTTCGGAGATCACGCCGGCGACATCCGCGCTGCTCGCGGATCTCGTCGAAGCGCGGTTTCGCGACGACGAGCTCGCCGTCGTCTCCGGTGACGCGAGCGTGGGCCGGGCATTCGCGGCGCTGCCGTTCGATCATCTGTTCTTCACGGGCTCGACGGCGGTCGGTCGGCAGGTCGCGCTCGCCGCTGCCGCAAACCTGACGCCGGTCACGCTCGAACTCGGCGGCAAATCACCGGCGTTGTTCGACGGCGATGCCGATCTCGCGACCGGCGTGACGCGGCTGATGGCGGGAAAGCTGCTCAATGCCGGACAGACGTGCATCGCGCCGGACTACGCGCTCGTGCCGAAGTCGCGCGTCGACGAGTTCGTCGTCGCCGCGCAGGCGAGCGTGCGCGCGCTTTATCCGGACGTCGCCGCCAATGCCGATTATTCGTCGATCATCGACGCCCGGCACTACGCACGCCTGATCACGCTCGTCGAGGATGCGCGCGGCAAGGGCGCGCGCATCGTTGCGCTCGGCGACGAAGCAGGCGACAGCGGATATCCGAGGCGGCTCGTCCCGACGCTCGTGGTCGGCGTCACCGACGACATGGCGATCATGCGCGAGGAGATCTTCGGGCCGCTGCTTCCCGTTGAAGCGTACGCGTCGCTCGACGAGGCGATCGCGAAGATCAACGCGCGCCCGCATCCGCTCGCGATGTACTGGTTCGGCGGCGACGCGGTGCGGCGCGCGAAGGCCCTGCGCGAAACGCTCGCGGGCGGCGTGACCGTCAACGACACGCTGCTGCATTTCGCGCATCCCGGATTGCCGTTCGGCGGCGTCGGCGCGTCAGGCAGCGGCGTCTATCACGGGGAGTACGGCTTCGCGACGTTCTCCAGCGCGAAGCCCGTGTATTTCCAGGCGCGCTATGCCCCGACACGCCTGCTGCAGCCACCGTATGGCGCGATGTTCGAGCGCGTGCTCACGCTGCTCGAGAGGCGCAACGGCTGATTGCGCTTTCGGCCGTGTGCCGGATCGTCGCTTCGCAGCGCGGCGATCCGTTGCGCATCGGTGTCGTTCACTTCGCGTCCTTTCTCCCGGTCAATCGCACGCCCGTTCCCGGCGCATCCGGCGGCGGGCGCACCAGCACGTAAGCCTGCTGCACGAGTCGCACGAAATCGCGCGTCTCGCCGAACGGGGGAACGCTGTTGTCGTACGCCGCCACGCTGCCTTCGCCGGCATTGTAGGCGGCGAGCGCAAGAGACAGGTCGCCGTCGAACCGGGCGAGAAGATCGGCGAAATAGCGGGTGCCGATCCGCAGGTTGGTTGCGGGATCGTGCAGCCTGTCGGCAACCGTTCGGCGTGCATCCTCCACGAGGCCGTACCGCTCGGCCGTCGCTGGCAGGATCTGCATCAGGCCGACGGCGCCCTTCGGCGATACCGCGTGCGCGTCGAACCCGGATTCGACCGCGACGATGGCGGTGACGAGCGCGGCGTCCAGGCGGTTGGCGCGCGCGTATCGATCGATCAGCGTCGCGTAGCGGCGGACGAGCTTGTCGTCGGTCAGGTTGCGATAGAGCGGCGTGCCGGCGAGCGCGGCTTGCGCCTTCGCGCGCTCGGCGTTCGCCCGATTGCGCACGTCGAGCGTCGTTTCACCCTTGAAGAACAGCTTGTAGCGTGCGTCCACCTGGTGGTCGGCGAAGTGCGAGCGGCCTTGCGGATCGACGTACGCCCACAAATCCGCATGCGCAGCGCCCGCTGCGAGCAGCGCGGCGATCGCGACGGCAACCGAGCGTCGCGTCCGAATCGAGCGCCAACCGGGCGTTCCGCGCGAAGAAGCAAACCCCGTGACGCTTACAACCACCGTCGGACGCGGCGTCGGTACTCGGCGTACGCGTCGCCGAATCGTTCCTCGAGCATCCGCTCCTCCGGCCGCACGAACCGTCGATGGAGAAGCCATGCAAAGAGAATCGGAACGACGACAGCGGAGAGCGACTGCAAGAGAAGCACGAGACCCGCGAGCACCGCCACGAGCCCCGCGTACATCGGATTGCGGCTGACGCGGTAAGGACCTTCGATGACCAACACCTGCGATCGTTCGAACGGCTTGATCGCAGTGCCGCGCCGCCGGAAGATGCCCGCGCCCCACACGGTGAAGAACAGGCCGCCGGCAACGAGCAATCCGCCGAACACCCGGGCAATCGGGAGGTCGAAACGCACGACGGGCGCGAGCCCGTGGAGCAGCGCGATCAGTACGATCGCGCCGAGGAAATACACCGGCGGAAGGATGCGTGGTTTCGCCGTCACGATGCGTGGTTCAAAACGAATGCGCCCGGCGACAGGCGTCTCCGGGCGCTCGCGGTCGACTGAATCGCTTCGGTGAAACGCCGGAAGTCGGCGCCGCAACAACGCCGCTACTTGCTCGCCGGCACCTTCCCCTGCACGCCTTCGACGTAATAGTCCATCTTCGACAGCGCGTCGTCGGTGATCGTCTTGCCGGCCGCGAGGCGCTCCTTGCCTTCGCTGTCCTTCATCGGACCGGTGAACGGGTGCAGCTTGCCTGCCGCGATGTCGGCCTCGGCCTTCTTCTCGAGATCCTGCACGTCCTTCGGCACCATCTTGCCGAACGGCCCCATCGCGATCATGCCTTCCTTGAGGCCGCCCCAGATGTGATCCGGCGCCCACTTGCCATCGAGCTGCGATTGCGCGACGCGGGTGTAGTACTTGTCCCAGACGTGCGTCACCGCCGTGATCTGCGAGTTGGGACCGTACTTCGACATGTCGGAGTGGTACGCAACCGCGTAGATCTTCTTCGCCTCCGCCGCCTGCACGACCGCCGTCGAATCGGTGTGATGCGTGACGACGTCGGCGCCCTGCGCGATCAGCGTGTTGGCCGCTTCGCTCTCCCGGCCCGGATCGAACCACGAGTTGACCCAGACCACCTTGAGCTCGGCCTTGGGATTGACGCTGCGCATCCCCCGCACGAACGCGTTGATGCCCATCACGACTTCGGGGATCGGGAACGCGGCGACGTAGCCTGCGATGTTCGTCTTCGTCATCTTGCCGGCGACGATGCCGGCGAGGTAGCGTCCCTCGTAGAAGCGCGCGTTATACGTGCCGACGTTCTTCGCCGTCTTGTAGCCGGTAGCGTGCTCGAAGTGCACGGCGGGAAACTGCTGCGCCACCTTGATCGTCGGATTCATGTATCCGAACGACGTCGTGAAGATCAGCTTGTGGCCGGACTGCGCGAGCTCGCGGATCACGCGCTCGGCGTCGGCGCCTTCCGGCACGTTTTCGACGTATTTCGTCGTCACCTTGCCGGCCAGGTTCTTTTCCATCGCGAGCCGCGCGATGTCGTGCTGGTGCGTCCAGCCGGCATCCCCGATCGGGCTCACGTACACGAAGCCGATCTTGAGCGGCTCGCTCGTTTGCGCGATGGCGGGCAGCGCGATCGCGACGGGCAGAGCCGCCAGCGCGGCAACCGTCTTCCTGCGGGTCATGCGGAACATCGTGGGCTCCTCCGAGTGGGCGGCAATGCGACGGGGCGGCATTGTACGCCGCTCACTGGATTACCCTGCGCGCTGTCGCGCTTGCGATGACAGCCAGTGCCGCCGGCGCTGCGGTACGGCCTTCGGGCTCATTCCGGATGATACGGCTTGCCGAGCGACGCCGGTGCGTTGAGCCGGATCGCCATGGCGTTGCGCGAAATGATGGCGAGCACGACGATCGTCGCGAGGTAGGGCAGCATCGCGAGCAGCTGCGACGGCACGTCGACGCCGGCCGCCTGCGCCTGGAATTGCGCGAGCGTCACGCTGCCGAACAGGTACGCGCCGACCAGTACGCGCCACGGCTTCCATGTCGCGAACACGACGAGCGCGAGCGCAATCCAGCCGCGCCCGGCCGTCATACCTTCGACCCACGACGGCGTATACGCGATCGCGAGAAACGCCCCGCCCACCCCTGCGCACGCGCCGCCGAACACGACCGCAGCGTAGCGGATCGCGATGACGCGATAGCCGATCGCATGCGCCGATTGCGGCGATTCGCCCACGGCGCGCAGGACGAGCCCGGCACGGGTGCGGAACAGGAAGAGCTGCACCGCCGCGAACAGCACCCACGACACGTAGACGAGCGGGTTGTGGCCAAACACGAGCTTGCCGACGACCGGAAGGTCCGACAACACCGGAACATGGACCGGCGTGATGCCTTCGATCACGACGCTCATGTAGTCGCGCCCGGCGAACGCGGAAAGGCCGACGCCGAAAAGCGACAACGCGAGGCCGGTGGCCACCTGGTTGGCGCGCAGCGTGAGCGCGATGACCGCAAAGATCACCGACAGCGCTGCGGCGGCCGTCGCCCCGGCGGCCACGCCGAGCCACGGCGATTGCGTTCGCGCGGCGACGATGAACGACACGACCGCGCCGACGAGCATCATTCCCTCGACGCCGAGGTTCAGTACGCCGGACTTTTCGACGACCAGCTCGCCGAGCGCCGCGAACACCAGCGGCGTTCCCGCGGCGAGGCTCAGCAGCACGAGTTGGGTGAGCGTGTCCATCAGGCGCGGGTGGCAGTCGCAGGGTGCACGATGCGCACACGGTAATTGACCAGCACGTCGGCGGCGAGCAGCAGGAACAGCAGCGTGCCCTGGAACAACCCGGTCACGGCGGACGGCAGCGCCAGGTTCATCTGCGCCGACTCGCCGCCCAGGTAGAGCAGCGACATCAACAGGCTTGCGAGCGCGACACCGAGCGGATGCAGTCGGCCGACGAACGCGACGATGATCGCCGCGAAGCCGTAGCCCGGCGACATCGCCGGCAGCAGCTGGCCGATGGGGCCGGCCGCTTCGCCGACACCCGCGATGCCTGCGCACGCGCCCCCTGCCAGCATGCCGAGCCAGACGTTGCGACGCGCGTCGATGCCGGCGTAGTTCGCGGCCGCAGGTGCGAGCCCGGCGACGCGCATCTCGAAGCCGACGATGTGCCGGCGCACGAACACCCAGGCGATGGCGACGATCGCGAGCGCGAGCAGGAAGCCGACATTGAGCCGGGTTTCCGCGAGCAGGTTGGGAAGCAGGGCCGCTTCCGCGAACAGCTTCGACTGCGGGAAGTTGTAGCCCTCCGGATCGCGCCACGGCCCGTGCACGAGCCAGGACAGATACAGCGTGGCCACGTACACCAGCATCAGCGACGTCAGGATCTCGTTCGCGTTGAAGCGCGTGCGCAACCACGCCGGAATCGCGGCCCATGCCATCCCGGCGAGCGCACCGGCGACGAACATCAGCGGCAACAGCGCCGCGGACGGCCACTCCGTCTCTCCGAGCCACAGCGCAAGGCCGCCGCCGGCGATCGCGCCCATCGTGAGCTGACCCTCGGCGCCGATGTTCCAGACGTTGGCGCGATAGCCGATCGCGAGTCCGGTCGCGATGATCATCAGCGGCGTCGCCTTCAACAACAGCTCGGCGATGCCGTACAGCGACGCGAGCGGCTGGACGAAGAAGGCATGGAACGCGGCGAGCGGATTGCGCCCCAGCGCCTTGAATACGATGAACCCCACGAGCAGCGTGGCCGCCGTCGCGAGCAGTGGCGCGGTCCACGCGGCGATCCGCGAGGGCTGCGGCCGCGCTTCGAGAAAAAGTCTCAAATGGACCCCCGCGCTTGTGGCTCGCGTGACGCCGCCGGCATGCCGCTGCCCTGCGTGCGGTGCGCCCCCGCCATCAGCAGGCCGATTTCCTCGGCGCTCGTGGCGTGCACGGGCCGGGGCTCCGACAGACGCCCTTGCGCGATGACGGCGAGCCGGTCGCTGATCTCCATCAGCTCGTCGAGCTCCTCGGACACGACGAGCACCGCCACGCCCTGATCGCGCAAGTCGATCAGCGCCTGGCGGATCTGCGCGGACGCCCCGACGTCGACACCCCACGTCGGCTGCGCGGCGATCAGAACTTTCGGCTGCAGGCTGATTTCGCGCCCTACGATGAACTTCTGCAGGTTGCCTCCGGAAAGGCTGCGCGCCGCCGCCTCCGAATCCGGGGTGCGCACGCCGAACGCGGCGATGATCTTCGCCGCGCACGCGCGCACCGCATCGTCGCGGATAAAGCCGCGCCGCACGAGGCCGCCCTTGCGCGTCGTGAGCAGCGCATTCTCGGCAAGCGACATTTCGGGCACCGCGCCGCGGCCGAGCCGCTCCTCGGGCACGAACGCGAGGCCGCGCCTGCGGCGCGCCGCCGCCCCGAGCCGGCCCGCTGGCTTGCCGCACAGCAGGATCGCGTTCCTGCGCGATTGCGTCCGCTCTCCCGAAAGCGCTGCGAGCAATTCCTTCTGGCCGTTGCCCGAGACGCCGGCGATGCCGACGATCTCGCCCGCGTGCACGGTGAACGAGATTCCGCGAAGCGTCGTGCCGAACGGATCGGCTGCGCGCACGTCGAGCGCGTCGACCACGAGCGCCTGCGCGCCGGCCGTGGCTTCGCGATGCTGCGGACGCGGCAGGTCGCCGCCGATCATCATGCGCGCGAGCGATGCCGCGGTCTCGCGCCGGGGATCGCACTGGCCCGTCACCTTCCCCGCGCGCAGCACCGTGGCGCGGTGACACAGCGCCCGGATTTCATCGAGCTTGTGACTGATGTAGAGAATGCTGCAGCCCTCGGCCGCGAGCGTGCGCAGCGTGTCGAACAGCGACAGCACCGCCTGCGGCGTCAGCACCGACGTCGGCTCGTCCATGATGAGGAGCCGCGGCTTCTGCAGCAGGCAGCGCACGATCTCGACGCGCTGCCGTTCGCCGACCGACATCGTATGCACGTGCCGACGCGGATCGAGCGGCAGCCCGTATCGCTGCGAGACGTCGCGGATGCGCGCGGGCAGCGACTTCGCGTCCCCGTCGTCGACGGCGAGCCGGATGTTCTCGGACACCGTGAGCGTGTCGAACAGCGAGAAATGCTGGAACACCATGCCGATGCCGAGCCTTCGAGCCTGCGCCGGACTCGCGACCTGCACGGTCGATCCTTCCCAGCGCATCGTCCCGGCATCGGGCTTGACGACGCCGTAGATGATCTTCATCAGCGTCGACTTGCCGGCGCCGTTCTCGCCCAGCACCGCGTGGATCTCGCCGGGCAGCACGTCGAGGTCGACGCGATCGTTGGCGAGCACCGCGGGGTAGCGCTTCGTGATGCCGGACAGTGCGAGTCGCGGCGCAGCGTCCGCCGCGGGTGTCGCGTGCGGGGTGGAGGGCGCGGCCATCGCCCCGGATTATCCGGGACGGCGCGTGAATGCGGAACGCCCGCCGTCAGGGTTCGAGCGTCGTGACCGGCGCTTCCGCAAGCGGCAGGTCGATCCAGAACGTCGTGCCCAGGCCGACGGCGCTCGTGAAGTCGATCGTGCCGTGCATCGATTCGACCAGCGATTTCGTGCCCGCCAGGCCGCGGCCACCGCGGTCGCACATTGTCGAGCGGGAACCGGTGCTGCGCGCTTTCGGCATGAAGATCCGTTCCTGAAGTTCCGGCGGAATGCCGCGGCCGGTGTCGCTCACTTCGATCATCACGCGAGGTCCGGCGGCGGCGGCCGCGACGACGACCTCCGCGCCCGGCTCGGAAAATTGCACGGCGTTGGAGACGAGATTGCTCATGATCTTCATCAGGCCGTCGGCATCCGCCGTCACGGCGAGCGGCGCTGCCGGCGCCACGACGCGACAGGTGACGCCGCACCGACGCGCGAGCGGAGCGTGCATGGCCACCACGCGTTCGAGAAACGGCGCGACGTCGACTCGTGCCGCCTCGGCCGGGGCATCGAGCGACGTCAAGCCATCCTTCAGGCGCTCGACTTCCTTGCGCAGCGTCAGGTCGCGCAGGATCAAGGTCATCGACGCATGGCCACCGACTCGCCAGCGCGAGAGCAGCATTTCGAGCGGGAACGTCGACTGATCCCTTCGCCGGCCCAACCCCTCGAACACCGCTTCGCCGACGGACGCCGGATCCGCGAGCAAAGCGGGTCTGCCGGGACCCTCGCGGACTTCGAGTGCTGACAACGGCAGTCCCGAGAGCCCGCCGGATGCATAGCCGAACATCGCTTCCACGGCGGGATTGGCGTAGACGATCGACCCCGATGCGTCGGTCGCGACGATCCCCTCGTGCGCCGTTTCGGCGACCACGCGGAATTCCTTGCGGCTTTGCGCAAGCGCGAGCGCTCCTTCCGCAGCAACGTGCTCGGCGTGTCGCCGCGCCGCCACGAGCAAGCCGATGCTGCGGAAAAGCAGCAGATTGACGGCGAGCCCGGCAAGCGCGATCAGGGCCAGCGCCGTCCGCTCGCCGCCGCCAAAAACTTGCGGCCGCGCGGCGAAGCGCAGCGTCCACGTGCGGCCGCCGACCTCGGCTTCAAGGGTGCGCGAAAGCCCGGCCCCGTTCTCGAGCGCGGCATCCATCTGCGGATCGCTGGCGTACAGCAGCGCTTCGCTCGGCGGGACCTTGCCGTCGTGAATGTCGAAATCGACGTCGGGTTCTTCGACGCGTCCGAGCGCGCCCTGCACCAGATCGCGCATACGGAACGCAGCCGCAACGTAGCCATGAAGCGCCAGGCGGCGCTGTTCGACGCTCACGTGCGCGGTTTCGTTGCCATAGACCGGTGCGTACATCAGCAGCGCGGGCTCGCCGGTCTTGCCGTCGTCCTGCGCGAGCGCCACCGCGCCGGTGATCGCGGCGTCGCCCGTGTCGCGCGCACGCTCCATCGCCGCGCGACGGACCGGATCGGCGTAGCTGTCGAACCCGAGGGCGCGCCGGTTCGCCTCGCCGCCCGGTTCCAGATAAAGCATGGGAAAGTATTCGCCACGCTCGCCTGCCGGGTGTATCGAATAGTCCGGAACGTCTTCGCGCACGCGCGCAACGTGCGCGGAGCGCTCGGCGCTGCGCACCCGCGTGCTGTAGCCGATAACCTGAATGCCGTACCCGCTTTCGTTCACCCGCAACGTGCGGACATACGCGCGCCAATCGTTGCGCGTCACTTCGGACGACGCGGCGAACAGTCCGGCGGCGCCGCGCAACACCCCTTCGCATGCGCGCATTCGCTCGAGGATCGCATGGAACACGTGGTCGCTGCGCGCCTCGAAGCGCTCCCGCGCGTGCAGGGCCGCGTTGCGGTCGGCGACGTACCACGCGAGCGCGATGAGCGCGAGCGCGATGCCGAGCACGACCCGCGGGAGCGAGGAGTCGCGCGCGCGCCGCGAAGCGTCTGGCGGCGCATCGGACGGCGGCGAAATCGTCCAGCGGTCGGACATCGTGGGGTACTCGAGAGCAGCGGAGCGCCGCGGCGGCCCGCAGCCCAGCCAGACAACGCAATTGGCGCGCCACGCGGCACTGCGCGAGCGGGTTCACCGAACGGGAGCGCGTTTTCGACCGACGAGCGGCCGCAACTTCGGGGCAGGCGGCGCTTGCGAGCGTCGCGGGGGTCAGGCGGGACGGAGCAGGGCGACGCCGCGCGGCGCGTTGGCGTGCTGCCCGCGCTCGCGGACGGCCAGCAACTCCACGGCGATTGCCACCGCAATCGTTCCGGGGTGCTTGCCCGCGAGCTTGACCGCCGAGGTTCCGATCGGGCACTGCACGCGCGCGAGCGCTTCCAACCTGGCGCCACGCGCGGCCATTCGCCGCTCGAACTGCGCGCGCTTGGACCTCGAGCCGATCAGCCCGAGATACGCCCAGTCGTCGCGTGCGAGCGCGCATTCGATCAACGCGAAATCGAGCGGGTGGCTGTGGGTTGCCACGACGACGAACGAACCCGCGGGGGCGTCGTCGATTTCGTCTTCCGGAGAATCGGTGACGACGACCCTGGTGTTGGCCGGCACATCCTCGGGAAAGTCCGCTTCGCGCGAATCGATCCACCGCACCTGCGCGGGAAGGACGGCGAGCACATGGACGAGCGCGCGGCCGACATGACCGTTGCCGAACACCAGCACGGGAAAAGCATCGGGTCGCTGAACCTGCAGCAGAAGCGTCGCCCCTTCGTTGGCCGCGAACGGCACGAGCGCCGGACCTTGCGCGCCGCCCGCAAGCCGCGTTCGCGCGAGCGCAACCGCCGCGGAATCGAGATCGGCGCTCCCGAGCGAGCCGCGCGCGTCGTCCGCGGTGACGACGAGCTGCGTGCCCGGCGCTTCGCCGACGCAGCTCAGCAACGCGAACGACGCGCCGGTGCGTTCGCACGCGACCGCCGCGTCAAGCCACGCGCGCGCGTCGCGATCGATGCGCGAGAACGCGAGCGTCGCGACGCCGCCGCAGCACTGGCCGAGCCGCGCGGCGAGCGGAAAGCGGACGGTCCACGTGCCGCCCGTTCCGTGGTCAAGCGCCTCGCGTGCGACGCGCAGCGCCTCGAACTCGAGGTGCCCGCCGCCGATCGAGCCCGTGCACGCACTCGCGGTCACGACCATCGCGGCCCCGGTCTCGCGCGGCGCAGACCCCTGCACGGCAGCGACGACGATGAGCACCGCCGTCTCACCCGCGGCAACTGCGGCCGCAACTGGCGGCAGCCAGGCGATCGTGCAGGGTGCGTGCTCGCTCACGAGATTGCTCGCTGCACCGGCGCATTGCGCGGCGCCGCGCCGCTCATCGACCGTCTTGTCTCGTCGATCGCGCCGAGAATGCGCTCGGGCGTCGCCGGCGCCGACAGCGCGGGCGCATGCCGGTAATCGGCGATGCTGGCGATCGCATCGCGCAGCGCATGAAAACCGGACAGTGCAAGCATCAGCGGCGGCTCGCCGACCGCCTTCGAGCGGTAGATCGTCTCTTCACGATTGGGCGCATCGTGGAACGCGACGTCGAAGCGCCACGGCACGTCGTGCGCGGTCGGAATCTTGTACGTCGAGGGTGCGTGCGTCGCGAGCGTTCCATCCTTCGTGAAGCAGAGCTCCTCGCACGTGAGCCATCCCCATCCCTGCAGGAATCCGCCTTCGATCTGGCCGCGATCGATCGCCGGATTGAGCGACGCGCCGACGTCGTGAAGGATGTCCACGGCCAGCAGCCGGTGCTCGCCGGTCAGCGTGTCGATGGCCACCTCGGACACGGCCGCGCCGTAAGCGAAATAGAAGAACGGCCGCCCCGACAGCGTCTCGCGATCGTAGTGGATTTTCGGCGTGGCGTAGAAGCCGGTGGCGGAGAGCGGAACGCGCGCGTGGTACGCGGCGTCGACGAGCTCGGCAAACGTGATCCTGTTCTCGCCGGCACGCACGAATCCGTTGGCGAATGCGACGTCGGCTGGCGCGCAGCCGAAGCGGCGGGCCGCGAATCCGGCGAGCCGCTCGCGCAGCGTCTGCGCGGCCGCGCGCGCCGCCATGCCGTTGATGTCGCTGCCGGACGATGCCGCCGTGGGCGAGGCATTCGGGACCTTGCTCGTGTCCGACGCCGAGACGCGCACCGCGGCGAGCGGCACGCCGAGCTCCTGCGCGACCACCTGCTGCACTTTCACGAACAGGCCCTGGCCCATCTCGGTACCGCCGTGGTTCAGCAGCACGGTTCCATCCTGGTACACGTGAACGAGCGCGCCCGCCTGGTTGTAGTGCGTGGCGGTGAACGAGATGCCGAACTTGACCGGCGTGAGCGCGATGCCGCGCTTGACGATCGGGCTCTCGCGATTCCACGCCGCGATCGCCTGCCGCCGCTCGCGATAGCGCGCACGCGTTTCGAGCGTGTCGATCAGCTCGGGCGCGATGTTGTCCTCGACGGTCATGCCGTACGGCGTCACGTTCCGCGCGTCCGTGCCGTACAGGTTGGCCTTGCGCACGTCGAGCGGATCGAGCGACAGCGCGCGCGCGATCTCGTCCTGGATCGTCTCGATCGCGAACATGCCCTGCGGCCCGCCGAAGCCGCGAAACGCGGTGTCGGACACGGTGTTGGTGCGGCAGCGGTACGAATGGATGGCGACGTTCGGCAGCCAGTAGCAATTGTCGAGGTGGAACACCGCGCGGTCGTTGACCGGCCCGGAAAGATCGGCCGAAAAGCCGCAGCGCGACGCGAGCGTCACGTCGAGGCCCAGAATGCGCCCGCGATCGTCGAAGCCGACGTCGTATGCGTACTGGAACGCATGCCGCTTGCCGGTCGAGCGCATGTCGTCGTCGCGGTCGAGCCGCAGCTTGACCGCCCGACCGGTGCGGCGCGCGAGCAGCGACGCGATGCACGCGAACTGCGACATCTGCGTTTCCTTGCCGCCGAAGCCGCCGCCCATCCTGCGGCATTCGACGACCACGTCATGGGCGGCGACGCCGAGCGCGCGAGCGACCATGTGCTGTACTTCGCCCGGATGCTGCGTGGAGACGTACACGTGCATGCCGCCGTGCTCGCGCGGGATCGCGAGCGAGACCTGCCCTTCGAGGTAGAAGTGGTCCTGGCCGCCGCATGCGAATGCGCCGCGCAGCCGATAAGGTGCGCGTGCGATCGCCGTTACCGGATCGCCGCGTGTCACATGCACGGGCGGCAGCACGTACGATTGCGCGGCGAGCGCATCGTCGATCGTCAGGATTGCCGGCAGCGGCGAGATTTCCATGTCCGCCAGCCCGGCGGCGCGGCGCGCCGCATTGACGTTCGTCGCAGCGACCGCGAACACCGGCTGTCCTGCGAACTGGACGACATCCGCGGCGAGGATCGGATCGTCGCGCTGGATCGGTCCCACGTCGTTGATGCCGGGAATGTCGGCGGCCGTCAACACGGCGACGACACCCGGCGCCACCCGCACGCGGTCGAGGCCGAGCCGCAGCAGCAGGCCGTGCGCGTGCGCGCTCACGCCGATTGCCGCGTGCAGCATGCCGCGCGGCTCGGGCAGGTCGTCGGTGTAGGCAGCCGCGCCCGCGACGTGCAGCGGGGCCGAGTCATGCGGCGCCGGCGTGCCGACGACCGCCGTTTCGTCCCATGGCGGATGCGGGGCGTTCATCGGGCAATCTCGTGCAGCAGCGGCGAATCGACGCGCGTTGCGACGCGCGCGTCACCACTCGTCTCGTGGAACAGGCGCAGCAGCAGATTACCGAGCACGTGTCGTCGGTACGCTGCGCTTGCGCGGAGATCGTCGATCGGCGTGAACTCGGATGCGAGCGTCGCTGCCGCGCGCTCGGCCGTGACAGCATTCCAGGTCGCGCCCTCGAGCGCAGCCTCGGTCTTGCGCGCACGCGCGGGGACGGCCGCAACGCCGCCGCAGCCGATGCGGGCGCGGCGAACGATGCCGCCGTCGATCATCAGCGCGAAGCATGCGAATACCGCCGAGATGTCCTGATCGAAGCGCTTGCTGATCTTGTACGCGCGGAGCGAGAGAGCAGGCAGACGGCGGGGAATGCGCACGGCCGCGATGAACTCGCCGGGCCGCCGCGCCGTCTGGCGGAATCCGGGATAGAACGCGTCGAGCGTCACTTCGCGCTCGGCGCCTTCGCGGCGCAGCACGACGCGTGCGTCGAGCGTCAGCAAAGCCGGCATCGAATCGCCGATCGGCGAGCCGTTCGCGATGTTGCCGACCAGCGTCGCGCTGTTGCGGATGGGCACCGACGCGAACCGCTGCCAGGCTTCCTCGAGCTCGGGCCATTCGCGGTTCAGCGCGGCCGCTGCTGCGGTCAGGGACACCGCGGCGCCGATCGCGAAATCGTCGGACGTCTCGTCGATGGTCGCGAGCTCGCGGACGTCACCCGCGTAGATCACGTCGTCCAGCATTCGATGCTGCTTGGTGACGAGCAGCGCGACGTCCGTCATGCCCGCGACGATTCGTGCGTTCGGGCGCGCGGCGCAGGCTGCAGCCATCTCGTCGGACGTGCGCGGCGACGACCAGCGTTGCCCGTCGTGCGCGTATTCGAGCGCAGAATCGCGCTCCAACATCGCGAGCGTCCCGGCCAGGCGCTCGTCGTCCTGCGACAGCATGCGGCTGCCGTCCGCCGCGATGCCGGGGCCGCGCCACCCGTCGGGCGACGGCAGCCGGTACATACGCTGCGCGGCGTCGACGATCGGACGGTAGCCGGTGCAGCGACAGAGGTTTCCCGAGAGCGCCTCTTCGATCGTGCGGCGCGACGGCTCGTGCGCCGATTTGTATAAGCCGAACAGGCTCATCGCGAATCCGGGCGTGCAAAAGCCGCACTGCGACGCGTGGCATTCGACGAGCGCCTGCTGCGCCGGGTGCAGCGTGCCATCGGCGGCCGCGAGGCCTTCGATGGTGAACACGGCCTTGCCGTCCACCGATGGCAACAGCCGGATGCACGCGTTGAACGGTTTCCACGCGACACCGCGACCCTCGCGCTCGGCCAGCACGACGGTGCACGCGCCGCAATCGCCTTCGGCGCAGCCTTCCTTGGTGCCGGTCAGCCTGCATTCATCGCGCAGGAACTCGAGCAGCGTCGTCTGCGGCGACACG
>DATEIQ010000181.1:0-3121 GCA_035278845.1 Casimicrobiaceae bacterium | reverse complement strand
GGGCAGCGTCGAATGGGCGGATTTCGACCCCACGGCCACGGCGATCGCGATCGCGTTTCTCGACCTCGTCGACGGCCTCGATCCCGAAGCGGTGGAACGAACCTTCGATCGCTACCTTGTCGACTGGCGTCGCAGGCGCAGCGGCGAGCTCGAATGGGTGAATTACTCGCCTTACGAAATACGCATCATCGGCGCGCTCGTGCGGCTCGGGCGGCGTACGGACGCGCTCGAGCTGTTGCGGTTCTACCTGTCCGATCGCCGGCCGCCTGCGTGGAATCAATGGCCGGAGATCGCGTGGCGCGATCACCGAGCGCCCGCGCACGTCGGCGACCTTCCGCATGCCTGGGTGGCGGCCGAGTACGTGCTGTCGCTTCGCAGCCTGTTCGCCTACGAGCGGGCGGACGAGCGGAGACTCGTGGTGGCGGCGGGTATCGCGCCGGAGTGGACGAGCGGCGCGGGCGTTCGGGTGCGAGACATGCCGACGCCGTACGGGCCGCTGAGCTACGCTGCGCGCGCGGTCGACGCGAGAACCCTTCGCTGCGAAATCGGACCGGGCGTGGCGGCGAGGGTCGAGCTTCGGCCGCCAATGCCGGGCCGGTTAATCGGCGTAACCATCGACGGCAAGCCCCACGATGACTTCAACGAGTGCTCCGTCAACATCGCGAGCACGCCGGCCGAGATCGTCTGCCGTTTTACTTGATCTCGGTCCCGACGCCGAGAGCGTCGGCGAGCGCTTCCAGGCTGTAGGGCTTCAGCAGGAGCCGGAATTCGCCCTCCTTCAAGCTCGTGGCCGACTCCGCGTAGCCGGTTGCGAGCACGATCGGCAAACGTGGATGCCGCTTCCTGATCTCGCGAGCGAGATCGAGTCCGTTGACGCCGCCGGGCATCATGATGTCGGAGAACACCGCTTCGATCGCGCGTGCGTTCGCGAGTGCGCCGAGCGCGGCGGCGGACGTCGACACGTGGATCACGGTGAAACCAAGCTCACCGAGCATCTCGCGCGCGAGGGCCGCGACTTCCCTGTCATCCTCGACCAGGAGCACCTCTCCGCGGCGCGCGGCAGAGGCGGTCAGCGTCGGCACGAAGGGCGTCGCCTCGAATGTCTGCTCCCGGGCGGGTTCCTTCGTCGATCTCGGCAGCAGCAACGTCACGATGGTGCCGGCGCCGACTTCGCTGGCGATCGATACCCGTCCGCGCGACTGCTGCGCAAACCCGTATACCTGCGCCAGGCCCAGGCCGGAGCCTTTGCCGACGTCCTTCGTCGTAAAGAACGGATCGAAGACGCGGCCGATGATTTCCGGCGGTATTCCGGAACCCGTATCGCCGACCGACAGCTGGATGAATTCGGCAAGGGAGCCGTCGCCCGTCGCTTCACGAACGTTTTCCCCGGTAATCGTGATCGTTCCACCGGACGGCATTGCGTCGCGCGCATTGACGCACAGGTTGACGATTGCGAGCTCCATCTCGCCCGCATCGACTTCCACGTGCCACAGATCAGCGTCGAAATTCATCTCGATGTCGACGTCGCCTCGAAGCGAGCTCGTCAGCATGTCCTGCATCGTGCGCAGTTGCAGCGCCAGATCCATCGATTCGGGATTGACCGGTCGGCGGCGCGAGAACGCCAGCAGGTGGCGCGTGAGGCCGGTGCCGCGAGCGACCGCACGCCGCATCGCATCGAGGATGCTCTGACGCTGCTCCGTCCCCGGATTGCGCTCCAGGACCTGGACGCCGCTCGCGAACACCGCGAGCAGATTGTTGAAGTCGTGTGCGACCCCGCCGGTCAGCTGACCGAGCGACTCCAGGCGCTGCGCCTGCCGCAGCGCCTGCTCGGCATGCCGCAAGCGTTCCTGGTCGCGCAGTCGATCGGTGACGTCGTACACGAACTGATACGCACCAATCTGCTCGCCTCTTGCACCGCGCAGCGTGTTGAAGCGCATTTCATAAAAGCGGCGGTCACGCGAAGGATCGCCGAACTCGTCGACAGCGGTGAATTCCTCGCCGGCGAGCGCCCGGCTCCAGATCGCACGCACCGCCGATCGATGCGACGGCTGGTCGGCAAGCAGGTCGAGCATGCTCGCCCCGATCCGGGGTCGTTCGCCGAAAATGCGTTCGAACTCGTCCGCAGCCGCTCGGTTGATGGCGAGCCATCGGTACTGCATGTCGACGACCTGCACGAATGCATTGGTCCCTTCGACGATGTCGGCCAGGAGTTTGCGCTCGGCAAGCGCTTCGCTCACGCGCCGTTCGAGCGTCTCGTTCAGCTCGCGCAGCGCGCGCTCGGCGAGCACGCGCCGCGTCGTTTCCTGGACGGCGCAGAACATGCCTGCGACGCCTCCGCTCTCGTCGCGAACCGGAGAATAGGAGAACGTGAACCACGTGTGCTCGTCATACCCCTTCCGGTTCATTAAGAGCGGAAGATCCTCGCTGTACGTGGCCTGTCCGGACATCGCCGCGTCGATGAGCGGACTGATGTCCGGCCAGATCTCCGACCAGATGTCGTGGAAGCGCCGGCCGAGCGCACGGGGATGCTTGGCGCCCAGAATCTCGGCGTACGGGTCGTTGTAGAGGAATCCGAGTTCCCGACCCCATGCGACGAACATGGGAAACTGCGACTGCAGCAGAAGCGAGACGACAATGCGCAGCGGGCGCGGCCACGACTCCGGCGGCCCTAGCGGCGACGACGACCAGTCGTGGGCGCGCATCATCGCGCCCGTCCTTCCGCCGCCTTGTAGAAAGTCGAACATGTGATCGACCTGCAATCGTATCAGGCTCGCGCGAGCTTGACTTTGGCGACGGCGGCCGGCAGCACCGGCTGCTCGATGCGTTCGCCGAAGAACCGCCGCACGCCCAGCGCATGCCGGATCAACACGTTGACGTACAACCCGGGTCCGCTCGAGTAGATCCGCCAGCCGCCTTCGACCGGAACGGTGCCTGCCTCGACTCGGGACCACGCCTCGCTAGCTTCGTAACGGTCCGAAAAGGCTGCGTCGCTGCTGCTGAAATACGCGTTTCGCTGCCGCAACGTCGCGTTCGCGACACGGTCGGTCACGCTGATCGGGTTGACGACCTGCAGCGCTTCCCACAGCGCGTCGGCTTCTCCAAGCACAGCCATCGCTTCCGC
>DATEIQ010000180.1:0-8720 GCA_035278845.1 Casimicrobiaceae bacterium | reverse complement strand
GGGGTTCGCCATCGCGTCGTGCGTCACGGTGCTCACCATCGCGTCGTGTGTCACGGTGCTCACCGTCGCGTCGCGATTCGCGTGGCTCGCGTTCGCGCCGTCCTTCACGGTGCTCGCCTTCCTTTCGGGGCCGTTGCGATTCAATGGCGCTTTGGCCTGCACGGCGCGACTCATCACCGGCGCGCGCATCCTTGCGCTCGCGATCGGGACGCCGCTCTTCGCGGCGTTGACCGTCGCGTCGGGTGTCCGGCCGTCGCCCATCTCGCGCTCCGTCGCGACCACGTTGCGAACGTGAGTCGCGCGTCCGCTCTGCCTGCGACGAGGCGGCGGGAGCGATTTCAGGCGCAGTGCCGCTCGCGGGCGCCGGCGGCGTGCGGAGCCACTGCATCATGCGCGCGAACCAGCCACCTGCGGGTTGCGCGACCGGCGCGGGTGCGGGCAGCGCACGCGGTATCGCGACTGGAGCGGGTTGCGCCGGCGTGATGCCCTTGACGACCGCCTCCTGTCTCGGTTCCTTCGTTTCCTCGCGAATACCCTTCGCCGGATCTGCTTCTTCCGGCTGCTCGACCATCTGGAACGATGCGGGCAGCGGCTCGCTGTGATTGAGCTCGTCATGGCGAAGCCGCGTGACGCTGTAGTTCGGCGTCTCGAGATGCCGGTTGGGCACCAGCAGCACGTTCACTTTGAACCGCGTCTCGATCGTTTGCACGTCAGCACGCTTCTCGTTCAGCAGAAACGTCGCCACGTCGACGGGCACCTGCGCGACGATCTGCGCCGTGTTGTCCTTCATCGCCTCCTCCTGAACGATGCGGAGGATGTGCAGCGCGGTGGATTCGGTGCCGCGGATGTGGCCGATACCGTGGCAGCGGGGACAGGGCAGGTAGGCCGATTCGGCCAGGGCGGGACGCAGTCGTTGGCGCGACAGCTCCATCAGGCCGAACCGCGAAATCTTGCCGAGCTGCACGCGCGCGCGATCGTATTTGAGAGCGTCGCGCAGCCGGTTCTCGACGTCGCGCTGGTTCTTGGCGCTTTCCATGTCGATGAAGTCGATCACGATCAGCCCGCCCAGGTCGCGCAGGCGAAGCTGGCGCGCGATCTCGTCGGCCGCCTCGAGATTCGTGTTGGTGGCGGTCGTCTCGATGTCGCCACCGCGCGTCGCGCGCGCCGAATTGACGTCGACGGACACGAGCGCTTCCGTATGGTCGATTACGATCGCGCCGCCGGAAGGCAGCGGGACCTGGCGCGCGTAGGCCGTTTCGATCTGGTGCTCGATCTGAAACCGCGAGAACAGCGGCACGTCGTCCTTGTAGAGCTTGACGCGCGACACGTTGGCCGGCATCACGTGGCCCATGAACTGCTGCGCCTGCTCCTGGATCGCTTCGGTGTCGATCAGGATCTCGCCGATATCCGGGTGGAAATAGTCGCGTATCGCGCGGATGACGAGGCTCGATTCCTGGTAAATCAGGTAAGCGCCCGATTGCAGCTTGGCGGCGTCCTCGATGGCGCGCCAGAGCTGCATCAGGTAGTTGAGATCCCACTGCAGCTCTTCGGCCGTGCGGCCGATGCCGGCCGTGCGCGCGATGACGCTCATGCCGTTCGGCACGTCGAGGGCAGCAACCGCCTCGCGGAGCTCGTTGCGCTCCTCGCCTTCGACACGGCGCGATACGCCGCCACCGCGCGGATTGTTCGGCATGAGCACCAGATAGCGGCCCGCCAGCGAGATATACGTCGTGAGCGCGGCGCCCTTGTTGCCGCGCTCGTCCTTGTCCACCTGGACGATCAGCTCCTGGCCTTCGCGCAGCTGGTCCTGTATGCGGGCACGTGAGTCCCCGTCGCTATCGTCGGCATCGCCGGCGCGACGGCCGCCTTTCAAATATTGGCGCGAGATTTCCTTGAACGGCAGAAAGCCGTGGCGCTCGGTGCCGTAGTCGACGAAGCACGCTTCGAGCGACGGCTCGACGCGCGTGATGACCCCCTTGTAGATGTTGCTTTTGCGTTGTTCCTTGGAGGCGGATTCGATGTCGAGGTCGATCAGCTTCTGACCATCGACGATGGCCACCCGGAGTTCCTCCGCCTGGGTGGCGTTGAACAGCATGCGTTTCATGGACGTTGTCCCCGGCGCAGCGCCGCGGGCAAACGGGCAGTACGAAGCGGGCCGCGTCTTGCGACGCGCTTGCGCCTACGCGGCGGCCGCGGCGGAAGACGGGCCACCCGACGGCCGGAGCCGGCGGGCGCGAGAGAAGCGAGGTCGCGTATGCATGAGGTTCGCAGGTCCGGCCGAGAGCCGGTCTCGTCGTGGCGGGTCTTCTTGTTCGCGGATCAGCGGAATAATCCGATCGGCAGCCATTGCGTCAGGCACGGCTGCCCCTCTGCAGAATCGTTCGCTAGTGCGCCGCGCAGCGGCCGCTTCGAACCGGCCATTGCCGGGTGCGGGAGCTGCGCTGTTCCTTTACCATCGCTACTTCTTTGCGGCCTTCCAAGGACCGCCCGGCGAGCGACTTAGCCGGCTTGTTTCCCTGCCTCAGCAGGGCCCCGCGGCGCCGCCCGGCCCGTTCCTCGGCGTATTGCGCGAAGGACGCGGCCGCTACGCTTGCGCGCGGTTCGGGCACAATTATAAGCGAATGAACGAGTTAAGCAAGGATGCTGGCGCGCCGCTTACGGTCGGAGAAGAATCTGCCGGCCAGCGGATCGACAACTTCCTGCTGCGCGTCCTGAAGGGGGTTCCGAAAAGTCACGTGTACCGGATTCTCCGCAGCGGGGAAGTGCGGCTGAATCGCGGGCGGGTCGGACCGGACGCTCGGCTGACGCCTGGCGACGTAGTCAGGATCCCACCGCTACGGATTGCGAAGGCGCCGAAGCCGCGGGTCGCGCCCGCCCGCGCCTTCCGGCCTCGGGTGTTGTATGAGGACGACGCGCTCATCGCGGTCGACAAGCCAGCAGGGCTGGCCGTTCATGGCGGCAGTGGAATCGCACTCGGGTTGATCGAGCAATTGCGAGCAGGGAGGCCCGAGGCGCGGTTTCTGGAACTCGTGCATCGCCTCGATCGGGACACGTCGGGCGTATTGCTGGTCGCTAAGAAGCGCGCGGCGCTCGTCGACCTGCACGCGCAACTTCGTGATGGGAAGATGGACAAGCGCTATCACGTGCTGGTGCGCGGACCATGGCGCGACGCAACGCGCAAGGTCGACATCCCGTTGCACAAGTTCGTGACGCGGGACGGGGAACGGCGGGTCAGGATCGATGAAGGCGGGCAGCGCGCTGTTACGATCTTTCGGCGCTTGGAAACGTGGCCGGGGCACGCACCACCGGTCGCGCTACTGGAAGCGGAGCTCCGGACGGGACGCACGCACCAGATCCGCGTTCATCTCGCGCATCTGGGCCACGCGCTCGCGGGCGACGACAAGTACGGCAATTTCGCGTGGAACCGCGCACTCGCTCGGGAAGGGCTCAAGAGGATGTTTCTGCACGCGCGGCAGTTGACGTTCAGGCATCCGACGAGCGATCGCGAGGTGACTGTCGAATCGGCGATGCCGGCGGAGTTGGAGGGGTTTGTGGCGGTGCTCGGCCGCCCGGGCGGTTAGGAGGCACCGATCTCCGCGAATCACCGCGATCGACGCTGCAATCGGTGCCCTGCGGCGCGTCCCATGGTCACCGGATTGGGCCGGATAAGGCCCCTCGCGATGCCCATGGCGATCGCTTCTTTTCGGTTGAGAACACCTAACTTGTCGACGATGTTGCCGAAGTGAAAGTTGGCCGTGCGAGGTTTGATGCCGAGCTTGATGGCGATGTCGACGCTCGTCATCCCGTTGGCTGCAAGCTCGAGGCACTGGGCCTCCCGTGGCGATAGCGGCACCACGCGCATCATCAGCGAAGGCTCGTAGTCGACGAGGTGCGCCATGAAGAAGTCGTGAAACGACATCGCGAGCAGCACCAGCTCGCCCAGCTGCTTGGCGATGAACTGCTTGCGCGCCTCGTCAACTGGCGTGATCTTTGAGTTGATCGCTACGAGAACGCGCCCGTGATCAGGATCGCGAAACGAGATCGCGACGCCACTGCAGACGCCGAATCGAGCGGCGTCCTCCAAGAATTGCCGGCAGAGCGGGTCGCCGCGGTACTCGGCGGCATCCCAAACGAGGGGAATGTTGCGGTTGTACGTCCTCGTCACACGGGGGTCCACCTCGATGTACCCTCGCTCGCCATAGAGCTTCACCCACTCGCGTGGCAGGGTCGTCCAGACATAGGATCGGGTATCGCGACGCGTGGGCTTGGGGTCTGCCGACATCCCGTACATGAAGCTGTCGAAGCCCAATTCTTTGACGATCCGCTCCATCACCGGTTGCAGCGGCTGGCGCTTCAGGGCGGCCCTGGACAGGCGAGCAATGTGCTCGTTTATGACATATCCGGAGATATCGGCAGGCGCACCGGGATCTATGACCGTAAGCATGCTCAGCCCTCCCCTTGGTGATCATTGCTGCGGCAAAGCGATGATACGCGCGGGCGCCCCGGGGAGACCCCAGCGGAAACGCCATTCCCGGATTGTCGGCGAGGTATGGGCGACTAGCAAAACTGACACTTTTGACGGGAGTCGAATGGGAATCGAGGGTTCCCAGCTACCGCAGCCCCCCCACCACATCTCCCACGCCGATTCCCTTAGCCGCAAACCATCCCTGCCGCATTTCGATCGCATACTGCGCGACACCGCGCGACCAGTGCGTCGATTCGTCCAGCGGACGCATGTCCTCGATGTTCAGGATCCGGCCATGCGCGTCGACGAATGCGATCGACAGCGGGATGTACGTGTTCTTCATGTAGAACGCGAGCGGCTGCGGCGCCTCGAACACGAACAGCATTCCGTGATCCTGGCGCAGGCTGAAGCGGTTCATCAATCCGGTCGCGCGCGTCTCCGGGGTCGAGGCAACCTCGACAACGAGTTTTTGGTCGCGAATGTTCAGTGTGCGGCTTGGCAAATCGGCCGACGCCGCAACGAGCGGCATGGCGAGAGCGAATAGGCACAGGAGGACAAAGGAAAGGCGAGTCATGAGTAGGCGACCGGCAGGGTCCTTTTACGAAGAAAGCGGAAGACGCCGAAGCTCGCGATGGTAAATGCCAGCATTCCCAGCGCGAGCGCGGCCAGCGATGGCGCGAGGAAGGGAGCGATCGTTCCCGCGACCACACCCGAAAAAGCAAACTGCACGAATCCGTGCAGCGACGACGCGAGCCCTCGCATCCGCGGGAACAGATCGAGCAACAGAAGCGTCACGCTTGGCGCCATCAGGCTGCTGCCGAGCGTGAACACCGTCATCGGCAACACGTGCCAAGGTATCGACGGCGGTACGAGCAGCGCAACCAGCAGGTTCAGCACCGCGCCCGTGAACATGCATGCGTATCCGGCGGCGATGGTCCGCATCGGTGAAATGTGCCCCGCGAGGCGACCTGACAATGTCGCGCCGGTCATTATGCCGGCGATCATCGGCACGAACAGCCATGCGAAACCCCAGGTGCTGACGCCAAGCTGAGCGAGATAACCGGGCGCGCTCGCGATGTACACGAAGAACGCGTCGAAGTTCAGCGTCGGGATCCCGGCGAGCAGCGCGAAGTCCGCCCGCAGAAGCACCGCGCGGTAATTGTTCCACAGCGTCGCGAAATGAAGCCGCTGGCGCTCGGCACGCGGCAGCGTTTCCGGAAGGCGTTTCGCCACCCATGCGAAGAGTACCGCCGCAAAGGCAAGCATCAGCCAGAAAATGGCGCGCCAGCCGATCAGGTTTAGCAGCGCGCCCCCGATGACCGGCGCCAGCGCCGGCGCAATGCCAAACACGAGCGTGACCTGTGACATCACCCGCTGCGCGTCCGCGCCGTGGAACCGATCGCGAATCACCGCGCGTCCCACCACCAGCCCGGCGCCCGCTGACAGCCCCTGCAGCGTCCGGAACAGCCACAGCGATTCGATATTTCCCGCAATCGCGCACCCGAGCGATGCGACCGCATATACAGCAAGGCCGCCCATGATCACGGGGCGCCGCCCCCACCCATCCGACAATGCGCCGTGCCAAAGCATCATGAACGCATACGCGAAGAGATACGCGGACAGCGTTTGCTGCACGGCGATCGCGGACGTGTCGAACTCCGCTGCGATCGCGCCGAACGCCGGCAGATACATGTCGATCGCGAACGGCCCGAGCATCGACAGCGATGCGAGCAGCGCCGCGAACGACCAGGACCGCCGCTGCACAGCGCTTTCCCTGCCGATGCTCGCGCCCTGCGTCACGGTGCGCGTCAGATGCCGTCCGTGGCACCGCCGCCTTCCAGGGCCGCGTCGACGGCGCGGCGCGAATACTGCGGCGCGAACAGCGTGATGAAGTCGTAAACGTAGCCGCGCAGGATCACGCCGCGCCGCAGCGCGAGGCGCGTCAGCGATGCGGCGAACAGGTGGCTTGCATCGAGCAGGTCGAATCCCGTGTCTTTCACCGGGTCGTAGGCCATGCGAGCGATGATGCCGACGCCCATTCCCAGCTCGACATACGTCTTGATTACGTCGGCGTCGAGCGCGCTCAGCACGACGTTGGGTTCGAGGCCCTTCGCCGCGAACGCGGCGTTGATCGCCGTGCGACCCGTGAACGCGAAGTCGTAGGTGACGATCGGGTGGCGCGCGAGCGCCTCCAGCGTCAGCGGCTGCTGCTTCGCGAGCGCGTGCCCCTTCGGTACGAGCACCCCGCGGTTCCACTGATAGCACGGCAACGTGACGAGGTCCGGATCTTCTGCGAGCGCCTCGGTGGCAATGCCGATATCCACCTCGCCGGCCGACGTTTGCGCCGCGACCTGCAAGGGATTGCCCTGGTGAAGGACGAGGCGAACTTTCGGAAAGCGCGCTGCGAACTGCGATACGACTTTGGGCAGCACGTAGCGCGCCTGCGTGTGCGTGGTCGCGATGGCGAGCACGCCGGCATCCTCTGCGCGGAACTCGTCGGCGACGCGCTTGAGATTGCCGATTTCCCGCAACGCGCGTCGCGCTGTCGCAACGACTACTTCGCCCGCAGGCGTGAGTGACGTCAGGCGCTTGCCCTGGCGTACGAAGACACGCACCCCGAGCTCGTCTTCGAGTTGCCGCACCTGCTTGCTGATGCCCGGCTGCGACGTGTAGAGCGACTCGGCTGCCTCGGAGACATTGAGGCCGTTGTCGACGACCGCACAGAGATACTTGAGCTGTTGCAGGTTCACGCTGTATATAACCGAACTGCAGCCAAAGGGCTCGATTATATGATCGAGGAGCCTTCACCCGCGATGACTCAACTGCTCAAGCTTCACCCGACTCACCCGCAGCCGCGCCTGATCCGGACCGCCGCGGCGCTCTTGCGCGACGGAGGCGTGCTTGCGTACCCGACCGACTCGAGCTACGCGCTCGGCTGCCGCATCGGCGACAGCGACGCCGCCCGGCGCATCCGCGTCCTCCGCAACGTGGACGCACGTCACCATCTGACGCTCGTGTGCCGCGACCTGGCGCAGGTCGGCCGCTTCGCGCGAATGGACAACGTGCAGTTCCGGATCGTCCGCCAGGGCACGCCCGGCGAGTTCACGTTCCTTCTGCGAGCAACCGACGAGGTGCCGCGCCGGGTGCAGCATCCACGACGGAGCACGATCGGCGTGCGGGTGCCCGATCATCCGACCGTGCGCGCGCTGCTAGGAGAAACGGGCGAGCCGATCCTGTCGTCGACGCTGATTCTCCCGGGCGATGCGCAGCCGCTGAACGACGCGGACACGATCGCGACGCGGATCGGCCGGCAGGTCGACGCGATTCTCGACGCCGGTCCCTGTCCGGGATTGCCCACCACGGTGATCGACCTCGCGGTCTCGCCACCGTTGATCGTGCGTCTCGGCCTTGGCGACCCGGCGCGCCTCGGCCTCGCCATCGGCGAAGCCGGGGCGGGATGAGGTACACTAACGGTCTAAATGGATGTATCGCTGCAGACCATCGCGCTCGGGGTGCTGCCGGTGGTCTTCGCGATCACATTGCACGAAGCCGCGCACGGCTATGTCGCCAGGGCTTTCGGCGATCGCACGGCGGAAATGCACGGCCGGATCACGCTGAACCCGCTCCGGCACATCGATCCGGTCGGCACGATACTCGTTCCGGGTGCGCTGATCCTGGCGGCTGCCAAGCTCGGCGGTCCGCATTTCGTGTTCGGCTGGGCGAAGCCGGTTCCCGTGAATTTCGGCAACCTGCGCGATCCCAAGCGGGACATGCTTTGGGTGGCAGCGGCCGGCCCGGCCGTGAACTTCGCGATGGCGCTCGCGTGGGCCATGCTGTTTCGCTTCGCCGTGCCCGGCGGCATGTTCGACAGTGCGAGCATCGTCGAGATGGCGAGAATCGGAGTTTCGGTCAATCTGGTATTGATGGCGCTCAACCTTTTGCCCATACCGCCGCTCGACGGCGGCCGCATCGCCGTGAGCCTGTTGCCGATGCCCGCGGCCCACGCGTTCGCCAAGCTCGAGCCGTTCGGCCTGTTCCTGATCGTCGGCTTGCTGGCGTTCGGCGTGCTCGACAACGTCATGGGGCCGTTGCTGCGGTTCGGCGAATGGGCGCTGCAGTCGCTCGTTTCACTTTAAGCCGCATCCCGGCCAACGCTTAAGCCACTGTTTTCATGTTCGTCGATCGCGTGCTGTCGGGCATGCGGCCCACGGGTCGCATGCACATCGGCCATTACCACGGTGCACTGAAGATCTGG
>DATEIQ010000179.1:0-2943 GCA_035278845.1 Casimicrobiaceae bacterium | reverse complement strand
ACCCGAAGGCCTTCTTCCCGCACGCGGCATGGCTGGATCAGGGTTGCCCCCATTGTCCAAAATTCCCCACTGCTGCCTCCCGTAGGAGTCTGGGCCGTGTCTCAGTCCCAGTGTGGCTGATCATCCTCTCAGACCAGCTACGGATCGTCGCCTTGGTAAGCCTTTACCCCACCAACTAGCTAATCCGACATCGGCCGCTCCGTGAGCGTGAGGCCTTGCGGTCCCCCACTTTCCTCCAAAGAGAATATGCGGTATTAGCGCCGCTTTCGCGGCGTTATCCCCCACTCTCGGGTACGTTCCGATGCATTCCTCACCCGTTCGCCGCTCGCCGCCAGGGTTGCCCCCGCGCTGCCGCTCGACTTGCATGTGTAAAGCATGCCGCCAGCGTTCAATCTGAGCCAGGATCAAACTCTTCAGTTCGATCATGTCAAAGCTAAACTCATACTGACGTTGAACCTCATCCCCACAGCCTTCCGGCCACAAGGACAAGCTTCTTCATTCAGCGTGAGCACTTCGTTTGTCTTGGAACCCAACCCCTTCAGTCGCCTGAAGAAAGTCAGGTACCACAACGAGCACCCACACCTATCGGTTGCAGATTGTTAAAGAGCGGCTGCCAAAGCTCTGCCCGGGGTCATGCGGTACGTCCTCGGGAAGTAGCAGCAAAGAGGCGCGATTCTAGGATGTTTTCAGGAACCCGTCAACACCCTTTCACGGCCAGTCCACCCAAGGTGGGGATACCCCCGCCGCTTTCAAGGGCATGACCGGCCGCAACGACCCCTGCCCGTGCGGCAGCGGCAAACGCTTCAAGCATTGCCACGGGAGCGGGGAGTCGCCCGACACGCTCGCCCGCCAAGGCGTCGAGGCCCATCGCCGCAACGACGTGACCACCGCCCAGCAGCTCTACCAACGGGCGCTGGGCCTCGCGCCCGAGCATCCAGTCGCGCTGCACTACCTCGGGGTGGCGCTGTACCAGCAAAAGCGCCTGGATGAAGCGATTCCGCTCCTCGACAGGGCCGCGGCGCTCGTCCCGCAGGAGCCGGAATTCCACAACAACCGGGGATTGGCGCTCGCCGCCTCGCTGCGGGACCGCGACGCGATCGAAGCCTATCGCCGGGCCCTCGCCCTCGATCCCCAGCACGCAGGGGCGTGGAGCAACCTGGGCCTCGCCCTCCAGGCGACCGGCGATGTCAATGGCGCCATCGATGCGTTCGAGAACGGCCTCGCCGTCGCGCCCGGTTTCCCGCAGCTCCACTGGAATCTCGCGCTCGCGCTGCTGCTGGTCGGCGACCACGCGCGCGGCTGGCGCGAATACGAATGGCGCCTTCGCACGCCTGAGTTCGCGGCGCAGTTGCGAGCGTTCGAAGGCCCGCGCTGGAGCGGCGAGGATCCGCGCGGCAAAACGATTCTCGTCCCGGCCGAGCAGGGTCTCGGCGACACCATCCAGTTCCTGCGCTTCGCCTCACGTCTCGCCGATCGCGGCGCGCGCGTGATCGTCGCGGTGCCGGCGCCGCTTCGCAATCTGGCCTCGACCGTGCGAGGCGTCGCGCAGTCGATCGCGCTCGATCAACCGCTGCCGGCGTACGACGCATACGTGCCGCTCATGTCGCTGCCGATGCTGCTCGACGTGACGCTCGACGCTGTCGATGGCAGCGCGCCGTACCTGCGCGCCGAGCCGATGCCGCTCGCGCGCGATGCGCTGAACGTCGGCATCGCATGGGCCGGCGCGCCGGGCAACACGCTCAACACGCGCAGGAGCCTGCCGCTTGCCGCACTCGCGCCGCTGCTCGATGTTCCGGGCGTGCGCGTGCATTCGCTGAAGCGCGATGGCGAAGCGATCACGCCTGCCGACCTGCCCGTCAGCGAGCGGCTCGTGGCCGTGCCCGGGCGCGACGATTTCGACGTCATGGCGTCCCTCGTCGCGGCGCTCGATGTCGTCATCTCGGTGGACACGAGCCTTGCGCATCTCGCCGGCGCACTCGGCAAGCGCGTCTTCGTCCTGCTTTCGCACGTGCCGGACTGGCGCTGGATGCTGGCGCGCGAGGACAGCCCGTGGTATCGAACGGCGCGCTTGTTCAGGCAGCCATCGACGGGCGACTGGCCGTCGGCCGTCAATTCAGCCGTCGCCGCGTTGCGCGAGGAATTCCGCTAGCGCGGTCATCGGTGCCGCGTCGTCGAAGATGCGCGTGCGCCGCGCCGCGATGGCACGCGACAACTCCCCTCGATAGCCGCGGTCCGTGGCGATCGCCGCGGCCTTGCGCGCGTAGTCGTCCTCGTCCTTGGCGACGAGCTCCGGAAGGTCCATGAGCTGCAGCATGCCCGCGCTTTGCCGGCCGCGCATGAGCCGCCCCGGCAGCGTGACGATCGGCAGTCCGCTCGCAATGGCATCGAGGCTCGTGTTGCCACCGGACCAGCGCAACGTGTCGAGCATGACGTCGCACGCCGCGTTGACGGCCAGGAAGTCTTCGTGCGGACGTTGCGCAAGCATCAGGATGCGCTCGGGCCCGATGCCGGCGCGCAACAGCCGCGTCTTGAACTTGGCCGTCAACGCGGGATCGCGACCTTCGTAGAACACGAGACGAGCCGCGGGCACGCCGTCGAGCACGCGCGCGAACAGCACGTCGTTGTCCGGGTGGATCTTGAACAGCGACTGCGGGCACAGGAAGAGCGGGACGTCGGGAAGCCCGATCTGCGCGCGCTCGCGCGATCGCGCGACCGGTGCCGCGTAACGCGTGCCGATGCCGGGCAGCGTCATGAGCCGCTCCGAATAATGCGACGTGCCGTCCTCCGGTTCCATGCACGCGCTCGACAAGAAGATGTCGATCGCCGGCAGGCCCGTCGTCACTGGATGCCCCCATCCTGCGCATTGCAGCGGCGCGAGGCGCAACGCGGCCAGCGCGAACGTGACTGCGGCCATCCCGAGCTCGGGATAGATGAGGACGTCGA
>DATEIQ010000178.1:0-22333 GCA_035278845.1 Casimicrobiaceae bacterium | reverse complement strand
GCTCGCGCTGCGCGCGCTTGCCGCGCTGCGGCCCTTGCGGCCGCATTCGCTGCGCTTTGCCCGCGAGCAGCAGGCGATCGAGGATTGGCTCGCCGCGCTCGAGCTCGCGCTCACGCACGATGCACGCTGGGGCGGCGACGCCGCCATCGCGGTTGCGCGGCTGCCCCGTCTCATCCGCGGCTACGGCGACACGCACGCCAACGGCAGCGATAACTTCGGCCGCCTCCTGGACGCTTATCGCCGCACGTCGCGCAACGATCCCAAGCGCGCCGCGGATGAGCTGCGCCGCGACGCGCAGGCTGCCCTCATCGACCCCGCTTGCGGGCAGCCGAACGCTTTGCCGCCGGTGCCTGCCGCTCGACCAGCCGCAGCATCGTCGCCAGCGTGATCGAGCCGAACGTCGCCTTCGTGATCTCGTCGATCTCCGACTGCACGAGCCGCAGCGCTTTGCCGACGGGCGTCGCTTCGCCGGACTCGCGGCGCGCCGCCACCGGCTCGAAATCTTCGAACAGGCGTATGACGTCGAGCAGCGTCAGTCGTCGCGCGTTGCCGGTGAACCGGTAGCCGCCGCCGGCGCCGCGCACCGATTCAACGATGCCTGCGCGCGCCAGCTCGGACAGCACCTTGGCGAGGTGATGCGCCGACACGTCGTATTTGCCGGCGATTTCGGCCGCCGAAACGTGGCGTGCCGGATCGGCGGCGAACTCGATCACGCTGTAGAGCGCGAGCGACGTGTTTTTCTGCAGCCTCATCGCGACCGGGCACTTCGCATTGCACGCGCGGTCGGCTCGTGCGTTTGCCCGAGATCCATTTCGAGCGGAATGAACGGGCCGGCCATCATGCCCTGGCTGCGGAAGAACGACAGCACGAGCGTGTTGTCGCGCGCGAGCATCGTGCGCACCGTCTGTACACCGTAATCGCCGAAGCGCTCGCAGATCGCGGCGAGCAGCCGCGTGCCGACGCCCGAAAGCCGCATGTCGGGCCGCACGTCGATGCCGAATACCCAGCCGCAGGGCGGCGAGCCGAACTCCCAGTCGCGCACTTCGCCGATAACGAATCCCGCCACCTGTCCTCCGGCGTCGGCGACGAGGAACTGTCGCCCCGACTGCCCGTTGTTCGCGTAGCGGCGGAACACCGAGCGCCAGTAGTCGCGCTTCTCGATGCCGGTGACCGTCCGGTCGATCGCGATCACTGCATCGAGGTCGGCGCGCTGCGCCGGGCGCACCGTCATGTCGCCGGCCGCCGCTCGCGCGCCGGTGCCGACCTGCGGCGGACGGTGCACGCGCACCGCACTCGCCTTGCCGGCTGCGCGCGTCACGGCGTCTCCGAAAGGATGATGCAGATCAATTCAAAAACCCGCATTGCGGTACCAGAATCCGCCGCAAGAACGGGGATTCTATCCGTTCGCCGCGCACGCGGCATCGGCCAGACGCTGCGTGCGGTCGAGCAAGCGGCGCAATGCGTCCGCAACGTCGTCTTTCGGGGAAGGAGAAGCTGCCATGGGTCTTTCCGACATTGCCCGTCTCATCGTGCGCGGCGCCGGCACCGCGCTCGCTTTTGCCGCGACCGCCGCGTTCGCGCAGGAGCCGATCCGGATCGGCGCATTCCTCTCGGTGACGGGTCCCGCCGCGTTCCTCGGCGATCCGGAGCAGAAGACGCTCGAGATGTACGTCGAGCGGTTGAACGCCGCGGGCGGAATCGCCGGGCGCAAGCTCGCGCTCACCGTCTACGATGACGCGGGTGACGCCGACAAGGCGCGCACGTTCACGAAACGGCTGATCGAGCAGGACAAGGTCGACCTGATCGTCGGCGGCTCGACGACCGGCACGACGATGGCGGCCGTGCCGCTCGTCGAGCAGGCGCAGGTTCCGTTCATCTCGCTCGCCGGCGCCGTTGTCATCATCGAGCCCGCGAAGAAGTGGGTGTTCAAGACGCCGCACACCGACCGCATGGCGTGCGAAAAAATCTTCACGGACGTGAAGGCACGCCACCTCACGAAGGTCGCGCTGATCTCGGGCACTGGCGGCTTCGACAAGTCGATGCGCGGCGAATGCGTGAAGGTCGCGCCGAAGTACGGCGTCGAAATCGTCGCCGACGAAACCTACGGCGCGGCGGACACCGACATGACTGCGCAGCTCACGAAGATCCGCGGAACGCAGTCGGTGCAGGCGGTGCTGAACGCGGGCTTCGGACAGGGCCCGGCGATCGTCACGCGCAACTACCGGCAGCTCGGCCTCACGGCGCCGCTGTACCAGTCGCATGGCGTCGCGTCGAAGGAGTACGTGAAGCTTTCGGGCGATGCGGCCGAGGGCGTGCGGCTGCCCGCTGCGGCGCTGCTCGTCGCCGACATCCTGCCCGACGTCGACCCGCAGAAGAAGGTGGTCGTCGCGTACAAGAGCGAGTACGAGACGAAGTACAAGTCCGACGTCTCGACGTTCGGCGGCCACGCGTACGACGGTCTGATGCTGGCCGTCGAGGCCGTGCGTCGCGCAGGCAGCACCGACAAGGCCAAAGTGCGCGACGCGCTCGAGTCGACGCGCGGCTACGTGGGCACCGGCGGCGTCGTCAACATGTCGGCCGACGATCACATGGGCCTCGATCTCACCGCGTTCCAGATGCTCGAAGTGCGCAAGGGCAACTGGGTCGTGATCCGGTAGCGGCACGAAGGCGGCACGCTCCGTTTCGGGCCGCCGCACTCTTTTCGCGCGCAGGAAACGACAGCCCGATGGACGCGCAATGGCTGCAATTCGTCGCAGGGGGTCTCACCGTCGGGTCGATCTACGCGCTCGTCGGGCTGGGCTTCTCGATCGTGTTCAACGCGAGCCGGGTGATCAACTTCGCACAGGGCGAGTTCGTGATGATGGGCGGCATGAGCGCGGTTTCGCTGCTGATCGCCGGCCTGCCGATGCCGCTGGCGATCGGCGGTGCGATCGTCGTCGCGACGATCGTCGGCCTGCTGCTCGAAAAGGTGGCGATCGAGCGCGCGCGCCGCGCCGACATCGTCACGCTGATCATCATCACGATCGGCGCGTCGATCCTGTTGCGCGGCGTGGCGCAGCTCGTCTGGGACAAGAGCGTGCACCGGCTGCCGCCGCTGTCGGGCGACGCCCCGCTCCGGATCTTCGGCGCCACGATCGTGCCGCAAAGCCTCTGGGTGCTCGGCGCGACGGTCGCGATCGTCGTCATGCTGACATGGTTCTTCCGCCGCACGCGGCTCGGCAAGGCCATGCTCGCGACGTCGCACAACCGGCTCGCGGCCGAGCTGGCCGGCATCGACGTCAAGCGCGTGCTCCTCGCGAGCTTCGGCCTCGCGGCCGCGCTCGGCGCGGTCGCGGGTGTTTTGATCGCGCCGATCGCGTTCACGTCCTACGACGCCGGAATCATGCTGGGGCTCAAGGGCTTCGCGGCGGCAATTCTCGGTGGGCTCGGCAGCTTTCCCGGTGCGATCGCGGGCGGGCTCGCACTGGGGCTGCTCGAAGGCATCGGCGCCGGCTACGTGTCGTCCGCGTACAAGGACGCCATCGCGTTCGTCGTCATTCTCGCCGTCCTGTTTCTGCGTCCCGATGGACTCTTCGGTGCACTTCGAGGCGAACGCGTCTAGCCGCCGCGCTCGCACGCGCGCCGTCGCGCTCGCGCCACGCACGCGGCTGTCAATGCTGCTCGCGCTCGTCATCGCAGCCTTGCCGCTCGCGATCCCGAACGCGTATTTCTACGACGTCGCGATCCTGGTCGCGTTCAACGCGATCGTGTGCGTGGGACTCAACCTGCTGATCGGCTATGCCGGCCAGATCAGCCTCGGCCACGCCGGGTTTTTCGCGCTGGGTGGCTACGGCACCGCGCTGTTGACAACGCGCTACGGCGTGCCGCCGCTCGTAGCGCTCGCCGGCGCCGTCGCCGCAGTCGCACTGCTGGCGTTCGTCGTGGGCCGGCCGATCCTCAAGCTCAAGGGGCACTACCTGGCGATGGCGACGCTCGGGCTCGGCATCATCGTCTCGATCGTCCTCGCCACCGAAGATCGCATCACCGGCGGACCCGACGGCATGCAGGTGCCCGCGCTGACGCTGCTGGGCTTCGCGGTCCAGGGCGAGCGCATCTGGTATTGGATCGCCGGCGGCGCACTGGTCGCCACGGCATTCGTCGTGTCGAACCTGATCGACTCGCCGACCGGGCGCGCGCTCCGCGCACTGCACAGTTCGGAAATCGCCGCGGAAGTGGCCGGCATCGACACCGTGCGACACAAGCTGCTCGCGTTCGTCGTGTCGGCATCGCTCGCTGCATTCGCAGGCGCGCTCGTCGCGTTCTACTCGGGCTTCGTGACGCCGGCGAAGGCGTCGTTCCTGCATTCGATCGAGCTCGTCACGATGGTCGTGTTCGGCGGCTTGGCGTCGACGGGCGGCGCGATCGTCGGCGCGGCCGTGCTGACGGTGCTGCCGCAGGTGCTGACGGTGTTCAAGGACTACGAGATGGTCGCCTTCGGCGCACTGTTGATGGCGACGATGATCTTCCTGCCGCGCGGCATCGTGCCGACGCTCGCGGCGCTTCTCTCGCGGCGATCATGACGACGGGAAGCACGCCGAGCGGGCTGCGCGTCGAGCGCCTGGCAAAGGCGTTCGGCGGCGTGCACGCGATCGAGAACCTCACGTTCTCGGTGCAGCCCGGCACGGTGCATTCGATCATCGGCCCGAACGGCGCCGGCAAGACGACGCTGATCAACCTGCTGACCGGCGTGTATCGGCCCAGCGCAGGCCAGATCCTGTTCGAAGGCGCGGATTTGACGGGCATGCCGCCGCACGCATTCGCGGCGTCCGGCATCGGCCGCACGTTCCAGAACCTGCAGGTGTTCTTCAACATGACCGTCATCGAGAACGTGATGACGGGACGGCACCGGCTCGAAGCCTGCGGTCTGCTGCCGACGCTGCTGCGCACGCCGGCGCTCGCCCGCTGCGAGCGCGAAAGCCGTGGGCGCGCGCTCGAGTTGCTGCGCTTCCTCGGCCTGTCCGGCCGCGCCGATGCGCCCGCCGATTCGCTGCCGTACGGTGCGCTGAAGCGGCTCGAAATCGCCCGCGCGCTTGCTGGCGAGCCGCGGCTTCTGCTGCTCGATGAGCCGGCGGCGGGACTCAATCCGACCGAGGCGCGCGAAATCGACGAGCTGATCCGCAAGCTGGCGGGCACCGGAACAACCGTCGTTCTCGTCGAGCACAACATGCATCTGGTGATGGGCGTGTCGGATCGCATCGTCGTGCTCGATCACGGTCGCCTGCTCGCGGAGGGAACGCCTGAAGCGGTTCGCCACGATCCACGCGTGGTCGACGCCTATCTTGGCGCGGCGCACGAAACAGAGGCGGCGCATGCTTGACGTCGCGAGAGTCGCCAGCCGCTACGGCCGCATTCCGGCGCTGGCGGGCGTCGACCTGCGCGTGGGCGAGCGCGAGCTCGTCGCGCTGGTCGGCGCGAATGGCGCGGGCAAGACGACGCTGCTGCGCGTGCTGTCCGGCGTACAGCCCGCGAGTGGCAGCGTGTGGTTCGGCGGCGCCGAAATCACGCGCACGTCGCCGCGCGCACGCGTGCGCATGGGCATCGTGCAGGTGCCGGAAGGGCGGCAGATATTCGGTCCGCTGTCCGTCGAGGACAACCTGCGGCTCGGTGCATTCACGCGGCCCGCGAGCGAGATTGGCGCATCGCTCGCGCGCATCTTCGACCTGTTCCCCATCCTGCGCACGAAGCGGCGCGAGGCGGCGGGCACGCTGTCGGGCGGCCAGCAGCAGATGCTCGCGATCGGCCGCGCGCTGATGGCGAAGCCGCGCCTGCTGCTGCTCGACGAGCCGAGCATGGGGCTTGCGCCGCGGCTCGTCGCCGAAATCTTCGCGGTGATCCGCACGTTGAAGGAGGCGGCGACGACGATTCTGCTCGTCGACCAGAACGCGCGCGCGGCGCTCGCGATCGCCGACCGCGCGTACGTGCTCGAAACCGGGCGCATTGCCATCGAAGGTGCGGGCCGCGACCTGCTCGGCGATCCGCGCGTGCGGGAAGCGTATCTCGGACTTTAGAACGAAAGGAATGCGATGAAATCCTCGTTGACCGCCGGCCTTTCCACCACCACGCGCGTCGCCATCGACCGCGCGCGGACGATCGACTTCATGGGCGAGAGCGCCCGCGTCTACGCGACGCCGATGCTCGTGCGCGACATCGAGGTTGCGTGTCGCGAGCTGCTGCTGGCGCATCTCGACTCGGGCGAGGACTCGGTCGGCACGCGGATCGAGCTCGACCACATGGCCGCGACGCTTCTCGGCATGACGGCTTCTTTGACGGTCAGGGTCAGCGAGGTGAAGGGGCGTGCCGTCTCCTTCGCGATCGAGGGCAGCGACGGCGTCGACGCGATCTGTCGCGGAACGCACACTCGGTTCGTCGTCGATCTCGCACAGACGCAATCGCGGCTCGCGGCGAAGGCCGCGAAGGCGGGGATCGCGTGAGCGGCTGCTGCCGACGCACAGCGAGTTTGCGGCGCGCCGCTCGGGAGTCCGTTGCGTGAGCAAGGTCGCGCAGCGTAGCGATACGCGTCCTGACACGCGGCGCGTTTCGACGTACTGCTATCAGTGCGTCGCCGGTCCCGACCTGCTCACCGTCAAGGTCGTCGACGGTATCGCGACCGAGATCGAGCCCAACTTCTGCGCGGCATCCGTGCACCCCGGCGGCGGCAAGGTCTGCGTCAAGGCATTCGGGCTGGTGCAGAAGACGTACAACCCGCATCGCGTGCTGTCGCCGATGAAGCGAACGAATCCGCGCAAGGGCCGCGACGAGGATCCGGGCTTCGTGCCGATCACGTGGGACGAGGCCTTCGACCTGATCGCTTCGCGTCTCGACGTCGTGCGCCGTGAAGGCCTCACCGACGCATCGGGTTATCCGCGTGTCGCCGCGAGCTTCGGCGGCGGCGGCACGCCGCAGTCGTACATGGGCACGTTTCCCGCGTTCCTGTCCGCGTGGGGTCCCGTCGACATGGGCCTCGGCTCCGGCCAAGGGGTCAAGTGCTACCACTCCGAACATCTGTACGGCGAGCTGTGGCACCGCGCGTTCACCGTGTCACCCGACACGCCGCTTTGCGACTACCTGATCTCGTGCGGCGCGAACGTCGAAGCATCGGGTGGCGTAGTCGGCATCTGGCGTCATTCGCAGGCGCGCGTGCGCGGGATGAAGCGTGTCCAGGTCGAGCCGCATTTGTCCGTGACCGGCGCGTGCTCGGCGGAGTGGGTACCCATTCGTCCGAAGACCGACGCCGCGTTCCTGTACGCGCTGATCCACGTGCTGCTGCACGAAATCGGCGGCGAGCACCTCGATGCGACATTCCTGCGCAAGCACACGGCGTCGCCGTATCTCGTCGGGGCGCACGGCTATTACCTGCGGGATCGCGCGACGCACAAGCCGCTGGTGTTCGATTCGGCACAGGGGTGCCCCGTCGCGTACGACGTGCACGAGGCCGTCGAAGCGCTCACCGGACGCTTCGACGTCGACGCGATCGAGACCGGTCCCGATGGCGACGTGCTGGCCGATGGCCGCGTTACAGGGGAGACGGCGTTCTCCAAGCTCGTCGCGCACATGGCGCCGTATTCGCCCGAATGGGCCGCGGCGGTCTGCGACGTGCAGGCGGAAACGATCCGGCGCATCGCCCACGAGTTCCTCGAACACGCGCGCATCGGCGCCACGATCGACATCGACGGCGTGACGCTGCCGTATCGGCCGGTGGCCGTGAGCCTCGGCAAGACGGTCAACAACGGCTGGGGCGGCTATGAATGCTGCTGGGCTCGCACGATGCTGGCGGCGCTCGTCGGCGGACTCGAAGTGCCCGGCGGCACGCTCGGCACCACGGTGCGGCTCAACCGGCCGCTGTCCGAGCGCCTCGCGAGCGCAACGCCCGGGCCCGATGGATTCATGAGCTACCCGATGAATCCAACCGACAAGGCGCACTGGTCGCCGAAGCCGAACATCCGCAACGCGTACAAGACGATGGTGCCGCTCGCGGGCAACGGCCCGTGGAGCCAGGCGCTCGGGCCGACGCATTTCTCGTGGATGTTCCTCGACGACACGCCGCAGGGACTGCCGCGCGTCGAGCCGCCCGACGTGTGGTTCGTCTACCGCACCAACCCGGCGATCTCGTTCTGGGACACGCAGGCGGTGGGCGAGAAGATGGCTCGCTTCCCGTTCGTCGTCGCGTTCGCCTACACGCGCGACGAGACGAACCATTTCGCCGACGTGCTGCTGCCCGACGCGACGGACCTCGAAAGCCTGCAGTTGATCCGCATCGGCGGCTCCAAGTACGTCGAGCAGTTCTGGGACCACCACGGCTTCGCGCTGCGCCAGCCCGCCGTCGCGATGCGCGGCGAGGCGCGCGACTTCACCGACATCGCGACGGAACTCGCGAAGCGGACGGGACTGACCGAAAAGTACAACGCGGCGATCAACAAGGGCGCCGCCGGCATGCCGCTCGCAAGCGGTCACGGCGACTTTTCGCTCGACGTCGGCCGCGTGCATTCGCGCGAAGCGATCTGGGACGCCGTGTGCAACGCCGCGAGCGCCGAGCTCTCCGACGGCAAGGACATTCGCGGTCTCGAATGGTGGAAGGCGAACGGCCTCGCGACGAAGCGCTTCCCGCGCACCGTCTGGTACCTGTTTCCGACGCTCGTCTCCCGCGGCCTTCGCTTCGAGCTGCCGTATCAGGAACGGCTGCAGCGCGTGGGCCGCGAGCTCGGCCGCCGGCTGCACGAGCACGACATGCACTGGTGGGACCGGCAGCTCGAGGAATACCAGGCGCTGCCGCCCTGCAAGGACTTTGCTGCGCCATGGGTCGCGGCGGTCACCACGGCGGGCGGCAAGCCCGACGACTTTCCCTTCTGGCTGTTGACGGCGCGCAGCATGCAGTACGCATGGGGCGGCAACGTCGGCATGCAGCTCATCAGGGAAGTTGCCGACAACGTCGCCGGGCATCGCGGCGTGATCATGAATGCGCAGGCCGCGGCCCGGCTCGGCATCGAAGACGGCGACGCAATCGAGATCGCCACGCCGCTGCGCGCCGTGCGCGGACGCGCCGTGCTGCGGCAGGGCATCCGACCCGACACGCTGCTGCTGATCGGCCAGTTCGAGCACTGGGCGACGCCCTTTGCGAAGGACTTCGGCGTGCCGAGCCTCAACACGCTCGCCACGATGTCGATGGATTTGACCGACGCGACAGGTTCCGGTGCGGACATCGTCCGCGTGCGCATCGCGAAAAGCGGCAGCGGAGGACGGCGATGACACGCTGGGCCATGGTCGCCGATCTTCGGCGCTGCGTCGGCTGCCAGACGTGCACCGCGGCGTGCAAGCACGCCAACGCGACGCCGCCGGGCGTGCAGTGGCGGCGCGTGCTCGACCTCGAGTTCGGCACGTATCCCGACGTGCAGCGCGCTTTCGTGCCGACCGGCTGCATGCATTGCGACGACCCCCCGTGCGCCGACGTCTGCCCGACCACCGCGACTAAAAAGCGCGCGGACGGCATCGTCACGATCGACTACGACCTGTGCATCGGCTGCGCGTACTGCATGGTCGCATGCCCGTACGAAGCGCGGTCGAAGACCGCGAAGCCGCTGTTCGCGTACGGCCAGCCGACTGCGACCGAAGAGGCGCGCCGTCACGACGAGCGCATCGCGGTTGCGACCAAGTGCACGTTCTGCGTCGAGCGCATCGACGCGGGTCTCGAACAGGGCAAGACGCCGGGCGTCGATCCGGAAGCGACGCCTGCGTGCGTGAACTCGTGCATCGCGCAGGCCCTGGCGTTCGGCAACCTCGACGACCCGCAGAGCAACGTGTCGCGGCTGCTCGCTGACAACGAGCATTTCCGGATGCACGAGGAGCTCGGAACGGGCCCGAATCTTTTCTATCTGTGGAACAGGAAAGACCAGGACGCGGCGCCGGTAGACGAAACGGAAGGAGTCAGGGGATGAGCTTCGCAGCGGCGCCTTCGCGACAACGCAACTGGGACGCGCGCGCAGCCGCCAACTTCGTCTGCGGCGGGGCGGGCAGCGGGCTTATCGTGTTCGCCGTCGTCGCCGGTGAGTCGAGGGCTGCGCTCGCGCTGCCGCTGCTCGCCGGCCTCGCGCTGATCGGCACCGGGCTGCTCTGCGTGTGGCACGAGCTCGGAAGGCCGTCGCGCGCGCTGCATGTGTTCTTCCACCCGCGCACGTCATGGATGACGCGCGAGGCGTACATCGCAGCGCTGCTTTTCCCATGCGCGCTCGCGGCGGCCGCGGGCATCGCCGGATTCGTCTGGCCAACCGCTGCACTCGCGTTCGTCTTCCTCTACTGCCAGGGGCGGATGCTGCACGCCGCACGCGGCATTCCGTCGTGGCGACATGGCCTCGTACCGCCATTGCTCGTCGTGACGGGACTTGCGGAAGGCGCCGGCCTGTGGCTCGTCGCGGCGACCTGGCTCCGCTCCGGCACGCAGACGCTGCTGAGCATGTGCGGCGTGCTCGTGCTGCTGCGAATCCTGATCTGGCTCGCCTACCGACGGGCGATCGCGACGCAGGCGCCACGCGCGCATGCCGCGCTCGAGGCGACGAGCCGCGTGCTGCAGCTCGCAGGAACGCTGCTGCCGCTCGCTGCAATCGCGACGATCGCAGTCGGCCTCGTGAGCGGCATGGCGACGTTCGTCGTCGCTGCGGTCGCCGGCCTCGCGGCGGCGGCAAGCGGCGCGTACATGAAATTCACGCTGGTGACGAAGGCCGGATTCACGCAGGGTGCGGCGCTCGCGCGGTTGCCGGTACGCGGCGTGCGCCGGACGGCACCGATTCTGGAATAACGGGGAGCGACGAATGGGCGCGATCACGATGGCGGAAGTGGGTGTCGACACACGCCGATATTTCCATCCGCAGCAGGAGACGATGCCGCGTGACCGCCTCGCCGCGCTGCAGCTCGCGCGGCTCAACGCGACGCTCGCGAATGCATACGCCAACGTGCCCTTGCATCGCAAGCGTCTCGATGCCGCAGGCATCGGCGCGCACCGCGTCGAAAGCCTGACCGACGTCGCGCGGCTGCCGTTCACGGTGAAAGCCGACCTGCGCGATCACTATCCGTTCGGCATGTTCGCGCGCAAGCCGGCCGACCTCGCGCGACTGCATGCGTCGTCGGGCACGACGGGCAAGCCCACTGTCGTCGGCTACACGCAGAACGATCTCGACCACTGGTCCGAGCTGATGGCGCGGTCGCTGTTTTCCGCGGGCGCGCGCCGCGGCGACGTCGTTCACAACGCCTATGGCTATGGACTGTTCACGGGCGGTCTCGGCGCGCACGCGGGTGCGGAGCGGCTCGGTGGCGTCGTCGTGCCGGTGTCCGGCGGATCGACCGAGCGCCAGGTCGCGCTGATCGTCGATTTCGGCGCGCGCGTGCTGTGCGCCACGCCGACGTATGCGCTCGCGATTGCCGAAGTGGCCGAGCAGCAGGGCGTCGACCTGCGCAAGAGCGCGCTCGCGGTGGGGCTGTTCGGCGCCGAGCCGTGGAGCGCCGCGATGAGGCACGAGATCGAGTCGCGGCTCGGCCTTCGCGCCGTCGACATCTATGGCCTGTCCGAAATCATGGGCCCGGGCGTCGCGTGCGAATGCGAACGCCAGGACGGCCTGCACGGCTGGGAGGACCACTTCCTGTTCGAGGTGATCGATCCGGAGACCGGAATGCCGGTGCCGGAGGGGCAGGCGGGCGAGCTCGTGATCACGACGCTCGCGAAGGAAGCGCTGCCGATGATCCGCTATCGCACGCGCGACATCACGAAGGTCACGACCGCGCCCTGCGAATGCGGCCGCACGCACCTGCGCATCCTGCGGGTCACCGGCCGCAACGACGACATGCTGATCGTCCGCGTCGTGAACGTGTATCCGTCGCAGCTCGAGGCAGTACTGATCGGCCGTCCGCGCATCGCGCCGCACTACCAGATCGTCGTCGAGCGCCGTGGCAGCCTCGATCACGTTTCGCTCGACGTCGAGGCGCTTCCCGGCGTGCCGGCGACCGACTTCGACCGCATCGCGCGCGACGCCGCGCATCACGTCAAGTCGCTCGTCGGCATTTCCGTCGACGTGTGCGTCAAGAGTCCGGGCGAAATCCCGCGCTCGCAGGGCAAGGCCGTACGCGTGCGCGACCTGCGGCCGAGGGAAAGCTGACATGCCCAAACGATTGCTCCAGCTCGTCGTCAACGGCCGCGCGCGCGAGGATGCGGTCGCCGAGCATGCGCTGCTCGTCGAATACCTGCGCGACATTGCCGGGCTCACCGGCACGAAGCAGGGCTGCGACGGCGGCGAATGCGGCGCGTGCACCGTGCTGGTCGACGGCGTGCCGCGGCTTTCGTGCATCACGCTCGCGCAAAGCGTTGCGGGACGCAGCGTGGAGACGATCGAGAATCTCGCGGAGAGCGGGCGCATGAGCCGGCTGCAGCAGGCGTTTCACGAAAAGCTCGGCACGCAATGCGGCTTCTGCACACCGGGGATGATCATGGCCGCGGAGGGATTGCTTCGCCGCGATCCCGCGCCGAGCGAGGCGGCTATACGCGAGGCGCTCGGCGGGAACCTGTGCCGTTGCACCGGCTACGTCAAGATCATCGAGTCGGTGCAATGCGCTGTCCAGGGATCAGGTATCAGAGGTCAGGTATCAGATCCCGCAACGCGACACGCGTCGCGCCCCAGTGAACACCGCCGTGACTGATTCCTGTCTTCTGATACCTGATCCCTGACATGGACACGCGTGTGAAGTCCACCCCGCTCATCGCGCTGCCCGAGCACAGCGTCGGGCAGGCCACGCCGCTGATCGACGGCATCGAGAAGGTCACCGGCCGCGCGCATTACACCGCCGATTTGCCGGCGGGCAATGCGCTCGTCGGCATGATCCTGCGCAGCCCGGTCGCGCATGGCGTCATTCGCGGCATCGACACGTCGCGGGCACGTGCGCTGCCCGGCGTGCGCGCGGTCATCACGGGTGACGATTTCGCGGCGCCGTACGGCGTCATTCCGATCGCGCAGAACGAATGGCCGCTGGCGCGCGAGCGCGTGCGCTATCGCGGCGAGCCGGTGGCCGCCGTGGCCGCCGTCGATCATGCGAGCGCCGAAGCGGCGCTGGCCGCGATCACGCTCGACATCGAGTCGCTGCCCGCGTACTTCAGCGCGGCCGCCGCGCGCGTCGAAGGCGCGGTGCTGCTGCACGACAACAAGCCCGGCAACGTCGAGCGCGACGTCGACCAGACGTTCGGCGACGTCGACGCCGGATTCGCCGCCGCCGATCTGGTGCGCGAGCAGACGTTCCACTACGCCGAGGTGGCGCACGGCCAGATCGAGCTCAACTGCGCGGTCTCGACGTGGGAGCCCGAGCGCGCGCGCCTCACCAGCCGGTCGACGACGCAGGTTCCGTATTACCTGCACCTGACGCTCGCGCAGTGCCTCGGCCTCGATAGCGCGCAGGTGCGCGTCGTGAAGCCGTTCGTCGGTGGCGGCTTCGGTCATCGCGTCGAGCCGCTCAACTTCGAGATGATCACCGGCGCGCTCGCGCGTGCCGCGGGCGGCACCGTGCGCACCGAGCAGTCGCGGGAGGACAGCTTCCTCACGCATCGCGGCCGTCCGGAAACCGACATTCGTCTGAAGCTTGGATTGAAGCGCAGCGGCGAGATCACCGCAGTGGATTGCGAGATCGTGCAGCGCGGCGGCGCATACGGCGGGTACGGGCTCGTGACGATCCTGTACGCGGGGGCGCTGCTGCATGCTCTGTACAAGGTCGGCGCCGTTCGCTACCGCGGCTTTCGCATCTACACGAACACGCCGCCGTGCGGCGCGATGCGCGGGCATGGCGCGGTGGATGCGCGTCACGCGTTCGAGGCGCTGCTCGACGCGATGGCGGCCGACCTCGGCCTCGATCCGTTCGCGCTGCGACGGGCGAACCTGATCGCTGCGCCGTACCGCACGCTGAACGACCTGCAGGTCAATTCGTACGGCATCCCGCAATGCCTCGACCACGTCGAGCGCGCGTCCGGATGGCGCGAGCGGCGCGGTCGCATGCCGCGCGGCCGCGGTCTCGGCATGGCGTGCTCGCACTACGTGTCGGGGTCGGCCAAGCCCGTGCACTGGAGCGGCGAGCCGCACGCCGTCGTCAATCTGAAGCTCGATTTCGACGGCGGCATCACGCTGCTGACCGGTGCTTCCGACATCGGACAGGGCAGCTCGACGCTGCTCGCCCAGGTCGCGGCCGAAGTGCTGCTGCTGCCGATGGCGCGCATTCGCGTCGTCGCGGCCGACAGCGCATTGACGCCCAAGGACAATGGCTCGTACTCGTCGCGCGTGTCGTTCATGGTCGGCAACGCCGCGCTGCGCGCCGCCCAGGCGCTGCTCGACGTACTCGTCACGGCCGCTGCGAAGCGGCTGAACGTTGCCGTCGACGACATCGAATGGCTCGGCGAAGGTTGCCGCGTCAAGGGCGCTGATCGCGGACTGGATTTCGCATCGGCCGTTTCCGCCGCGCTCGCCGACAGTGGCACGTTGACCGTCAAGGGAACATGGTCGACGCCGCCGGAAACGCAGGGCGGCAAGTTCCGCGGCGCCGCCGTCGGTTCCACCGCGGGGTTCTCCTACGCGGCACAGGTCGTCGAAGTGGCCGTCGACGAGGACACCGGGCAGGTGAGCGTCGAGCGCGTCTGGGTCGCGCATGACTGCGGCTTCGCGATCAATCCGCTCGCGGTCACCGGGCAGGTGCAGGGCGGCGTGTGGATGGGAATGGGGCAGGCGCTGCAGGAGGAAACGCAGTATCACGAAGGGCTCGCGCTTCGTCCGAATTTTCTCGATTACCGCATTCCGACGATCGCCGAGTCGCCGCCGATCGACGTGCATCTGGTCGAAACCAAAGACCCGCTCGGGCCGTTCGGCGCGAAGGAAGCGAGCGAGGGCGCGTTGCACGGCTTCCCGCCCGCGCTCACCAATGCGATCGCCGACGCGATCGGCATCCGCCTCACCGAGTTGCCGGCAACCCCCGACCGCGTGCTCGATGCGATCGTGGAGAAGCGTCGCGCCGACCGCCTCGCGGCGGCACGTGTGCAAAGGACCTGACATGGACACGATGGCAGCGTTCGACGTGAAGCGGCCGGCGACGATGGCCGAGGCCGCGACGCTGCTCGCAGCTGCGGGCGCGCGCATCATCGCGGGCGGCACCGACCTCGTGCCGAATCTTCGCCGCGGCCTCGAGCGGCCGGCGACGCTCGTCGACGTGACCGGCATCGGCGCGCTCGACACGCTGTCGCTCGACGCGAAGCCACGGGTCATGGGCGCGGGCGTGACCCTCGCGGCGATCGCCGCGAACGCGCGTATCGCGCAGGAATATCCGGCACTCGCGCAGGCGGCATCCGCCGTGGCGGGACCCGCGCATCGCAATGCTGCGACGCTCGGCGGCAACCTCTGCGCCGACACGCGCTGCGTGTTCTACAACCAGAGCGAATGGTGGCGCGCGGCGAACCGCTATTGCCTGAAGCGTGGAGGCGATACGTGCCACGTGGCGCCGCAGGGCGCGCGCTGCCATGCGGCGTTCTCGGGCGACGTCGCGCCCTCGCTGATCGTGCTCGATGCCGGCGTCGAGATTTTGTCGGCAAAAGGCACTCGCCGACTTCCGCTCGCCGAGCTCTATCGCGACGACGGCGCCGCGCATCTTGCGCTCGCGCCGGGCGAGATGATCGCCGCCGTGCACCTGCCGCCGGCGCGGTCGAATTGCGCATCCGGCTATCGCAAGGCGCGCGTGCGCGGCGGCATGGATTTCCCGCTGGCCGGAGTGGCCCTCGCGATCGCCATGGAGGCAGGCCGCATCGCGCATCTGCGCGTTGCGCTCACGGGCACCAACTCGCATCCACTGCTGCTCGCCGGCACCGACGCTCTGATCGGCCGGGCCGTTGACGCGGAAACGCTCGCAGCGGTCGGCAAGCTGGTCGCGAAGCAGGTCAGTCCGATGCGTACGACGGCCACCGCTTCCAATTATCGCCGACAGGTCGCGTCGGTGCTCGCGCAGCGCCTGCTGCGCGAGCTGGCCGTCGCTTGAACGAGACGCTCGTGTACGCCATCGCCCGCCGCGAGCAGTTCTCCGACAGCGCGTTCCTCTGGGAGATCGACGCGCCCGACGTCGCGCAGGCGGCCGAGCCCGGTCATTTCGTGATGCTGCGGCTCGCGGAGGGTGGCGAGCGCATTCCGCTCACCGTCGCCGATTTCGATCGCGCGCGCGGCACGGTGACGGTGGTCGTGCAGGCGCTCGGCAAGACGACGCGCGCGATGCGCGACGATTACGCCGAGGGCGACGCGTTCGCCGACTTTGTCGGTCCGCTCGGATTGCCGCAGCACATCGAGCGCGTCGGACACGTCGTGCTGGTCGGCGGCGGCCTCGGCGTGGCGCCCGTGTATCCGCAGTTGCGTGCGTTCAAGCAGGCCGGCAATCGCACGACGTGCATCGTCGGCTTTCGCAGCGCCGATCTCGTGTTCTGGCAGGATCGGCTCGCGCAGTGGAGCGACACGCTCGTCGTCTGCACCGACGACGGCAGCGCCGGCCGGCCGGGTTTCGTCACCGCGGCGCTCGCCGAGCTGCTCGAGCGCGAGCGGCCGGACCTCGTCGTCGCGATCGGCCCGATGCCGATGATGCGCGCGTGCGCCGAGACGACGCGACCGCACGGCGTGAAGACGCTGGTCTCGCTCAACACGATCATGGTCGACGGCACCGGCATGTGCGGATCGTGCCGCGTCAGCGTCGGCGGCGAGGTCAAGTTCGCGTGCGTCGACGGCCCCGACTTCGACGCGCACGCGATCGACTTCGCCGAGCTGGTCGCACGTCAGAAGCGCTTCAGCCGCGAGGAAACGCGCGCGACCGAGGACCACGCGCACGTGTGCAGCCTCGAGCAGAAGCTGATCGTCGACGGCAAGCGCACGTACAAGAAATACGCGGCGCTCGAGCGCCATCAGGTGAAGATGCCCGAGCGCGATCCGGCCGAGCGCGCCTGCCACTTCGGCGAGGTCAACCTGGGCTACGGTTGGGCCGCCGCGCTGCGCGAGGCGGAGCGCTGCATCCAGTGCGCCAAGCCGACGTGCATCGACGGCTGTCCGGTGTCGATCGACATCCCCCGATTCATTCGCCACCTGCTCGTGCGCGACGTCGACGCGGCGGTCGCGGCGATCCACGAATCCAGCATCTTTCCGTCGGTCTGCGGCCGTGTGTGCCCGCAGGAGCGGCAGTGCGAGGCGCAGTGCGTGCTCGTGAAGGCGAAGATGGAGCCCGTGGCCATCGGCCGGCTCGAGCGCTTCGTCGGCGATCACGCGAAGCCCAGGAAGGAGGAGCCGCCGCGCTTCGAGCGCTCGCTCGGCAACGTCGCGATCGTCGGCTCCGGTCCCGGCGGGCTCGCCTGCGCGGCCGACCTTGTCAAGTACGGCGCCGACGTCACCGTCTACGAGGCGCTGCACGTCGTGGGCGGCGTGCTCCGCTACGGCATTCCGTCGTTCCGGCTGCCGCGCGACATCATCGAGCGCGAAGTCGCGCGACTCTCCGACATCGGCGTGCGCTTCGAGACGAACAAGGTCGTCGGCAAGACGTTCACGATCGCGCAGCTGACCGGCGCGATGGGATTCGATGCGGTGTTCATCGCCGCCGGCGCAGGTGCTCCGGCTTTCCTCGGCATTCCGGGGGAATCGGCGGGGCAGGTCTTTTCGGCGAACGAATTTCTGACGCGCGTGAACCTGATGGGCGGCGACCAGTTTCCGTATCGCGACACGCCGATCGGCTTGGGCGACGACGTCGTCGTCATCGGCGCCGGCAACACGGCGATGGATTGCCTGCGCGTCGCGCGCCGGCTCGGCGCCAAACGCGTGCGCTGCGTCTATCGTCGCTCGGAAGCGGAGGCGCCGGCGCGCGTCGAGGAGCTGCGGCACGCGCGCGAGGAAGGCGTCGAGTTCTGCTTCCTGCACGCGCCGGTGGCGATCGACGTCGACGCCGAAGGCAGCGTCCGCGGCATACAGGTCGAGAAGATGGCGCTTGGCGAGCCCGACCCGCGCGGACGCCGTGCGCCGGTTCCGCTCGGCGAAATCGTGGCGTGGCCCTGCGACACGGTGATCTACGCGCTCGGTACGAAAGCAAACCCGATCGTCGCCAAGGCGACGCAGGGCCTTGCGGTGAGCAAGTGGGGTTACATCGTCGCCGACGAGGCGACGCAGGCGACGAACCTGCCGGGCGTATTCGCGGGCGGCGACATCGTGACCGGCGGCGCGACAGTGATTCTCGCGATGAGCGCGGGACGCCGCGCCGCACGCGCGATCGGCGCGTATCTGCAAGGTGGGCGGGCGCGCTGGCCGCTGGCCGCGGACGACATTGCGGCATTCGTGCCGCCGCGGCCGCTCGGCGTCGCGCAGCAGGCGGGCAGCGCGGCGATGACGGGTGCTGGATAAAGGCTGCCAGGAGGACACGATGCTCTGTCCCAAATGCCATTCCCCGCTCGACGGCGACGGTGAGTCGTACATCTGCTGCGCGGGGGCGACGCTGCGCTGGCATTGCACGTCGTGCGCGAAAGTGAGCGAGGGCTTTGCGTTTCCGTACGGTGGCTGCCCGCTGTGCGGTGGAACGCTGACGCGCTTCGATCCGGTGCCGGTCGACGACGCGACGGCGATGAGCGCGGTGCGCAAGGCGTTCGAGATCGAGCTGGGGGGCCAGGCGTTTTACCACCGCGCCGCCGCGAGCACCACCGACGCGGATCTGCGTGAGCTGTTCGGCCGCTTCGCGGCGATGGAGCGCACGCACATGGACACGCTGGCGCGGCGGTACCACGTTGACATGACGCCCGTGTACGACGCGTACGCGATCGACTGCGCGGCGGTTTTCGCCGGCGTTCCGAGGCGCGTGAACGGCGCGGACGACCTGTTCCGCATCGCCATCGCGATGGAAGAGCGCGCCGCGGCCTTCTTCCAGGAAAGCGCGGCGCACGAGGCGCCCGATTCCGCCGGGCGCGAGCTCTACCGCGAGCTCGCCGCCGAGGAGCGCGAACATGTCGCACTGCTGACGACCGAGCACGCACGCTGGCGCGCCGGCAAGCCGGGATTGATCGGATTCGACAGCGTTGCTGCGACGGGACCTGTTGCGGCCGCATCGGTTGCGCAGAACGCCGCGCACGTCCTGCTCGCCGGGCATGCCGACGACCGCGTCGCGCTCGTATGCGGCAAAGCGCAACTCACGCGCGGAGAACTGCGCGATCAGGTCGCGCGCGCGGCGGCGGCGTGGCGAGCGCGCGGAATTGGCCGCGGCGAACGCGTCGCCGTCAAGCTGCCCGACGGCATCGACTGGATCGTCGCGTATCTCGGCGCAATCTGGGCCGGCGGCGTCGCCGTCGGCGTGAATCCGCGCGTCCCGCCAGTCGAGTGGCGCGCGATTCTCGATGCGGCGGGATTCCGCTTTATCCTCGCCGAGCCCGGCGACGATACGCCGGCGCCGTGGAGCGCCGAGGTCGTCACGCTCGACGCGTGGCATTCGGAACTCGTGCAAGCGGCGCCGTGCGGGGTGGAACCAATGGGATCCGAGGAGCCTGCGCTGTGGGTGCATTCCTCCGGAACGAGCGGCAGGCCGAAGGCGGTCGTGCATCCGCAGCGGATCGCGAACGAGATCGAGCGCGTCGGCCGCGAGCGGCTCGGACTGACGGCCACGGATCGCATCTACGCGAGTTCGAAGCTGTTCTTTTCATATCCGCTCGCGAACTGCGTGTTCACTGGATTGAAGCTCGGCGCGACGGTCATTCTCGATCCGCAGTGGCCGACGGCGGAGGGCGTGGTCGCTAGCGTCGCCGCGCAGCGCGCGAACGTGCTGTTCAGCGTCCCGTCGCTGTACCGAAACCTGTTGAAGCAGGGCCTGGCGCCGGCGCTGACGCAATCCGGCGTGCGGCTGTTCGTTTCCGCGGGCGAGGCGCTGCCCGCAAGCCTGCGCGACGAATGGAAGCGACAGACCGGATGCACGATCGTCAACGGCTTCGGCGCGTCCGAGACGCTCGTGCTCGTGCTCGTCGATCGCGACGATGGAGAAGGATTGCGCGCATCGCCGGGGATCGAAGTTCGCACGCTTGACGATGCGCCTGCACGGGCGGAAAAGACGGCGGCGGAGGTCGCTGCATCGGCGGAGCCGGGTGCTCCCTGCCGCATCCTCGTGCGCGGCTCGACCGTCGCGCTCGGCTACTGGAACCGGCCCGACGCGCAGGCCGAGCATTTTCGCGACGGCGGATTCGCGCCGTCCGATCGGTTCGAGCGCGCCGGCGACGGCGTGTGGCGCTTCGCCGGGCGCGAAGACTCGCTCGTCAAGGTGCACGGCCGCTGGGTCGATCTGATCGAGCTCGAGCAGCATCTCGCGCGCGCGTGTCCGGGCATGGCGGAGGCCGCGGCGGTGACGGTTCCGGATGCCGACGGCGTCGATGCGGTTGCGTTGTTCTTCGTCGTGCAGGCAGGCGCGCCGCGCCTCGATACTGCGGCGCTGCGCGAGCACGCCGATCGACTGCCGCCGTACCAGCGCCCGCGCTGGCTTCACTCGATCGATGCGCTGCCGCGGACGCCGACAGGCAAGCTCGTGCGTCGCCGGTTGCGGGAGCTGCATCGCGAGCTCGCACCCGATGCTTGGCCGGATGCCCGAACGGAGGTGGCCGATGCTCGCCGTTGAGCGACGCGGCCGCGTGCTGGTCGCCACGCTTGCGCGGCCGCCGGTCAACGCGATCGACGCCGCGCTGCTCGCGCGGCTCGACGTTGTCGTCGCGGAAGCGGAGGCGGATCCCGCGATCTCGCTGTTGCACGTGCGCAGCACACAGAAAGCGTTTTGTGCGGGCGCAGACCTCGCGTTGATGCGCGCCTGCATGACTTCGCCCGGCAGCGCGGAGACGATGGTGAACGTCGTGCGCGACATGCAGCGCGTGTTTGCGCGCATCGCCTCGGCGTCGTTCGTCACGCTCGCGGAAATCGGCGGGGCGGCGCTCGGCGGCGGTCTCGAGCTCGCGCTGGCCTGCGATCTGCGCGTCGCCGCTATGGAAGCGATGCTCGGCCTGCCGGAAGTGCGGCTCGGCTTGCTGCCGGCGGCGGGCGGCACGCAGCGGTTGACCACGCTCTGCGGCGCCGCCGTCGCGCGCCGGCTGATTCTCGGCGGCGAGACCATCGACGGCAGCGAAGCGCTGCGTTTGGGCCTCGTGCAGTGGGTTCGACCGGCCGCGTTGTTGACCGAGTGGACGGCAGCGCTGGCGCAGCGCATTGCGGCGCATCCGCGCGAGGCGATCGCCGCGAGCAAGCGCTGCATCGCGCTCGCCGCTTCCGGATCGCAGGCGGGATTCGACGCCGAGATCGCCGCCACGCGCGCGCTCTACGGATCGCCGCAGACGCAGGCGCGTGTCGCGGCATTCCTTACTCGGCCGCGCAGCGCGGCGTGAAATGACGAGGAGACAGCGATGAACATGCACGGACAGGTGGCGGTGGTGACAGGCGCTGCGTCAGGCATCGGCCGAGCAACCGCCGAGGCGCTGGCCGCTCGCGGCGCGCGAGTCGTCGTCGCGGACATCGATCGCGAAGGCGGCGAGAAAACGGTTGCGGCGCTGCGTGAGCGCGGTCACGAGGCCGAGTTCATCGCCGTCGACATGACGGATCCGGCGTCGATCGCGGCGTTCGCCGAGGCGGTGCGCGCGAAATACGGCGCGGTCGACGTGCTGGTGAACGGCGCCGGCTGGGGACGCACGCACCCGTTCTGGGAGGGGACGCCCGAGCTGTGGAACAAGCTGATCGCGCTGAACCTCGTCGGGCCGATGACGCTCGCGAAGGCGCTGCTGCCGCACATGCTCGAGCGCAAGAGCGGCCGCATCGTCAACATCGCGAGCGATGCCGGCCGCGTCGGCAGTCTCGGCGAGACGGTTTACGCGGGCGCAAAGGGTGGTCTGATCGCGTTCACCAAGTCGCTCGCGCGCGAGACTGCGCGCCACGGGATCAACGTCAATTGCGTTTGTCCCGGCCCGACGGATACGCCGCTGCTGGCCGCCGTTCCGGAAGGCCATCTCGAGGCGTTCAAGAAGGCGATTCCGCTGCGTCGCTTCGCGCAGCCGTCCGAAGTCGCCGACGCGGTAGCATTCTTCGCGGGCGGAGAATCCAATTACGTGACGGGGCAGGTGCTGAGCGTCAGCGGCGGCCTGACGATGGTGGGCTGAACGAGGAGATATCGACATGAAGCAGGTGCAACTGGCCGGATACGAGGCCACGCATTTCCGCTATTCGGCGCGCGGCAAGGTTGCCACGATCACGCTGAACCGGCCGGACGAGAAGAATCC
>DATEIQ010000177.1:0-2300 GCA_035278845.1 Casimicrobiaceae bacterium | reverse complement strand
TCTGTCCGCATTGCAAGGAGCCGTATGCCGCGCTTCCCGAGCTGGTCGAGCAGATGCGCTTGCGCCGCTTCTCGAGCGAGCGCGAGATCACGCTTTGGCGCGCGAAGGGTTGCAGCCATTGCGCGCAGACCGGCTACATGGGGCGCCTGTGCATCCTGGAGATGATGCCGATGACCGACAAGGTCCGCAGCCTCGTGATGAAGCATGCCACCGCTTCGGAGCTTCGCGCCGAGGCCATCCGCGACGGCATTGTCACGATGTACGAGGACGGCTTGCGCAAGGCACTCGCGGGCGTGACGACGTTCGAGGAAGTTCTCCGCGCGACGCGCGAGAACTGACGTCTCTTTAGCTGATGCCTCTGTTCAGCTATCGCGCCGTCAGCCCCGCCGGCGACGTTTCGAGCGGGGAGCTCGAGGCCGCGAACGAGTCGGAGATCGTCGACCGTCTGCGCGACCAGGGCCTGCTGCCGATGCAGATCGCGCAGTCGATCGGCGCCGCCGTCGGTGCGCGGGCGGACAAGCCCGCCCGCGCGGGCCTGTTCGCACCACGTCGCGTTACGCGCGACAACGTGCTCGGCCTGACGCGCGAGCTCGCGACGCTGCTTCGCGCCGGGCTGCCGCTCGACCGCGCGCTCGAACTGCTGATCACGCTCGCGCCGTCGTTGCCGGTAGCCGTCATGCTGCAGGGGATTCGCGACGAGGTGCGCGGCGGCAAATCGCTGTCGCAGGCGCTCGACGCGCGCCGCGAAGTGTTCTCGCGCTTCTACGTGAACATCGTGCGCGCAGGCGAGGCCGGCGGCGCGCTCGGCACGGTGCTCGCACGCCTCGCCGAGACGATGGAGCGCACGAAGGAGCTGCGCGATTCCGTTCGCTCGGCGCTCATCTATCCGACGATTCTCGTGTTCGTCGCGGTCGCATCGGTCATGGTGCTGCTCGTGTTCGTCGTGCCGCAGTTCCAGACGACGTTCGCACAGGCAGGCAAGGCGCTGCCGATTCCCACGCAGATCGTCATCGTCGCCGGCACGTTCCTGCGCGACTGGTGGTGGGCGGTAATCCCGGCCGCGGTGCTCGCGGTACTGTGGTTCCGTCGACGCGGCCGCACGCCCGCTGTGCGGCGCGTACGCGACACGCGGATGTTGCGGATGCCGCTCGTCGGTGACCTGATCGCGAAAGTCGAAATCGCGCGCTTCGCGCGGACGCTCGCGACGCTGCTGGCGAACGGCGTCACGCTGCTCGCGGGCCTCTCCATCGTGAAGGAGACGATGGGCAATGTCGTGCTCCAGAACGCGCTCGACGGCGTCACCGCGAAACTGCGCGAAGGCAAGGGCTTCGGGCGTCCGCTCGCCGAAACCGGATTGTTTCCGCGCCTTGCAACGCAAATGATCCTGGTCGGCGAGGAAAGCGGCCGGCTGGAGGAGATGCTGGGCCGCGTGGCCGACGTTTACGACCGTGAGGTGGCGACGGCGATCAAGCGCTTTCTCGCGGTGCTCGAGCCGGTGCTGATTCTCGGGCTTGCGGTCCTCGTCGGGGGCATCGTGTTCTCGATCCTGCTCGGCGTGATGGGCATGAGCGAACTCGTCATTTGAACCATGTCTAACCAAGCTTTTGTTGCGCGCCGACGCGGTTTCTTCGCGTCCCGCGCGAAGGACGAACTGATGGTGATTCCTCATCGAAGCCAGCATGCGGGCCGGTTCGCCGCGCTCGGAACGCCGCGCGGCCGCGCGCTGCACGCCGGCATGACGCTGATCGAAATTCTCGTCGTGCTGACGCTGATCGGCGTCGTCCTCGGCATCGTCGGCAGCAATTATCTCGGCAAGAGCGAGCAGGCGAAGGCGAAGGCGGCGAAGATCGAGATCGAGCAGATCTCGCAGTCGCTCGACCTGTTCAAGCTCGAGCTCGGCCGCTATCCGACGACACAGGAAGGCCTGCAGGCGCTCGTCCAGGCGCCGCCCGGATTGGCGAACTGGGCCGGGCCGTACTGGAAGAAGTCGTCGGCGCCCAAGGACCCGTGGTCGCACGAATACAAGTATGCGTCGCCCGGTTCGCATGGCGCCTACGACATCATCTCGCTCGGCGCCGACGGCGTGGAAGGCGGCGAGGGGGCCAACAAGGACATCGTGAATTGGGAGCAGCAGTAGCGTGCGGCAAGCCGGCGTGACGCTGCTCGAGCTTTTGATCGTCATCGCGCTGATGGCGATCATCGCCGCGCTCGTCGTGCCGATGTTCGGCGGACCGGTGTCGACGAGCGAGTTGCGCGCGACCGCGCGCCAGATCGCCGCAGGCCTGCGGCTCGCGCGGAGC
>DATEIQ010000176.1:0-5599 GCA_035278845.1 Casimicrobiaceae bacterium | reverse complement strand
TACCTGAAAGGCAGTCATTCGCGCCTCGCAATGGGCTCGACGCTGACGCGCCGCGAAATGCTGCGGCTCGCGCTCATGTCGTCGGAGAACCGTGCGGCCTCTTCGCTCGCACGTCACTATCCGGGCGGCAAGCACGCGTTCGTCGAGGCGATGAACATCAAGGCCTCGCTGCTCGGAATGTCGCACACGCACTATGCCGATCCGACGGGCCTCGACGCCGAGAACGTGTCGACTGCGCACGATCTCGCGAAGCTCGTGCAGGCCGCCGCCGAATACCCGCTGATTCGCGAGTTCACGACGACGCCGTCGTACCTGGTCGAGCTGCAGCCCACGGGCCGGACGCTCGGCTTCAACAACTCCAACGCGCTGGTCAAGAACCAGTCGTGGGACATCCAGCTGCAGAAGACCGGTTACATCCGCGAGGCGGGCAAGTGCGTCGTCATGCTGGTGAACATCGCGAGCAAACCGTTCGTCATCGTGCTGCTCGATTCGTTCGGACGCTACACGCGCATTGCCGACGCGCAGCGCATCAAGCACTGGCTCGAGACCGGCGAGTCGCTCGTCATCGCCGCGCCCAAGGCCGCGGTTCGCGCGGTCAAGGCGAAGGTGAAGCGCACGACCGGGACGCTTAAGCCGCGCGCCGTCAAGACTTCGACGCGCAAGCGCTGAATTCATGACTTTGGGGTCAGAGCTGTAACTATCGCGACTCCAACGGTTCGGCAAAGCGAGCTTTTACGCCGCGATACTTACAGCTCTGACCCCAAAGTCGCAACGTCCCCGCGCGCGACTTACAGCTCTGAACCCAAAGTCAGCGCTTGCGGCGGTGCTGCTCGAACAGCTCGCGCGCATGCGCCCGCGTCTTCGCGGTGATCTCGCTGCCGGCCAGCATGCGCGCAATCTCGTCGATGCGCTCGCCGCCGGCGACATTCGCCAGCGCACTTGACACCGCGTCGCGGCCGCCGGTCTTGACTACGCGAAAATGCTGATCGGCGTGCGCCGCAACCTGTGGCAGATGCGTCACGCACAGCACCTGCCGCCGGGCGCCCAGCGTCTGCAGCATGCGGCCGACTGTCGCGGCGACCGCGCCGCCGATGCCGGTATCGACTTCGTCGAAGACGAGCGTCGGAACGTCTCCGACTTCACTTGCCGCCACCTGAATGGCAAGGGCAACGCGCGAAAGCTCGCCGCCCGATGCCACGCGCGACAGCGGCCCGGCCGCCTGCTTCGGATGCGTTGCGATCCGGAAAACGACGCTCTCGCAGCCGAACGCCGCAGGCTCCGCCGTCGGCTCGAGCACGACGTCGAACCGGCCGCCCGCCATCGCCAGTTCCTTCATCGTCGCGGTCACGCGGCGCGACAGCGCTTTCGCGGCCGCCGTGCGCTTGACCGTCAGCGCGCTTGCGAGCGCGTCGTACCGCTGCCACGCCGCATCGACAGCCTGCGCGAGGGCTGGCGCATCGGATGCCTCCGCGAGCGCGGCGAGCCGCTGCTCGAGCGTTTCCGCGAGCGCGTTTAGCTCTTCCGGCTTCACGCGATGCTTGCGCGCCGTTTCATGGATCGCGGCGAGCCGCCGCTCGACGCGTGCGAGCTCGGCCGGATCGAGGTCGAGTCGGCGTCGATAGTCGCGCAGCGCGCGCGTCGCTTCGTCGAGCTGGATCGCCGCCGGCTCGAGCAGCTCGACGACGCTCGCGAGCGCCGGATCGTCGCCGCTTGCCTGCCGCAGCCGCTGGATGATGCGGGCAAGCTGCGACGCCACCGCGTCGTCGTTGTCCACGAGTGCCTGCTCGGCCTGTGTCGTCGCATCGATCAGGCCCGCGGCATTCGCCAGCCGGCGCTGCGTTGCCGAAAGCTCGGCCCATTCGTGCGGCGCGACGGCGAGCGTTGCGAGCTCGCGATGACGTTCCGCAAGCTCGGCGCGCTCGTGCTCGGTAGCCGCTGCTTGCGCGGCCGCGGCGTCGCGCCGTGCAACCGCATCGCGCCACGCGCGCCAGGCATCGGCAACATCGCGCGCGACGGACGAAGCGTCGCCGAATGCGTCGAGCAGATCGCGCTGCGCGGCCGCGCCCGCCAGCGCCTGATGCGCATGCTGCCCGTGCAGGTCGAGCAATAGCGCGCCGACTGCGGCGAGCTGCGCGAGCGTCGCGGGCCGGCCGTTGATCCACGCGCGGCTCCGTCCCTGCGCATCCTGCACGCGTCGCAGCAGCAATTCGTCGTCCGCGTCCAAGCCCTCGGCATCGAGCCATGCGCGCACGTCGGGCTGCGAGTCGATATCGAACGTGGCGGCAAGCTCGGCGCGCTCGGCACCCGGACGCAGTTGCCGCTGCTCGAAGCGGTCGCCGAGCAGCAGGCCCAGCGCCTCGATCAGAATCGATTTTCCGGCGCCTGTCTCGCCGGTCAGCACCGTGAAGCCGCGCGTGAACTCGGCTTCGAGCGCTTCCACGACGACGAAGTTGCGAATGGCGAGCGAACGCAGCATCCGGCGCCTAGCCGTTGAAATGCTCGATCCGGATGCCGGTTCCGAAACGCGACACTAACGCCTGCCGCTCAACAGCCGCTCGGGCGTCTCGCTCCAGTGCAGCTTCTCGCGCAGCATCGCGAAGTAATCGTGCGATTCCGGATGCAAAAACCGGGCGGTGTGCGCCGCCCGTCGCGCCGTCACGCTGTCGTTCTCCGCGAGGTCGAAGTGCGCCTGGCCGTCGCAGTGAACGGCCGCGTCGCGGCCGCGGCTCACCGTGATGACGACCGTCGACGTGTCGGGAATCGCGATCGGGCGATGCGTGAGCGCGTGCGGCGCGATTGGCACGAGCGCGAACGCGGGCACGGTGGGCGCGATGATCGGCCCGCCCGTCGACAGCGAGTATGCGGTCGTTCCCGTGGGCGTTGCGACAATCACGCCGTCGGCGCGCATCGCATAGACGAACCGCCCGTCGATTTCGACGCGGCATTCGATCATGCTGCCGAGGCCGCCGCGGTTGACGACGACTTCGTTCAGCGCGGGCGCGTGCGTCGCCCTGCCGTCGCTGCGGGCGACCGCGACATCGAGCAGGGTGCGCCGTTCCTCGGCGTAGTGACCGTCGAGCATCGCGGCCAGCGTGGGTTCCAACCGGGCGAGTGGGATGTCGGTGAGGAAGCCGAGCCGGCCGAGGTTCACGCCGATCATCGGCACGTCGTGTGGAGCGAGCCGCCGCGCGACGGACAGCATCGTTCCGTCGCCACCGAGCACGATGGCAAGGTCGGCGCCGCCTGCCGGCGCGGCATCGTCCCAGACGGCGACGCCGTCGACCGACGCCGTCTGCGCGGTTTCGGCGTCGAGCGCGACCGTGTGGCCGCGTGCCAGCAGGAATGCAGCGAGCCCGGACAGCGGAGCGGCGAGGTCGGGGCCGCCATGGCGGCCGATCAGCGCGACGCGCGGGAATCGAACGGGCGTACGGGCGGCCATGCGGCGATTAAACCATAGCAGTTAAACTAGAGCGGCAGCGGCGATGGCGCCGCCGCGACCGGTACCGACATGCTCGATTCCCGCGCCCAACACCTGCTGAAGACGCTCGTCGAGCGGTACGTCGCCGAGGGCCAGCCCGTCGGCTCGCGGGCGCTGTCGCGCCATTCCGGCCTGGATCTGTCGCCGGCGACGATCCGCAACGTGATGGCGGATCTTGAGGAGCTGGGCTTGATCGCGAGCCCGCATACGTCGGCGGGACGCGTGCCGACGCCGCGCGGCTATCGGTTCTTCGTCGACAGCCTGATGGTCGTGAAGCCGCTCGAGCAGGTCGAGATTCACCGGCTGGAAGGCGAGTTCAGCGTCGATCGGCCACAGCAACTCGTGAGCGCGGCGGCGTCGCTGTTGTCGCAGCTCACGCAGTTTGCCGGCGTCGTGGCGACGCCGAAGCGTCGCGAGGCGGTGTTCCGGCATCTCGAATTCCTGCGGCTGTCCGACAGGCGCGTGCTGCTCATCATCGTCACGCCCGACGGTGACGTGCAGAACCGTATCCTGCACACGGATCGGTCGTATTCGCCGACATCGCTGATCGAGGCGACGAACTTCTTCAATCAGAACTTCGCCGGCCAGTCGCTGACTGCCGTGCGCGAGCGGCTGACCGAGGAACTGCGCGCGCTGCGCGAGGACGTTGCAGGCCTGATGAAGGCGGCGGTCGACGCCGGCGAGGGCGCGCTTGCCGAGGGCGAGGCGCTGGTAGTCACCGGCGAGCGCAACCTGCTGCACGCCGAGGATCTCGCGTCGAACATGCAGCGATTGCGGCGCCTGTTCGAGCTGTTCGAGCAGAAGACGTCGCTGCTGCATTTGCTCGACGTGTCGCAGCGCGCGCAGGGCGTGCAGCTCTACATCGGAGGCGAGTCGGGCCTCGTGCCCCTCGACGAGTGCAGCGTGGTCACCGCAAGCTACGAGGTGAACGGCCAGGTCATCGGCACGCTGGGCGTCATCGGCCCGACGCGCATGGCATACGAGCGCGTGATTCCGATCGTGGATGTCACCGCCAAGCTGCTCTCCAACGCGCTGTCGCGCGAGCTTGCCGACGATTGACGCCCTTGCAAAGCGTCCGGCCGCCAGCTTGCGATGTCGTATCGTCCTGAACCTGCCTTTCGCCATGATCGAGTCCCGCGCATCGGCGTGCTGCTCGTCAATCTCGGCACGCCCGACGCGCCGACGCCCGCTTCGGTTCGTCGCTACCTCGCCGAGTTCCTGACCGACCCGCGCGTCATCGAGATTCCGCCCGCCGCGTGGCGGCCGTTGCTGCACGGCCTGGTGCTGCGCACGCGGCCGGCGAAGTCCGCAGCGCGCTATCAGGCGATCTGGAAAAAGGACGGCTCGCCGCTCGCGCTGCACACGAGCAAGCAACGCGTGCTGCTTTCAGGCTACCTCGGCCAGCGGCTCAAGGCACTCGGCCTTCCGGCGGACCACGCGGCGATCGAGCACGCGATGCGCTATGGCGAGCCGTCGATCGCCGGCGCGCTCGACCGACTGCGCGAAGCCGGCGCGTCGCGCATCCTGGTCGTGCCGCTCTACCCCCAGTACGCGGCGAGCACGACGGGCTCGGTCGTCGACGCCGTGGGGCGATGGCTCGCGTCGGCCCGCCGGGTGCCCGGTGTGCGCTTCGTTGATTCGTTCCACGACGACCCCGGGTACGTCGCCGCGCTGGCGGCTGTCGTCAACGACTACTGGACGAGGCATGCGCGTCCCGAGCACCTCGTGCTGTCGTTCCACGGTCTGCCCCGCCGCACGCTCGAACGCGGGGATCCGTACCACTGCTACTGCCATCAAACGGCCCGTCTGCTGGCGCGTGAGCTCGGGCTCGAATCGACGCAGTGGTCGATCGCATTCCAGTCGCGCTTCGGCCGCGGCCGCTGGCTCGAGCCGTACACGGCGGACGTTCTCGCCGCACTGGGGAAGCAGAAGCTTCGTCGCGTCGACGTCTTTGCGCCGGGATTCGTGGCCGATTGCCTCGAGACGCTGGAGGAGCTCGCGATCGAGGGCAAGGGGCAGTTCCAGCAGGCGGGCGGCGGCGACTACAACGTCATCCCCTGCCTGAACGAGAGCGGACGCTGGATGGACGCGCTGGCCGATCTGGCGCTTGCCAATCTTCAA
>DATEIQ010000175.1:0-16748 GCA_035278845.1 Casimicrobiaceae bacterium | reverse complement strand
GCTCGACTTCGTGCAAGTCACATACAACCCTGTCGACCGTGACGTCGAGGATCGCATCCTTCCGCTGGCGCGCGAGCGCGGCATTGCGGTGATCGTCAACCGACCATTCCAGCAGGGCGCGCTGATCGATGCCCTCTCCGGTCATCCACTGCCGGCATGGGCTTCCGAGATCGGCTGCGTGAATTGGGCGCAGCTGCTGCTCAAATTCATCGTTTCGCACCCTGCAGTCACGTGCGCGATCCCCGCCACGACGCGCGTCGCGCACGTGCGCGAGAACATGGGTGCCGCGCGTGGCGCCATGCCCGACGAGCCGATGCGCCGGCGCATCGCCGCGCACGTCGAGCGTCTCCTGTAGCCCGACGACCGATGTCCGAGTGGTGGACCTATCGCCTCTCGAGCTTCCTGCTGTTTTCGCCGCGCACCTGGTTTCGCCTGCACGAGCTTTACAACGCGGAGATCTGGCCGGCGCAAATCGTCGCGCTGGCACTCGGCGTCGCGATCGTCGTGCTTGCGCGGCGCGGCGGCCACCGATCGGGACCTGCGATCGCGGTGTTGCTTGCCGCGTGCTGGCTATGGGTTGCCTGGGCCTTCCATTGGCGCCGTTACGCGACGATCAACTTCGCGGCTACATGGTTCGCCGCGGCATTCGCCGCCGAGGCGCTGCTGCTCGTCATGCTCGGCGCCGTCCGCGGCAGGCTCGCGCTCGACGCGAATACATGGCGGCATCCGGGCATCTGGCTCGTAGCCTTCGCACTGATCGTGCAGCCGCTGCTCGGAGGCCTGTCCGGACGCAGCCTGTTGCAATCGGAGTACTTCGGCGTCGCGCCCGATCCGACGGTTACTGCGACGCTCGGTGTTCTGCTGCTCACGCGGCGACGCTCGCCCGTCTTGATGGCGATTCCGCTGCTGTGGTGCGCCGTGAGCGGCGCGTTCGCCTGGATGATGCGCACGCCCGGCATGCTCGTGATGCCGATCGTCGCGCTCGTGACGCTCGCGGTCGCGATCGCGCACCGGGTGCCGCGCACGCGCGCAGCGTAGCGTCGGTGACGGATCAGCCTGCTTCACCGCGCGCGAGCTGGCCTTCGTAGATCGCGCGCACGGTGTCGATCGTGTCCGCTTCCGCCGCGGCTTTGTCCGGCCGGTAGCGCTTGACGCGCGCGAACCGCAGCGCGATACCACCGGGGTAGCGCGGGCTCGCCTGCAAGTCGTTGAACGCAATCTCCACGACGAGCTCGGGCCGCGGATAAACGGTCATCGAATCCCGGCGCGTCTCGCGCGCAAGTATCTCGGCCGTCTGCCATGCCAGCAATTCGTCCGTCAAACCCTTGAACGTCTTGCCGAGCATCACGAATCCGCCGTTTGCAGGATCGACGGCGCCGAGATGAAGATTCGACAAACAGCCGTTACGCCGGCCGTGGCCCCATTCCGCGGCGAGCACGACGAGATCGAGCGTGTGCAGCCGCTTGATCTTGAGCCACGACGCGGCCCGCCTGCCGGCCTCGTACGGTGCCGTCAGCGACTTCGCCATCACGCCCTCGTGGCCGCGGCGCAGCGCGTCGTCGTAGAACGCGGATGCCTCCGCGAGATCGCCCGTTACGAGCCGTGGCATCAGCAATTCGGCGGGCAAGGCACGCGACAGCGCGTCAAAGCGCTCAGACGCGGGCGCCTGCGTCAGCACGTCGCCGCCGAGGCGCAGGCAATCGAAGAAGAACGCCGCCAACGGTAATGATTCACGCATGTCGGCCACGTCCTGTATGCGGCCGAAGCGTCGCATCGTCAGTTGAAACGGCTGCGGTGCACCGTCGTCGTGCAGCGCGATCGCCTCGCCGTCGAGGATCAGCTCGTCTGCAGGGACCGCGCCGATTGCCGCGACGATCTCGGGCGCCGACGCCGTCACGTCGTTGCGCTGGCGCGTGAACACGCGAACGTCGCTGCCGACTTTGTGCACCTGCACGCGCGCGCCGTCGAGCTTCCATTCGAACGCCGCGATGCCGAGCGCTGCGAGCGCCTCGGCGATGTCGCCGGCCGGCTTCGCGAGCATCGGCGCGATCGGCTGCATCGGCGCAAGCGTAAAGCGCGCGATCCCTGCGGCGCCTTCGGTGAGGGCCGCCTGCGCGACGCTGACGACGCCGTGCGCAACCATCGCCGCTGCGCGAACGCCGGCGGCCGGCAGCGACGATGCGGCGGCCACCGCCTCGATCACCAGCGACTCGAGCGCGCCCTGGCGCAACTCGCCCTGCACGAGCCGGAACAGGAAGTCGCGCTCGGCCGGCGTCGCGCGCGCGAGCATTTCGGCCAGTACGCGCGTACGCGCGGCTTTCGAACCCGTGCCGCTGATCGCTGCGATGCGCGCAAAAGCGGCATCGACGTCTTCGAGCGTCAACGGCGCAGGATCCGGTGCAAAGGCGGATACCGCTTCCTGGAACAGTAAATAGCCGATGCCGGTCCGGCCCTGTCGCGTTTCGCCGGAAAGGAACGACACGGCGATCGGGATTTCCGCCGGCGCAAGCCGGCCGAGGAATGCCGCGAGCGCAGCGATCTTCCCGTTTCGTCCGGCGGTTTCGGCAACGATGCGCGACGTGTCGACGAGATCGCCGAGCCGTGTCATCGGCCGATTCTAGCGGGCGCGCTGCAAGGGCAAATGCTTTTGCGGTTGCGCGGTCAGCTGCGGACGCTGTGCTGCAGGCGGCTGTTGGCCCGCATCGCCGAGCGCATCACGCACGCGCCCGAGCACAGCGTCGAGTCCCTGTTGCAGCTCGTATTGATGCGGCGGCTCGATCCACCAGCGGATCCGCAGCGTCGCGTTCTTGTCGGTGAAGCCGGTCAGCAGCACGTCGGGGCGAGGATCGCGGAGTACATGAGGGGCGGCGCTCACCGCGCGCAGGATCGCGGCTTTCGCGGCATGCACGTCGACCGGCGCCGGAAGCACGAGATCGTGCTCGATTCGCCGCCTCTCGTGGGCCGTGTTCACCGTCACCGCGTTGACGAACAGCGTCGAGTTCGGCATCACGATGCGCCGGCCGTCGTAGGTGAGGATGAACGTTGCGCGGGTCTCGATGTTCTCGACGGTTCCTTCGAAATCCCCGGACCGGATCTGGTCGCCGATGCGAAACGGCTCCGAGAGCAGCAGCAGGATGCCGGCCAGGAAGTTCTGCAGGATGTCGCGGAACGCGAAGCCGATCGCGACGCTCGACAGGCCGAGCACACTGACGAGTTGACCCGGTGTAAAGCCGGGGACGGCGATGACGAGCGCGACGAGGAGTCCCAGCAGGACGATGCCGCCCTGGCCCAGGCGCCCGAGCACGATGCCGAGATTGTGTCGCCGCTCGGTTCGCCGCGCGAATCGCGTCGCAAGCTTGCGCACGCTGACCGCGATCACGTAGCACACCGCGAAGACGACGAGCGCGAGCACGATGTACGGCACGCGCTCGCCGAAGCGCGCGATCAGGTCGTTCAACCCGGCCGTCGCGTCGGCCCACTGGAACTGCATTATGGGTTGCCGCCGAGGCGAGCCATCGGTTCCTCCAACGTCGTTGCTGGAGGAAGTAAGGCCCGGCGCTCAACGGGAGGTTCCCGTTGTACGGCTTCACAACTGCGTGAAGTCGCCCGGCTCAGCGCTCCGGGCGACTCCCCCGCCGATCCGTGTAGATGCAACCGCGCGCGGTCGAATCCGCGCCTGCTACTTCATCGCATTTGCGACCTGTGTCAGCAGCGGCCCCGCCTTCGGACTCTGAATCGTGTGGCGCATCACGATGTCGGGGGGCAACACGTTCCGGCGATGGTAGTACGCGTCGGTCCAGGAGCCGTTCGTGTGTACGACCGTGCCGTCCAGATTGACCCCGCCATACACGCCCTTCGAGCGCGTGAACGACACGAGGTCCGCGGTGATCGTCGACTTCGCGCCTGCGCCAACGGGACCCGCGGCGATGCTCGCGTCGCCGCCGATCTTGAACGTGCTCGCCATCAGGGAATTGAGGCCCTTCTCCGTCATCACGAGGATCAGCGCTTCCGAAACTTCGAGGCCCGCCTGGAAGCCGACGCTCGCCGTCGCGAGATCGTAGAACGCGGGCCCGTACCACGTGCGCCCGTCTCGCGCGACCAGCACCCCCCTGCCGCCGGAGCCGCCGAAGATGAAGCCCGCCTTCACGATCTGCGGCACGATGAGCACGGCCCGCGCGCGGCCGAGGTTCTCCTGCACCCACGTCTGGTCGGGATCGCGCAGGAAATTGTCAAAGGTCTTCTGTGCGTCGGCAACGAGCTTGTCGGGTTCGGCGGACGACATCCGCGACTCGCCCGTGTCGGTTGTCGCGCAACCGACGAGTAGCGCGACCGCGAGCAACGTGGATGCGGCGCGAAACGCGCGACCGAGCGTCGTAGTAGGAGCGTTCATCGTCTTGTTCTCCGTAAGGGATGCTGAGCGCCGATTATCCGGTAGCGCGGGTCCGGGGCACATTGTCCCGAAGGACAGTATCACCCGGGCGTCGGCGGTGTACCCCATCGTGCAAATCCGATCGATACCGCCCACGAGATACCCGTTCCGAAAGCCGCGGATTACTTGACGCTCGCCTTGCGGGCGTCCTCGAGCGCCTTGCGTCGTTGTTCCTGCGCGTCGAGCGTGAGCTTGTAAGTCACGTAGTACTTGTAGATGTTGCGAACGTACGTGGTGGTCTCGATTCCGATCTTTTCGGCGACGACGAGCTCGACGTTGTTGAACCACTTGTCCGGATCGAGGCCGCGCTTGACCGCCTCCTTCCGCATGCGGGCGATGTTGCCCGCGCCGGCGTTGTAGCTCGCGAATGCGAAAAGCGGCCGGTTGCCTTCGCTGAAGTGCGCATCGGGAAAGTACTTCGTCATCAGGATGTCCATGTACTTCGCGCCGGCGTGGATGTTCGGTTCGGTGACGTTGATGTCGCCGACTTTCATTTCCGCGCCGGTCGCTGGCATCAATTGCATGACGCCGATCGCGCCGACGTGGCTCCGCGCCTCCTGCCGCAGCTGCGATTCCTGGTAGCCTTGCGCCGCGAGCATGAGCGGATCGAAGCCGTAGCGTTCGCCATAGCGATGGAACAGCGCCAGCAGCTGCTCGAAGCGTTTCCAGTCGCCGGTCGTCGTCGGATCCTGAAGCTGGCGGATTCGCTGCATCGACTGGCGCAGACGGTACGCGTAAGTGCCCTGCTTCCGGGCGATCGTGGCGTCGAAATCGCGGATGGCCGCCGCAAGCTGCGGGCTGTCCTTGCGTATCGCCCAGCCGATGCGGCCACTCTCGCGCACGAACACGCCGTCGTCGATGCGCAGGTTCGGCAGGATCGACGCCCACAATTTGGCCTTCCAGTCGTCGACGATCAGCACGTCGATCAAACCGGCATTCGCCATTTCCATCATGTCCTCGTCCTCGAGCGCATCGGGCACGAGGTGTAACCGAATGGGCGGCCGGCCCTCGCGCTCGAACCGGGCGTTCAATGCGACGAGGCTGTCGTAGTAGCTTGACGCCTCGCGGACGTGCACCGTGCGGCCCGAAAGGTCGTCCGGCGACGCGACAGAAGATCCCCTCGTGTGGGTGACGACGAGCTCCTTGACGGCAGGGCGATCGGTCTGCGTGACGAAGTCGACGAGTCTCAGACGCTCGTCGGTAGCCGTGAGATTGCCGGCGGCGATGTCGCCCAGGCCTGACGCAAGCTCCGGCAACAGCCGGTCGCGTGTGGTCGGGATCAGATAGAAAGTGATCGGGCGCTTGCCGGTCTTGTATTTGCGGTTCACGTACTGCTCGAAGTCGCGCATCAGCTCGGCGGTCAGACCGCGCTCTCGACCCTTGTCCGTGTAGTAGAGCGTCCGGCTGTACGGTACGAGGACGCGGATCATCCGGCGCGCGACCATGCGGTCGAAGTCGCCGGTCCACGGCTTGTTGGCGATGGAGAGCTGGCGCGGCTTCGCGGACGCGGTGTCGGCCGCGGCAACAAGGCCGGCGCTCCCGAACGACAAAAGCGCGGCAACGAAGCTCGTTAAGAGCGCGGCGCGCATCACGATTCCCCCTGCGTTCGTGTGTTAACCGAACGTGCCCACGTGCAGCCACATGCTGGCGATCGCCATGATACCGATCGCGAGCAACACCACCGCCACGATCAGGGTCAGCGATATCGGATAGCTGCTTTCCGGATGGATCAACCCCGCCGCCTTCATCCGGGCGCGCTCGCGGCGCAGCCCCAGCATGAACGCGACGTAGTCGCCAATGCCGAGGACAGCATCGGGAAAGCGCAGTGTCTCGTTTCGTTCGTGCTCGTCGAATCCGACTGTCTCAGTGGTGCTGGCTGGCACGCCCGAGCACATTGCGCAGAGTTTCCAGCAACGTCCGTCCTGAGAACGGCTTCGCGAGGAACGCGACCGCGCCGGCGCCCATCGCCTGCGCGCGCGCCTCCGGCGTATCGAACGCCGTGATGAAAATCACCGGAGGCAATGTGTCCATCGTGGCCAGGCGCGTGTGAAGCTCGAAACCGTTCATCTCGGGAAGCTGCACGTCGACGATGAGACACCCCACACCTCGCAGCGTGTCGCTCGCCAGCAGCGCTTCCCCCGACACATAGCTCTTCGCCTCGATACCGCCCAGCCGCAGGATGCGCGCAAGCGCCCGACTCATGCTCGCGTCGTCCTCGACGATCACCACGGTTGTCGATCGTGGGCCGAGCATCGCCACGCCCCCCAATGGCCCGCAGACCGCAACGGGCACGTTCACGGCAGCGCATTGATACTCGGCGCGCTCGCCGAAACATGCAATTGACCTCGGGGGCAGGTTGCCTCTGCACCAAGGGGCAACCGGGCACAACGCGCAGTGCGGTTATGAGCGGGCGGCGCGGTCGAGGCGATTGCCCACACCCACCAGCTCGGCAAGCGAGCCGACCGCCATCTTGCTCATCACGTTGGCGCGATGAGCCTTGACGGTGCGGATGGACGTGCCGAGATCGTCGGCGATCTGCTTGTTGAGCTTGCCGTTGATCACCCGCTCGAAGACCTCGCGCTCGCGTGTCGTCAGCGTCTCGAACCGGTTGCGCAAGCCGCGCAGCTCGGCGCGCTGCGCGCGCGCGGCGGCGTCGCGCGCGATTGCCGTGCGCACGGCCGCGAGCAGCACATCCCGCTTCACCGGCTTCGTGAGGAAATCGACGGCACCCGCCTTCATTGCGCGCACGCTCGTCGCAATGTCGCCGCGGCCCGTAAGGAATACGATCGGCAGCGATCCGTCGACCTTTGCAAGCACGGCCTGCAACTCGACTCCGCTCATGCCGGGAAGCGAGACATCGAGTACGAGGCAACCGCCCGCATGGTCGTCGCCGACGAGAAACTCGGCGGCCGATGCATATCCGCGCGAATTGAAACCGGCGATGCGCAGCATCCGCGTCAGCGCGGCGCGCACTGGAGCATCGTCGTCGACGACGTGCACGATCGGGACGATGGCGGCGGGTGTCACTGCGTTGACGTGTCCAGGCCGGGCTGTGTCTCGACCTTCAACGTGAACCGGAACAGCGCTCCGCCATCCGGATGGTTCTCGACGCCGATACGCCCGCCGTTTGCTTCCACCAGCGTGCGCGCGATGGAAAGCCCGAGCCCCATTCCGTGCTCTTTAGTCGTGAAGAACGAATCGAAGATCCGCTCGCACTCGCCCTGCGGAATGCCATGGCCCCAGTCGCGAATCCGCACTTCGACCTCGCCGTGCCCGGCCACGCCGGTCGCCACCTCGATCCGCCGCCGCTCCCCTCGCAGATCGGCGACCGCGTCCATGCCATTGAACAGCAGGTTCAGCAGCACCTGCTGCACGTGAATGCGATCGCCGCGCACGAGCGGAACAGGTGCGAACCGGGCGCTCACCGCCACGCCGCGGCGCCGCGCGTTGGAGGCCACCAGTCGCAATACCGCTCGCGCAAGCTCGTTCACGTCGAAGCGAACGAACGCGATCTCGCGCTTGTTGGCGAGCGTGCGGATGTGCCGGATGACTTCGCTCGCACGGAGATCGTCGCTGCGGATGTCTTCGAGGATCTGGCGCAGCTCGGCGCTGCCGTGCTGACCGGCGTCGAGCAGCATTTCGGCCGCATCGACGTTGCTGAGAATCGCCGATATCGGCTGGTTGATCTCGTGTGCGATCGATGCCGTAAGTTCACCCATTACCGCGAGCCGAGCCGCGTGACTCAAGCGCTGATTCAACTCCTCGGTCTCGCGCCGCTCGGTGATGTCGGTAAGCGTACCGATCATCTGCAGCGGCGAGCGACCCGAACCGTCGCGCACGACAAGCCCTTGCTCGTGGACCGGCGCGTAACTCGAATCGCCACGACGCAGGCGGAATTCGGCATCCCAGTGGCCCCCGGCGCCTTCGACAGCACCGAGATGCGCGGTCAGCACGCGCTCGCGATCGTCGGGATGGATGAGCTCCGCGAACGCTGCGAACGTCACCGGGCATAAGGCGGGCGCATAGCCGAACGGCGCAAGGCCATGACCGCTGAAACGCACGCCGTCGGACGTGAGATCGCGCTCGTACACGGCGTCGTTCGTCGCCTGCAGCAGCAACTGGAACAGCCGGTCGCTCGTCCGCCTAGACGACTCTGCGCTGCGCCGCTCCTCGAGCGCCGCGGCCAGGCAGAGCAGCGTCGGACCGACGAAGATCAGAAAGATCTGCACGGAAAAGGCGTTCTCCGCGGGGAGCCGCGTCCCCAGCGGGCCGAGGCCATGGCCGGTCCCCCAGATGACGAGCACGGCCACGATCGCGAACGCCACGCTGGCACCCTGTGGACCGAAGCGCAGCGCCGCCCACATCAGGAACGGCAGCGGCAGATAGATGAGTGCCGGAGCGACGCTGGACGTGAGGTCCGAGTCGAACACGACGAGCGTCACCGCCAGCAGCCCGGTGAGCAATGCAGCTGCCTCGATCGCGCGCGTGGCTCCGGCTGCCAGCCGATCGCGGCGGCGGCTCGCGTGCCACGTGACGATAACCGGCACGAACGTCAGCGCCGCCGTCACGTTGGAAAGCACCCGCGTGCGCCATACGCCCCAGTACGGTGTGTCGCCGAAGCCGTTGAGCTCGACGAACGCGGCATCGAGAAACGACGAGAAGAAGGCCGCCGCGAACGCCGCGACCATGAACGCGCTGACGTCGAGCAGCGTTCCGAACGTAAGCGGTTGCCGGCGCAGCAACCGCAGGCACGCGGCACCGATCACCGCCTCGGACATGTTGCTCACGAACCAGCACAGCACCATCGCGATCGGCACGCCGCCCTGCACTTCCGCGAGCAGGTGCGCCGGCAGAGCCGCGGCTGCGGCGACCCACCACGATCGCACGGGCAGCAGCACGAGCGCAGCGAAAACCACGGAGTTCGGCGGCCACAGCACCGAGACGGGATTCGGAACGAACGTGAGCGCGAGACCGAGGCGCGCGCCAAGGTAGTACCCGACGAATACGAACGAAGCGATGCGCAAAAGCTGCAGGCGCGTCTCGTTCCCGGCCGCGAACGAGGAAAGCAATGCGCGATGACCGCGCTGCTGCCCGGCGGTGCGCGTGGCGTCAGCCATGTCGACCCTCGAGGGGCTTCGTAGGATACACCCGCGCTGGCGGTGCAGGCATGCCGGCCTGCGCTGCCACGCGCGAAACGTCGCCCGCTACCGCTGCCCTCCGAGTACGAACTGCGGCAGCCACGTTGTCAGCGGCGGCCACAGCGTTATGGCGAGGAGAACGGCGAGCAGCGGCACGAGGAACGGGAGCGTCGCGCGCGTGACGCGCTCGAACGAGATGTTCGCAACCCGCGACGTGACGTACAGCACGACGCCGACCGGGGGCGTAATCGTCCCGATCATCAGATTCAGCACGAACACGAGCCCGAACTGGATCGGATCGATGCCGAGCGCGAGTGCAGGCGGCACGAGGATCGGGACGAGAATGAGCATCGCGGCAATCGCCTCCATGAAGCAACCGACGACCAGCAGCACGACGTTGACGACCATCAGGTAGACGAGCGGGTTGTCGGAAAGGGAGGCAAGCCAGGCGCCTGCAATCTGCGGTACCTGCGACAGCGCCAGGCAATACGAGAGCAGCGACGCCGCCATTACGAGCGCAAGCACGACGCCAGTTGTCTCGACCGTCTCGAGAATGATCTTCGGCAGCGCGGCGAGCGACAGGTCGCGGTAGATGAAGAGACCGAGAACGAGCGCGTACGCGACCGCGACCGCCGCCGCCTCGGTCGGCGTGAACACGCCACCGAACAATCCTGCGAACAGGATCGCGGGCGTCATCAGCGCCCAGAACGCGCCCCTGAACGCGCGCCAGACGTCACCGAGCGTCGGAAACGGGTGCCGAGGCAGGTTCAGGCGCACCGCGATTGCTCGCACCATCAACATCAGCGCGCCAGCCATCAAAAGGCCGGGAATCACGCCGGCGATGAACAGCGCACCGACGGAAGCTTCGGCCGAGACGCCGTAGATGATCATCGGCAGCGACGGCGGAATGATCGGGCCAATCGTCGCCGACGACGCCGTGAGCGCGGCGGCGATGTCGGGCGAATAGCCTTCGTCGGTCATCGCCTTGATCTCGAGCGTGCCGAGCCCGCCGGCGTCCGCGACGGCGGATCCCGACGTCCCGGCGAAGAACACGCTGGCGACGATGTTGGCGTGGCAAAGCCCGCCGCGCATCCAGCCGACGCACACCTTCGCGAAGTCGAAGATGCGCGTCGTGATGTTCGACGAGTTCATGACGTTGCCCATCAGGATAAATAGAGGTGCCGCGAGCAACGGAAACGAGTCGACCGACTTGGCGAGCCGCTGGGCGACGGCAAGATCGGGGATGCCGGCGAACTGCAGGAACGCGAAGCCGGCGAGCGCCATGGCAAGCCAGATCGGCACGCCGGCGAACAGGCTCGCGAACCAGACGCCCAGGATCACGAGCATCAGCGTCGTCATGGCGCGGATTCCGTCGCAGGCGGATCGGAGGCAGGCGGGTCCGACATTGCCGAAGCGGAGAAGCATTCGCGCAGCGCGGCGACCAGTTTGCCGGCCGCGTACAGCGCGATCGCGATCGCGGCAATCGGCTCGATCAGGTAGACGACGCCGAGGCTGAACGGCACGGCGACGTTCTCGATGTCCCAGGAACTGACGGCAAGCTGCAGTCCCCGCCGGCCGAGCACCCAGGCGAAGAGCAGCGTCGCGGCCTCGATCGCGATCCGCAGGGCTGCCCGCGTTCGCCGCGGCGCCTTGTCGACGACGAACGTCATCGCAAGGTGGCTGTCGTGGCGCGACGCGATGACCCAGCCCAGGAACGCGCACCAGATCATCAGGTAACGCGCAAGCTCCTCGCTCCATGTGAGCGGGCTGTCGAACACGTAGCGCAGAATCACCTGCACGAATATGCAGGCGAAGATGCCGGTGAAGACGACGATCGCCGCCCAGTCGATCGCGCGCTCGGCGACGTGCCGCACGCGGGCGATCAACGCGAGCACGCTGCGCCCGTTGCGCCGGAGCTCAAGGCGCTAATGCCCGTTCACGCGATGTTCGGGCACGCGAACGGGCGTTATCGGATCGCCTGCAGCTTCTCGTACGTGCCCTTGCCCCACTTGCCTTCGAATTTCGCCGTGAGCACGCCCACGACGGGCTTGCGGAACGCGTCGATGTCGACCGGCACGACCGTCATGCCGGCGCTCTTGAACGTATCGACGAGCTCCTTCTCCTGCCGCACGAGCTCCGCGTTCTGCCACGCGATGCCGGCGTCGATCGCCTGCTGCAGGATCTGCTGGTCGGCGGGCTTAAGCCCCTTCCAGAACGCTTCGTTCACGACGACGAGTCGCGGCGTGATGATGTGGCCGGTCAGCACCAGATACTTCTGCACTTCGTCGAACTTGCCCGACTTGATCGTCGGAAGCGGGTTCTCCTGCCCGTCGACGACGCCCTGCTTCAGCGCGAGATAGAGCTCGCCGAAATTCATCGGCGTCGGCTTCGCGCCCCAGGCTTCCGCCATCGCGCGGAACACCTCGTTTTCCGGCACGCGCAGCTTGAAGCCGGCGAGGTCCGCAGGCGTCTTTACCGCCTTGTTCGACGTCGTCAGGTGCCGCGTGCCGTAATACGTCGTCCCGAGAATGCGCATGCCGCGCTTCGCGACGAGCTCGTCGCTGAACTGCTTGCCGACAGGTCCCGCCATCGCCTTCACCAGGTGATCGGCGTCGCGCCACACGTACGGGCTTTCGATCACGCCGATCGAGGGCACCCATGCGCCGAAATTCGCCGCGCCTTCGGTGACGAGCTGCTGCGTGCCGTTCGCGACCGCTTCGATCGTGTCGCGCGAGCTGCCGAGCTGGCCGCCGGGAAAGCCCTGGACGGCGATGCGCCCGCCGGATTTCGCCTTCACGTCGGCGGCGATGCGCTCGATCATCTGCGCCGACGGATGCGACGCCGGCACGACGTCCGCCCACCGCAGCGTGATTTCCTGCGCGAGCGCCGCGGTGCTCAGCACCAGCAGCGCGCTCAGCGCCGGTATTTTGTGGCTAGTCTTCATCGTCCCTCCCCTGTGATGAAACATCCGGTCAATACGTCGCACGTCCGCCCGACGCGTCGAGCACCGAGCCCGTGGTGAACGAGCAATCCTCCGACGCTGCCCATGCCACGAGCGCCGCGAGCTCGTGGACCTCGACCGTTCGGCCGCGCGGAATCTTCGAGACCATGTAGTCGATGTGCGCCTGCGTGATCTGACCGAGGATCGCCGTGCGGGCGACCGCGGGCGTGATCGCGTTCACCGCGATGTCGTAGGCGGCAAGCTCCTTGCCGAGCGACTTCGTGAGCCCGATCAGCGCGGCCTTCGACGCCGAGTACGCCGACGCATTGGGATTGCCTTCCTTGCCGGCGATCGACGCGATATTGACGATGCGGCCATAGTTTTGCGCGATCATCCCCGGCACCAGCGCGTGGCAGCAATTGAACGGGCCGTCGAGGTTGACGCGCATCGTCGCCTGCAACTCCTCGAGCGGGTATTCCCATAGCGGGGCCGTGGGTCCCGCGATGCCCGCGTTGTTGACGAGAATGTCGACGCGGCCGAAAGCCGCGAGCGTCGCGTCCTTCGCCGCCTCCACGCTCCGCGTGTCGGCGACATCGACGTCGAACGCGCGCGCCGCGTCGCCGATCTCGCGGGCGGTCGTGCGCGCGAGCGCGATGTCGCGGTCCCAGATCGCAACCGTGGCGCCGGAAGCGACGAAGCGCTCCACGATCGCGCGGCCGATGCCCTGCGCCCCGCCGGTCACGACGGCTACGCGGTTTCCGAGGTCGATTCGATTCGGCATTGCCTCTTCCGTGTAACGTACACGCTGCGAGCATATACGAAACGGCCACGGGCGGCCGCCGGCGGCGCGTCGTACCGCTGGCTTCCCCGATCCGGTCGGATCATCCGGCGCGAGCACATCGCAGCGGCGAGAGCCGACTGGCGGGCCGCCGCGGCGGCACGATTGGTGCGAAGATGCGCGCGTGCTGGAAACTGCTCACGACCGCCTCCCCGGGCTGCGCCCGCAGCCCGCCGGCGAGCCGATCGACGTCGTCGTGCGTACGACCTGCGAAGGCTCGCGCCGCAAATCGCTGCAGCGCGCCATCGCGAGCGTCGTCGCGCAACGCGGCGTTGCGGCTCGCCCGGTGGTCGTCATCGCCGGCCCGCGACCGGAGCCGTTGCCGAAGCTCGCGTCGCGCAACGGCATCCGCGTTCATCGCATCGGGACGGAAGCTTCACCCGGGCGAGCGCTGACAATCGCGCGGGGGCTGGTCGACGCGCCATTCTTCGCGTTCCTCGACGACGACGACGAACTGCTGCCCGATGCGCTGTCCAAGCGAGTCGCGATTCTGCGCGCGGACCCGCGCGTGCAAGTCGTCGTGACGACCGGCTACGTCGAGCGCGGCAAAGCGCGGCACGTGCAGATCAACGACATCGCACGCCACCAGGACGATCCGCTGCGCGGCATCGTCGAGCGCTGCTGGCTCGCGTCGTGCGGTGGACTCTTCCGCACGGATGCGGTACCGCCGGCGATGTTCGATGCGCTTCCGGATCTTTGCGAATGGACGTGCGTGGCCTTCCGGCTGGCCGTGGCCGGGTGCTCGATCCGCTTCGTCGATCGCCCCACGTACGTCGTGCATGACAGCGCGTGCTCGCTGTCGAAAAGCGACGCGTTCGTCGAGGCGTCGCTGCACGTGCTCGACTCGATGCGCTCGGCACCGCTTTCTGCCGCCGACCGCAGGCGTCTCGCGCACAAGTACCGCGCGACGCTGCACGACGCGGCCGAGCGGTGCCGGCGAGCAGGCAACGTCGGCCAGGCATGGCGCTATCATCTGCGCAGCATGCAGCCGCCGGGAACGCTCCGTTATGCGGCCTATACGCGCAAACTGATGTGGAACGGCAATGGCGATGCCGCCTGACGTCCCATTCCGCGTGGAAGGCATTGCATCCGACACGCCGGAGATCGAGTCCCGCGTGCAGATCGCGGACTCGCCGCCACCGACGATCAGCGTCGTCGTCTGCACGCGCGACCGCGCGCGCAGGCTTTCCACTTGCCTGCATCATCTGGCGCTGGCTCGAAGCGCCTGCAGCCACGTGTCGGAAATCGTCGTCGTCGACAATGGATCGCGTGACGATACGCGCGACATCGTGCACGCCCATGCCGAGACGCTGCCGATCCGCTGCGTGCTCGAGGCGCGGCCCGGGTTGTCGATTGCCCGCAACCGCGGCATCGTTGCGGCGCGCGGCGCGCTCATCGCATTCACCGACGACGACTGCAACGTCGACCGCGACTGGATGCAGGCGATCGTCGATGCTTTCGCAAGCCGTCCGGAGCTGTCGATTCTGGGCGGCATGGTGGCGCCCGCCGACGACGGCGACCGCACGGTGTCGCTGCGCACGCACGGGGAGGCGAAAAGCGTCGTATCGGCCGATGCGATCCTCGCCGTGATGAGCGGCTGCAACATGGCCTTTCGCCGCGACGTGTTCGGGCGCATCGGCGGCTTCGATCCCGCGTTCGGCAAGGGCCGCCGCATCGGCTCGGCCGAAGATCTCGATTTCATGTACCGGGCGTTGCGGCGCGGGCTCTCGATCCTCTATCTGCCGCACGTGGTCGTGCGTCACGCGCACGGCCGGGACAGCGAGGCCGCGGTCGCGGAAGTCAACCGTGAGTACGTCCGCGGCCGCGGCGCGTTCTACTGGAAGTTCATCACCGACCGCCACATCGCGCGGATGGCGTACTGGGAAATCGCGGGCCTGCTCGCTCGCAAGCCGCGCGGGGCCGGTGCGTGGCGCACGCTGCGAACGCTGGCCGTGGGCGCTGCGTTCCAGTCGCTGCCGAGCCTTCGCGAAACGGCGCCGCGCTGATCGGCCGACCGCCTGAAATCTCCATGAAGCCCAAGATCGCGCTGCTCGGCATCGACGCCGGCAACCGCTACCTGATCGAGCAGTGGGCGAACGAAGGCGCAATGCCTGTGTTGCAGTCGCTGCTGCGGAGGGGCCTTAGCGGAAACACGATGAGCCTTCCGGGCCTGTTCACCGGCGCGACGTGGCCCTCCTTCCAGACCGGCGTCAACCCCGCGAAGAGCGGCGTCTATTCGTGGATGCAGACAACACCCGGTTCGTACGAACCTTACCGATGCCTGACCGGCGAGCGGCTCGAGCGCAAGCCGTTCTGGCGGCATCTGAGCGACGCGGGACGCCGCGTCACGATCCTCGACGTGCCGCTCTCCGGGCTGACCGAAGGCTTGAACGGCGTGCAAACCGTCGAGTGGGGCGCGCACGACGCGCAATACGGCTTTACCACATGGCCGCATGCGCTCGCGCAGGAGATCGAGGGGCGCTTCGGCCGTCATCCGCTGCGTGACATCTGCAACGGCGATCGCGACACGGCGGGCTACGTCGAGTTTCGCGACAACCTTCTCCGCGGTATCGCGACGCGCGCCGACATCACGCGCCACTTCGTACGTCGTGGCGACTGGAGTTTCCTGGCGCAAGTATGGAGCGAGAGCCACTGCGTCGGCCACCAGTGCTGGCACATCCATGACCCGAGCCACCCGCGGCACGATGCGGCGCAGGCACGCGAAGTCGGCGATCCGATGAAGCAGGTTTACGTCGCCATCGACGCCGCGATCGGCCAAGTGATTCGCACGCTGGACAATGACACGACGGTCATCGTGCTCGCGAGTCACGGCATGGGCTACAAGTACGGCCCGCAGTTCCTGCTGGAGAAGATCCTGCTCGCGCTCGGCGTCGCGGTCCCGGCACCCGCTCCGCCTCCGGTCGTCGAGGCGCGACGGATGCGCGATCGCTTCGACCCGTTCCTCACGTGGGGCTGGCAGCGCACGCCCGCGGCCCTGCGCGGCCTCTTGCAGCCGATCCGCGCGCCGCTGAGGGATTACATGCTGCCCGATCGCAAGCCGCGTCCGCCGCTCGTGAATCCCGCGGAAAGCCAGTGTTTCGTCGTCGAGAACAACCATGCGCACGGCGGCATTCGCGTGAATCTCGCCGGCCGCGAGCCCAACGGGCGGATTGCGCGCGGCGCCGAGCTCGACGCCTTCTGCGCCGACCTCGCGCGCGAGCTGCTCGACATCGTCGACCTCGACAGCGGCCACCGCGTCGTCGCACGCGTTCTGCGCACCGACGATCTCTATCGTGGCGAGCATCGCGACCTGCTCCCCGACCTGCTCGTCGAATGGTCGAGCCACGCGCCGATCTCGAAGATTCGCCTGGGCTCCGACAAGATCGGCGAGATCGCCGGCGA
>DATEIQ010000174.1:0-2322 GCA_035278845.1 Casimicrobiaceae bacterium | reverse complement strand
GACTTGTTGCTCTGACCCCGAAGTCATTCCAACGTCGCGAGCCAACCCTCCAGCGCCTTCGCGGCGTGTGCCCAGTCGGGCTCGAGCATCAGCATGTGCGCGAGGCCGGGCAGGATCGTGGCGTTGACCTTGTGGTGTGCCGCGGTCGCCCTCACGTCATCGGGCGTACAGATCACGTCGCCATCGGCGCCGAGCACGAACAGCGGACGGTGATCGCGCTGAGGCAGCGCCCAGTGCAACCGTAGCGAGAGGTCGAACAGCGCCCGCGGCGATTCGGCGCTCAGGTGGCGCACCGCCTCGGCGAGAATCTTCGGCGGCACATGCGGGCTGAAGTAGAACGGTCGCAGCGCCTGCAGCACGTCGGCCGACATCCGCGACGGATCGACCCCGTACATGTGCATCAGATAGTCGGGATGCGAAGTCGCCAGGCGGCTCGCGATCGGCAGTAATCCGGCGGGCGGAAGGGGCGCCAGCAGCGCTGCCCCGCGAACGGGCCGCTTGGCGACGATGCGCTCGACGATCGCCGCGCCCATCGAGTGCCCGATCAGGATCGGTGGCGAATCCATCGTCGCCGCGATTCGCTCGACGTCGGCCTCGTAATCGCCGAGTCCGGCCATGAACAGCGTATCGCTGCCGCCGCTCGCGCCATGGCCGCGCAGGCTCAGCGCGTAAGCGGGATAGCCGCGCGCCGCGAACCACGGGAGAAAATACGGCTCCCAGAACCAGGCGTCGCAGTACCCCCCGTGTACGAACAGCAGCGGCGGCCGGCGCGAGGCGTTTTGTGGCAGGCGCTTGCGCACCTCGAGGTGCGGCTCGACCGGCAGCATTTGCAGCATGATTGAATCGACGATGCGTTACGACGCGAAAAAGCCCGGCATTCTGCCAGATGCAGCAATTCCCACGCCCGTGTACGACGCGTCGTGCCGCCGTTGTCCGCGCCTCGCGAGCTTCCTCGAAGAAGTGCGTGCGGCGTACCCGGATCACCGCTGCCTGCCCGTCCCGCCGTTCGGTGACCCGAACGCGCGGCTCGTGATCGTCGGGCTTGCACCGGGCATGCACGGGGCGAACGCAACCGGGCGACCTTTCACCGGCGACTACGCGGGCATCCTGCTCTACGAGACGCTGCACGCATACGGTTACGCCTCTTCGCCGCTGTCGCGCACGGCCGACGATCCGATCACGCTCGTCGATTGCCGGATCACGAATGCGGTGAAATGCCTGCCGCCCGCCAACAAGCCGTTGCCGGAAGAGATGCGAAACTGCAACGATTATTTGACGGCCGACATCGCGCTCTTGCCGCCTGGCGGCGTCGTGCTCGCCCTCGGACGTATCGCACACGATGCAGCGCTGCTGTCGCTGCGCGAGCGGCGCAGCGCGTACACGTTCGCACATGGCGCGATGCATCCCCTGCCTAACGGCATCGCACTCTTCGACAGCTACCACTGCAGCCGCTACAACACGAACACCGGCCGACTGACAGGCGCGATGTTTCGCGACGTGTTCGACGCGATCGACGCGCATCTCGGCCGCGGACGCACTTCGGCATGACCAAGGTTTCCCGACTCAATCGTCGCACTGTCGATGCGCACGCGGATGCGACGCAATTCGACGCGCGCGAATTGATCGCGTCGCTGCCCAACCTTCCGGGCGTGTACCGGATGTTCGACGCCGCCGGAGGTGCGCTGTACGTCGGCAAGGCGCGCGATCTGAAGAAGCGCGTCGCGAGCTACTTCCAGAAGAGTGGCCACGAGCCGCGCATCGCCGCGATGATCGCGCAGGTGGCGCGCGTCGAGACCACTGCCGTGCGCTCGGAAGGCGAGGCGCTGCTGCTCGAGAACAACCACATCAAGGCGCTCGAGCCGCGCTACAACATCCTGTATCGCGACGACAAGAGCTATCCATACATCTGCCTGTCCGGCGATCCGTATCCGCAATTGCGCTTTCATCGCGGCACGCTCGACCGTAAACACAAGTACTTCGGCCCTTTTCCGAGCGCGGGCGCCGTGCGCGAGGGGATGGCGCTCTTGCAGAAGGTGTTTCAGCTTCGCACCTGCGAGAACACGGTGTTCGCGAACCGTTCGCGGCCGTGCATGCTGCACCAGATCGAGCGTTGCACGGCGCCGTGCGTCGGGCTGATCTCGGAGGTCGATTACCAGCAGGACGTGCAGGCGACGATGCTGTTCCTGCAGGGCAAGACCGACGAGGTCCTCGCCCAACTCAAGCGGCAGATGGACGAGGCGTCGGCGGCGCTGCAGTTCGAGCGCGCGGCGCGCACGCGCGACAAGATCGCGCGTCTCCAACTGCTGCAGTCGCGGCAGTTCG
>DATEIQ010000173.1:0-15189 GCA_035278845.1 Casimicrobiaceae bacterium | reverse complement strand
GGTGAGGCTGATCGGGGCCCGGGACCACAACCTCTTCAACCTGCGCACCAACCTGCGCTACGGGTGCACGATCCTGCGCCACTATCTCGACATGGAAAAAGGCGACCTCTACCGGGCGCTCGGCCGCTACAACGGCAGCCTTGGCCGCCCCGAATACCCGACTGCCGTGATGGCCGCGACCGCGCGCTATCGGATGGATGCGCCGATCGCGGCGGTGCACACCGCGGTCAGCGCGACCACCCGCTGATCGCGCACGCACGCGAGCCGGGCGCGGCGAAGCCTGCACGCGAGCCAGCCGCGGCCTCGTCCGCGCGCACCACGTATCGCGGCCGGTTCGCCCCCTCTCCTACCGGTCCGCTGCATTTCGGCTCGCTGGTCGCGGCGATGGCAAGCTATGCAGACGCGCTGGCGGCGGGCGGCGCGTGGCTGGTTCGAATCGAGGACGTCGACGTGCCGCGCGCGCGGAAGGGTGCGGCGGACACGATCCTTGCGACGCTGGAACGGCTCGGTTTCGCGTGGGAAGGTCGGGTGTGGCGGCAATCGATGCGCACGTCGCATTACGAGGAAGCGCTTGACCGCCTCGACGAAGCCGGCCTCGTCTACCCATGCGTGTGCACGCGGAGCGAGCGCGCCCGCGACCATGTCGGGCCGATCGGCGAGCGCATCTATCCGGGCGCCTGCGCCCACGGCATCGCTCCGCACCGCGCCGGACGCAACACCCGCGCGATGCGCGTGCGGGTTCCATCCTCGCCGATCGCGTTCACGGACCGGCTGCAAGGCATGGTCGAGCAGTCGCTCGCACGCGACGTCGGCGACTTCGTCGTCCGGCGCAGCGACGGTCTCTTCGCGTATCAGCTCGCAGTGGTCGTCGACGACGGCGCACAGCGCATCACCGACGTCGTGCGCGGCGCGGACCTGATCGCATCGACACCGCGACAGATCTTCCTGCAGCGGGCGCTCGGATTGCCGATGCCGCGGTACCTGCACGTTCCGGTCGCGCTCGACGCGCACGACCGCAAGCTGTCGAAGCAGGCGGGCGCGCGGGCGTTGCCCGATGCGCCGGTGGCGGCGCTGTGCGCCGCGTGGCGCTTTCTCGAGCAGCGCGCACTCGACGAGACGCCCGCGTCGACGGCGGAGTTCTGGGCGTTCGCGCGCGAATGGTGGCGGCCGGCACGGCTGCCTCCGGTCGCGATGCTGCCCGCGCCCGATGCGTATAATGGCTCGACTTCCGCATGACTACTCTCGTCGTCGTCCGCAAGGGCGATTCAGTCGCCATCGCCGCCGATTCGCTCACGACGTTCGGCGACACCAAGCTCGCCGCGCAGCACGATCGCACGTTCGACAAGATCGTCCACCATCGCGACACGTACATCGGCCTGTGCGGATCGGCCGCGCATCAGCTCGTGTTCGAAAGCCTGCTCGCCAAGCACGCCCACTTCGACTTCTCGAACAAGTCGGCGATTTTCGAGACGTTCCGGCAGCTCCATCCGATTCTCAAGGAGCAGCACTACCTGAACCCGAAGGAGGAGGAGGACGATCCGTACGAGTCGACGCAGATCACGGCGCTGATCGCCAACGCCAACGGTATCTTCGGCGTGTTCTCGATGCGCGAAGTGTTCGAGTACACGCAGTTCTGGGCGGCCGGCTCCGGCCGCGAATACGCGCTCGGGGCGATGCAGGCGCGCTACGCGCAGGTCGAGACCGCGGAGGCAGTGGCGCGCATCGGCATCGAAACCGGGGCGACGTTCGACCGCAATTCCGCGCTGCCGATGACGCTGTATACGATGCCGCTGTCTCGGAAGTGAGCCAGCGCCGGTGAGCCTGTACACGCCGGCGCATTTCGAGGCGGTCGACCGGGCGGCAACGGCGCGCCTGATGCACGACCATCCGTTCGCCACGTTGATTACGCCCGCGGCCTCCGAGCCGTTCGTGTCGCATTTGCCGCTGCTCTTCGTGCCGGGCTGCGAGCCGCACGGCATGTTGCTCGGCCACATGGCACGCGCGAACCCGCACTGGCGCAACGCGGGCACCGCGGAATCGATCGCGATCTTCCACGGGCCGCATGCGTACGTGTCGCCGTCGTGGTACGGCGAACCCGCGAAGGCCGTGCCCACCTGGAACTACGCGGTCGTGCATGCGAGCGGGACGCTCGAAACCATCGCGGACGCGGTGGAGACGCGGCGCATCCTCGACGCGCTCGTGAACCGGTTCGAATCGCACCGGAGGCCGCCGTGGCAATTCGCGATGGCGGAGCGCGAGCGCGATGCGCTCGTCAACGCCATCGTCGGCTTCCGGATGCGCATTCGCCGCATCTCGACCAAGCTCAAGCTGTCGCAAAACCGTCCCGAAACGGACCAGGTGCGCGTCGCTGCGGCGCTCGAGCGCGAAAATCACCCGGACGCGGGTCACGTCGCCGCGTGGATGCGCGAGTACGGCGCCGCGGGTAAACACGAAAACCCGCAGTGAGATCAAAGCTGCCGTGAGCGGAACGGAAGGTCCGGTGCGGCTCGACAAGTGGCTATGGGCCGCGCGGTTCTATCGCACTCGATCCCTCGCCGCGCACGCGATCGAAGCGGGGCACGTCCGTGTCGACGGCGAGCGCGTCAAGCCGTCGCAATCCATCCGCGTCGGAACGCGTGCCAGCGTGCGCAAGCAAAACCTGGTGTGGGACTTCGAGGTGATGCAGACGTCGCTGCGGCGAGGCTCGGCCGCCGATGCCGCGCTTCTCTATCGCGAATTGCCGGAGAGCGCCGCTGCGCGCCAGTTGGCTGCAGCCGAGCGGCGCGCGGCGCGTGCGCTGCCGATGCCATCGGCTCGACCCACGAAGCGCGATCGGCGAAGGCTGGAGGAGTTTCTGAACGAGCCGTGAGTCAAGCCTCCGTGTCGGAGGCACCCGACCGCGCCGCGTCAGCAAAGACGCAGGTCGGCGAGATTCAGGATCAGATCCGGCTGGCGGTACGCGGTGAACACGAGCCACGCGACGGCGGCCGCTGCGACCACCGCAATCGCATGCCACGCAGTGCGATGGCCCGCGCGCCCATGCGTCTGCAGCGGCGTGCCTGCCGGGATCGCGTGCGTGTCCATGTCACGATTTTACGCCGTTTGCGTCGCTCCCGGCAGATCGGGCACGCGCGTGACCGGCGCGGCCGGCAACAGGCCGCGGGCGCGCAGCGTCGCCATCACCGAATTGAAATCAGCGGCAACCTGCACGTTGTCGATCGGCTTCGCGAGGAGGTTCACTGCGCGTCCGCTGACGATCAGCGGCGTTTCGGCGGGCAACGAGCGGCGCAGGCAGCGAATTTCCTGGCCGGCGATCTTGCCCGAGATGCCGCGATCGAACAGCAGCACGACGAGCGATGCGTGATACGCTTCGGTCGCGCTCGCGATTTCCTGCGCCGGGACGCCGGTGCCGAGCGTCAGGCAGTTGATGCCTTCGGTGAACAGCAGCAGCTCGAGAATCGCCAGGCCCAGTTGATTCGGATCGTTCGGCGGCGTCGCGAGCAGGATCTGGCGCGCGTCACGCGTGGGCCGCACGAGCCTCGTGACGTCGCGCAGCAACCGTTGCGCGAGGTCGGCAAAGCGCAATTCCTGGAACGTCTGCATCTCGCCGCGGACAACGCGCTCGTGGACGGCTTCGTTGAGCGGAATCAGCGTCTGCTCGAGAAACTTCCGCAAACCCTGGCCGACGAGCAGCTTCGACAGATGGTTCTGCATTTCGCCGATGCGATGCTCGGCGAGCAGCCGCACCGACTGCGCGATCTCCGCCGGCAACGGCGCCGGCTCGGCGACCGCCAGGCCCACCATCGATTGCAGCGCCGTGTCGGCGAGCGGGACGACGGCGCCGGCGCGCCAGCCCTCGGAGAGCAACTGCTTGATCAGCTTCAGTCGGGCAACCTGGTCGGCCGGATAGACGCGATCGCCGAACGCATCGCGCAACGGCGCGGGGAAGCCGTAGCGGCGCTGCCACATGTAGAGCTGCTCGCGGCGCAAGCCGGTGATCCGCACGACCTCGCGGATGTGGAGCGCGCCTGCCGGCTCGTTTCCCGGAGCGGCCGCCGGCGAATTGGCCGGCATCCCTGCTCCATCCTGGCGGCGCGAAGGGGCTTCGATCAGTATGCCCATCGGTTCATCCCTGGGTTTTTTGATTCAAACGCTGCAATTTGTCCTGAACAAGTATAGCGATGCTCTTTCTGACCACCTCACCGCGGGCGAATCCCCCTGCTCAGGCCGACTTGTGTTGCACGCCGCTCGGGTATGCAGGATGCGTGCCATGCCTCGTGGTGTTCAGACCTGCGTATCGGATTCGCCGGACGAGCGTCGGTCCGGAATTTGCAAGCCATGTGCGTCAACCCATCGACCGCCAGCCCCCGCCGAGACGTTCCTTCGTGACGCTTCGTGCAAAGGCCGGCGCCAATCGCCGCCTTGGCGCGGCATGGTGACGCGGAACGACGCACGATGTTCGGTTTCGGCAGATCGAGCAAGGATCCACTCTCCGACGTCCGGTCGGCCGAGCGCTGGCTGACGACCCTTCCGGGCGGCGACACGCTTGCGGTGCAAGCCGGCGTCGTGGCCGAACTCGAGCGAGTCGCCGGACAAGGGATCGAGCGCACGCCGCAGCGACTGCGTGCGGTTTTTCACGTCGACGCGCAAACCGGCGCCCAGCGCCGCGCGCTCATCGAGCAGTACATCGAGCATGCGAGCCGAAGCTCGAAGATCGAGAACCAGCTCTGGACCGCGCTGTTCGGGTTGACGCAGGCCTTCCTGATCACGTACCAGTCGTTTGCGCGCGAGATCGCCGATCGCCCGCAAAGCCGGCGGTGGCAGGAGCTGCTTCCCGAGCTGCTGAGCCGCCAGGTCGTACATCTCGCGCTTGACGCGCGCGTGCGGCTGTTCCGTTACGAGCAGTGGATTCCCGCGAAGTGGACCGAGCTGCACGGTCTGATGTCGCACGCCTGCGGCGAGCGGATCGAGCGGCAGCTCGTCACGCTTGGCGAGGGCAACACGACGACGATCGAGCACGAATACCTGCGCGCGCTGGTACTGCAGCTGATGAACGCCGGCAGCCTGACCGCGCGGCAGGTGGAGTTCATCTGGGGCGAGCTCGATGACTGGTGCTCGCCGCTGCGCCTGACGCTCGAGCCTTCGGCCGCAAACTCGTTCTTCGTCGACTTGGGCGGGCGCGAAGGGCTGCGGCGCCGCAAGCCGGGCGCGCTCGAGGGGCGCGTGCTGTTCGTCGACACGCGACCGCTGCACGCCGTGATGGTCCAGCACGTCGTCACGCTGGAGCAGAAGATCAAGGCCGAGCCGCTGTCCAACCGCACGCCGCGGCGCAGCGAGCAGCTCGCGCTGTTCACCAAGCTCGCAGCGCAGGTCGATCCCGAGTTCAAGCCGTTCACGCGCAGGGGCGAGCGCGTCACCACGGCCGGAGCTGTCGATGCGATCGTCGGCTTTCAGAAGATCGCGAGCTTCTTCCGCGAGGAGGCGAGCCAGCCGATCCCGATCGCCGAGACGACCGGCGAAAGTTTCGACAGCACGATGGACATCGCCGTGTTCGGCCGGATCCGCGACGAGCCGACCCGCCGCAACGAGCTCGCACGCCGCCGCATCGGCGCACACGCGGCACCCGGCGGCCCGTGGGAGGCAAAGGACGTATCGCAAACCGGCTTCAAGCTCGTCGCACCGATTCAGGTGGCGAACGCGGTGACGCTCGGCACGCTGGTCGCGATCCATCCGCATGGGCAGCCGCGCTGGACGCTCGGCATCATCCGGCGCATGAAGCGCACCGCCGCTGATCGCGCCGAAATCGGCTTGCAGGTCATTGCCGACACGATTGCCGCAGTGGATCTGACCGAGCAGCGCAAGCGCGGCGCCGACGAGTATTCGATCGAGGGAGAAGGGACGACGATAGACGGCCGCCGGTTCGGGGCGCTGCTGCTCGCGCTCCGCGCGCGCGACGGCGAGCCGATGGTGCAGTCGCTGATCATCCCCGCTGTCGAATATCAACCCGCGAAGCGCTATCGGCTGATGACGTCCAGGGCGGACTACACGCTGCGCTTCGGGCGACTGATCGAGCAGCAGCCCGACTGGATCTGGACCGCGATCGAGCCGCTTCAAAGATAGCTTTTCGTATACTGGCGGTATGCCGACGGTCGACCGCTACGCCGAGATCCACGCGTCGCATCGCTGGGAAGTACCGTCCGATTTCAACATCGCGCAGGCGTGCTGCGGCCGCTGGGCCGCGGATCGCGCGCGCTTCGCGCTGTACTGGGAGGACGAGGACGGCGCGCGTGCCGCGCTCACGTTCTTCGACCTGCAGCAACAAGCGAACCGGCTCGCGAATTCGCTCGCCGCAGCGGGTGTCGCGCGCGGCGACCGCGTCGCGCTGATCCTGCCGCAGCGACCCGAGACGATCGTCGCGCATCTCGCCGCGTACCAGCTCGGCGCGATCACCGTGCCCTTGTCGTTCCTGTTCGGACCCGAGGCGCTCGAATACCGGTTGCAGAACAGCGCGGCGAAAGTCGCCTTCGTCGATCCGCAGTCGTTGCCGAACCTCGTACCCGTTCGCGACCGGTGCGCAGCGCTCACGCATGTCGTCGGCGTGGCCGGCGCGAGCGGCCCGGGCGTCGAGTCGTGGGAATCGCTGCAGGCGGCATCGCGTCATTTCACGTGCGTCGCAACGCGCGCGACTGACGCGGCGATTCTGATCTACACGAGCGGCACTACCGGGCCTCCGAAAGGGGCGCTGATGCCGCAACAATGCCTGATCGGCAACCTGCCCGGGTTCGTGCACTCGCACGACAGCTATCCGCAGCCAGGCGATCTGTTCTGGTCGCCGGCCGACTGGGCGTGGACGGGCGGGCTGATGGATGCGCTGCTGCCGGCGCTCTATCACGGCCAGCCGATCGTCGGCTATCGTGGGCGCTTCGACGCCGAGCGCGCACTGCGGCTGATCGAGCGCTATCAGATTCGCAACACGTTCCTGTTCCCGACAGCGCTCAAGCTGATGATGAAGGCGTTCCCGCGCCCGCGCGACGGCTTCGACGTCAATCTGCGCACGATCATGAGCGCGGGCGAGGCGGTCGGCACGGCAGTCTTCGAATGGGCGCAGAACGCGCTCGGCGTCACGATCAACGAGATGTTCGGCCAAACCGAGATGAATTACATCGTCGGCAACTCGCATACGCTTTGGCCGGCGAAATCCGGCTCGATGGGCCGGCCGTACCCGGGCCACCGGATCGCTTTGATCGACGACGACGGCAACGAGGTCGCGGCCGGCGCGCCCGGCGAGGTCGCCGTGCATCGCCGCGCGCCCGACGGCGCCGCCGATCCCGTGTTCTTTCTCGAGTATTTCGGCAATCCGGAAGGGACACGCAAGAAGTTCAGCGGCGAGTGGTGCCGCACCGGCGACGTCGCGGTCGCCGACGCCGACGGCTACCTGTGGTACCAGGGTCGCGCCGACGACATGTTCAAGGCCGCCGGCTACCGGATCGGACCCTCGGAAATCGAAAATTGCCTCGTGCGTCATCCGGCGGTGGCCAACGCCGCCGTCGTGCCGTCACCCGACGAAGTCCGCGGCAACATCGTCAAAGCGTTCGTCGTGCTCGCGCCGGGACACGCGCCGTCGCCCGCGCTCGAAGCCGATCTCGCGCAGCACGTGCGCAAGCATCTCGCGCCGTACGAATATCCGAAGGAGATCGAATTCATCGACGCGCTGCCGATGACGACCACCGGCAAGGTCCAGCGCAAGGTGCTGCGCGAGCGCGAGCTCGCACGCAAGCGCGGCGCGACTTAAGGTGACGCCGCGCCGCGGTGACGCAAATCCGCGAGGAAGCGTCCGTGCAGCGCCACCCATAGGACGGCCGGCGCAACCGCCGGCACGATCAGCGAGCCGAACTGGAAAGCGAAGGCGATCGCTTCGCGCTGCCACGCGACGAAGCCGGTCTGCGATGCGACGGCCGGACCGGCGGTGATCGCGACGCTCTTCAGGAAATCGGCGATCGCCGGCAGCGCGACGCACGGCAGCAGCGCGGCGTAACCGATCACCAGGTGGCGCTTCCACGCACGCTCGCCCGCGGCGAGCGTCAGCGCAGCGAAGAGCGGCAGTCCATACGCATAGATCAGCAGATTGACATCCGCGGTCAGCACCGAGCCGGCAGCTGCACCGGACGGTCGCAAGGCCGTGATGAACGTCAGCATGGCGCGCGCCTGCTCGACGCTGCGCACGATGTCGTGCAGCGTCAGTTTCGCGATCGCGCGGACGAGCAGCACCGCCGGATACAGCAGCACGGGCGCCGCGAAGTACCAGACGAAGAACGTGAGCGGAAGGTAGCCGAGCGTTCGCAGCACGAAGCGGGCAACCGTCGTCGATCGCGCGCTCCGCGTAAGCGTCGGCTCCACGTCCGGTGTCATCGCGCGAACGCCGCGCGAGCGCGGTGCCTCAGGCTGCCACCGCGCGCGGCGGATCCGGCACGGTGCCCGGCGGCGCCATCTTCACCCAGATCACCCACACGATCAGGACGTCCAGCATGATCAGCGCCTGCCACACGTAAAGGTGCGCCCATTCGAATGCGTGTTCGTTCCACTGGCCGAGGTAGAACAGCGTCACGACGCGGATGACGTTCAGCACTTGCACGGTCGCGATGCCGATGCCGATCCCCGCGACACGGTGGCGCCACGGCGCCGGAAAGGCCAGCATCGCGGCCACCAGCACGAGCGACGCCTCGACGCCGTTGCAGCCGGCCTCGATGGCGACGGCGAACGGGCTGGCGGTCGAGCCGATGACGTTGCCCGACGTCGTGATCGACGCGTCGAACGTTCGCATCAGCACGCCGGACACGCGCGCGACGGTGTCCGTCCACGGCGTGACGACGAACGCCTGCGCCCACGGTGTCAACTCGAGTCCGAACGCGAGCGCGAGCAGCAGCACGAAGATCGTGAGGAAGCGCGGCATGGCCGGCATTCTATCCGGCGCTCACGCTCACGCGCGCGCAAGAGGCGGGCTGTTGGCGAAATAGCGCCGGATACCGTCGCCGATCGATTCCGCGAAGCGCTGCTGGTGCCGAGGGCTGCGCAGCTTCTGCTCTTCCTCGGGATTGGAGATGAACGCGGTCTCGACGAGGATCGACGGAATGTCGGGCGCCTTGAGCACCGCGAAGCCCGCCTGCTCGACCGATGGCTTGTGCAGCGCGTTGTGCGTGGCGATGCCATCGAGCACTTCGCGACCGACTTTGAGGCTGTCGCTGATCTGCGCGGTCTGCGACAGATCGAGCAGCGTGCGCGCGAGCACTGGATCTCTCACGTCAAGGTTCACCCCGCCGATCAGGTCGGCCGCGTTTTCGCGCTGCGCGAGCCAGCGCGCCGCCGCGCTCGTCGCACCGTGCTCGGACAGCGCGAACACCGAAGAGCCGCGCGCCGACGCCTCCTTGAATGCATCGGCGTGGATCGAGACGAACAGGTCGGCCTGCACGCGCCGCGCCTTGCGCACGCGCTCGGCGAGCGGCACGTAGAAATCGTCGTCGCGCGTCAGGAACACGCGCATGTCGCCGTCGAGGCTCCTCTTGAGCCTGCGCGAGATCGCGAGCACGACATTTTTCTCGTACGTGCCGCGGCGGCCGATCGCACCCGGATCTTCGCCGCCGTGACCGGGGTCGATCGCGACGGTAATCCGCCGCGGCGGCGGAGCCACGCGAGCACTCTTCGACGGCGCGCGGCGCGGCGTCTCGCTTTGGGCCAACGTGTCGTGCGCCGTGCGGGATTCGCTTCGGGCCATCGCGTCCGCTGCGGTGCGGGACTCCCTTTCGGCCATCGCGTCCGTCACTGCGATGCGCGGCTCGCCGCGCTCGCGCTCGAGGAGCGCCATCAGCGGATCGACGATCGCGAGCGGATAGAGATCGATGACGAGGCGATGACCGAATTCCGCGACCGGCTTCAGCGCGAATACCTGCGGCCGCACTTCGCCCTTGAGATCGAGCACGATACGCAGGAAGCCGCCTGAGGGATTGCCGACGCGTATCGCCGCGATGTACGGATCGCTCGGCTGCACGCGCGACGGCAATTCGTCGATCTCGCGCGAGCGCTCGACGCGCGCGAGATCGAGCACGAGCCTGTCGGGATTGCGAAGCAGCACCATCTGATGCTCGATCGGCGCGGGCGCCTCGAAGATGACGCGCGTGTACTCCTCGGCGGGCCACAGGCGCGTCGACGCGATGCGCGACGCGTCGGCCCATGCCGCGGATGAGATCCAGTGCGCTGCGGGCAGCAACAGCCAGCGAAACGCGCGGCGGCGTGACAGAGAGACGCGCGTCAGTTGCGCGTCGGCGCGAAATCGGCGAGCGCGATCAGGCATCGATCGCCGGATGCGCTGTTGCCTCGGGCGACGAGGTCGCGGCCGCGCTCGCTCGCGTCGTACGCCAGCGATAATGCGAGATCCGCTTGCGGCAGTCGGTCGCCGGCGCGCTCGGGCCACTCGACGATACAGACCGAGTCGTCGCGGAAGTAGTCGGCAAAGCCCGCGGTATCCCAATCATCGGGACTCATGAAGCGATAAAAATCAAAGTGATAAAAGTATAAGCTCGAAACGGGATAATGTTCAACCAGCGTATACGTGGGACTCTTGATCAACCCCTCTACGCCGCGGGCGCGCAACAGGCCGCGCACCAGCGTCGTTTTGCCGGCGCCGAGATCGCCTGCGAGCGTGACGATCATGCCGCCTTCGAGCCGCGGTGCGATGCACGCGCCGCAGGCTTCCGTGACAGCAGCATCGGGCAGGTGGAGCGTCAGCGTTGACACGCGATCGGTCCGCGCCACTCGCCGCCTCGCGTACGGATGCGACTGCGGCCGCAGAGCGCGGCGCAGTGGAGCAAGCGCGCGACTGGGCGGCGCTCGGCGCGCGGATAACGGCATGGGGTGAAGAGATCGGATTCGACGCGATCGGCGTTTCCGACGTCGATCTCGCCGATGCGGAGACGCGGCTTCTGAACTGGCTTGCAGCCGGTCGTCATGGCGAGATGGATTATATGGCGCGCCACGGCACCGCTCGTGCGCGACCGGCCGACCTCGTTCCGGGAACCGCTCGCATCATCACGGGGCGCCTGAATTACTGGCCGACGGACGCGAAACCCGCACGCGAGGTCCTCGCGCAGTCGCACGTCGCGTACGTGTCGCGTTACGCGCTCGGTCGCGACTATCACAAGGTGCTGCGCAGGCGGCTCGCGCGCCTCGCGCAGCGGATCGAGGACGAGGTGGGACCATTCGGTTATCGCGTCTTCACCGACAGCGCGCCGGTGCTCGAGGTCGCGCTCGCCGCCAAGTCGGGACTCGGGTGGCGCGGCAAGCACACGCTGCTGCTGACGCGCGACGCGGGATCGTATTTCTTCATCGGCGAGATCTACACGAACCTGCCGCTGCCGGTTACGCCGCCGGTGACCGCGCATTGCGGAACGTGCACGGCGTGCATCGACGCGTGTCCGACCGGTGCGATCGTCGCCCCCTACGAGCTCGATGCACGCCGCTGCATTTCATACCTGACGATCGAGCACGGCGGCAGCATTCCCGAAGCGCTGCGCCCGCTGATCGGCAATCGTGTGTACGGATGCGACGACTGCCAGCTCGTGTGTCCGTGGAATCGCTACGCCGTCCCGACGACGGTGGCTGACTTCGCCGAGGTTCGCAACGGCCTCGACGAATCGCAACTGACGGCCTTGTTCGCATGGAGCGAGGACGAGTTCCTGCGGAACACGGAGGGCAGCGCGATCCGCCGCATCGGCTACGAGCGCTGGTCCCGAAATCTCGCGGTGGCACTCGGCAATGCCGCACCCGATCCGCCCATCATCGCCGCGCTCGCGCGTCGCGCCGACGATCCTTCACCGCTCGTCCGAGAGCACGTTGCCTGGGCGCTCGCGAGGCAGTCAGGTGTCGGAGGTGCAACTCCTCGGAAATAGGGCACAGAGACGACTTTCCGGAACCACCGTCGCAATGTGCGGCATTGACGCGCGGAAAGTCGCTTCTGACCCTATTTCGGAAGCCGCTGCCGTTCGGCCGGGCGGCGCCCACTTCCGCAGCATGTCGAGGAACTTGCGCTTGTCGTAGCTCTTGCCGGCCTCGAGCTCGCCGGTGTCCTGCGAATGCAGCACGTTGCCGCCCGCGTCGAGCACGAACAGGTGTGGATACCCTTCGACCTTGGGCCAGCGGCCGAGCAGTGCGGAATTCTCGTTCTCCTTCGAGAAGTTGACCTTCAGCCAGACGTAGTTTGCGTCGATCAGCGCGCGGACATCGGGATTCGCCGCGATGAAGCGGTCCATGATGTGGCACCACACGCACCACTCGCCGCCGACGTCGACGATCACGCGCTTGCCCTGCTCCTTCGCGAGCGTCGTGGCGTACGCGACGTCGGTTGCGGCATCGCGCGACGCGTCGAACTTGCGCGGAAGATCGGCCGCGTTCGCCGAACTTGCCGCGAGCGCGAGCCACGCCAGCCCGATGAAACGAGTGACGATCGATCGCATGCCGCCAGCCCCTATCTGACCAACTGATTCATCGTCACGATCGGCAGCATCACCGCGAGCACCAGCACCAGCACGATTCCGCCCATCGCCACGATGAGCGTCGGCTGGATCAGCGCCGCGATCCAGGTGAGACGTCGCTCCGCCTCCCGCTCGAGTTCCGCTGCCGCACGCACCAGCATGGGCGCGAGGGCGCCGCTCTGCTCGCCGTTCGCGACCAGATGGATCAGAACCGGCGGAAAGACCTTTTGTTCCTTGAGCGCCCGTGACAGCGACACCCCCTCGCGGACGAGGCCCGCGGCCGTTCGAGCCGCGCGTGCCAGCGGAATCATCCGCACGACGTCGCACGCCGCCTCGAGCGAACGCAACAGCGGCGCGCCGCTGCCGACGAGGATGGCGAGCGTGCTGGCATACCGCGCCGTATCGAGGCTCGCCGCCAGGTGACCCGCGCCGGGCATCCGCAACAGCGCGGCATGGATGCGCGCCCGCGTGCTTTCGCGCCGCCAGGCGAGGATGAACGCACCGACTGCGATCACGATGATCGTGAGCCACAGCCATCCGGTCGCGCGGAGGAAATCGCTCGTCGCGATCAGTGCCTGCGTCAACAACGGCAGCGTCTGCCGGCTTTGCTGATAGACGGAAACGACCTGCGGCACGACATACGTCAAGAGCACGGCGATGACGCCGACCGCGACGATCGTGACGAGCGCGGGATAGATCAGCGCGACGACGAACTTCTGCCGCAGCGCGAGCCGTGCGTCGAGATAGTCGGCGAGCCGCGCCATCACTTCCGGCAGCCGGCCGGTCTCCGTTCCGGCGGCGATCAGGCCACGATAGAGCGGCGAGAACGTGCGCGAAAAGCGTGACAGCGCAGCGGGCAAGGATTCGCCCGCCATCACCTGCGCTCGGATCGCCGTCAGCAGCTTGGCTGCCTGGGCGTCGTCGGCCTGCTCGGAAACCGCGGTGAGCGCCTGCTCGAGCGGCATGCCGGATTGCAGCAGCGACGCCGCTAGGCGCGTGACCAGCGCGAGCGACGCGGCCGGCAGTTTCGTACGCAGGAGCGGCGCATCGCGCGACGGCGCCGGATCGACGGCGGTCGGCGTGAGGCCGTCCGCGCGCAGCAGGTCGCGCACCGTGCGCGCGTCGGCGGCATCGAGCAGGCCGTTGCGCATCCGGCCTTCCGCGTCCACCGCCTCGAAGCGGAACGCGCTCATGAAGATTCAAGCGACACAATGCGTGAAGATTCGAGCGACGCACCGCACGCCGCTCGCGCGCCGGTGCGATCGGCCGTCATCCCTCGCGCGTCACGCGCGTCAGCTCGGCGAGCGACGTGCGACCGTCTGCCACGAAGCGTGCGCCGTCGCCGCGCAGCTTTTTCATGCCGGCGCGAAGGGCCGCGTCGCGCAGCGCGATCTCCCCCGCGCCGTCGTGAATCAGCCGCCGCAGCGCTTCGTCGATGCGCAGAAGCTCGTAGATGCCGGTGCGGCCCGCGAAGCCGCTGCGATTGCACTCCGCGCATCCGTTCGCGTGGAACACCGGCTGCGACGGCGGCAGTCCGATCTCCTCGAGCAATCGTCGCTCGCCTTCGCTCGGCGGCGCGACGAGCCGGCAATGCGGGCACAGCGTGCGCACGAGACGCTGCGCGAGCACGCCGAGCAGGCTCGAGGCGAGCAGATAAGGCTCGACACCCATGTCGGCGAGGCGCGTGATCGCGCTCGCGGCGTCGTTCGTGTGCAGTGTCGCGAGCACGAGATGCCCGGTGAGCGACGCCTGCACGGCGATCTGCGCCGTTTCGAGATCGCGGATCTCGCCGATCATGATGACGTCGGGATCCTGGCGCAGGATCGAGCGCAGCGCGCGCGCGAACGTCAGGTCGATGCGCGGGCTCACCTGCGTCTGCGCGACGCCGTCGAGCGCATACTCGATCGGGTCCTCGACGGTCATCATGTTCGCAGTTCCGCGCGGCAGCCGCGACAGCGCGGCATACAGCGTCGTCGTCTTGCCCGATCCCGTCGGACCGGTGACGAGCAGGATGCCGTGCGGCTCGCGGATCAACCGGTCGATCGCCTCGAGCGTCGCGGCACTCATGCCGAGCGTCGCGAGATCGAGACGCGCGGCTTCCTGATCGAGCAGCCGCAGCACGACGCGCTCGCCCGCGCCGGTCGGCAGCGTCGACATACGCACGTCGACCTGCCGGCCGCCGAGCCGAAGCGCAATGCGCCCGTCCTGCGGCAGACGCCGTTCCGCGATGTCGAGACCCGCCATCACCTTGAGCCGCGAAACCAGCGCGCCGTGCAGCGCCCGTGGCGGCTCGATCGCATCGCGCAGCATGCCGTCGATGCGAAAGCGCACGACGGCGCGTCCCTCGTACGGCTCGAAGTGCAGATCCGACGCGCGCTCGCGCAGCGCCTGCAACAGCAGCGCGTTGATCATGCGGATCACCGGTGCCTGCGCGCGATCGTCGAGCAGATCTTCGCTCGCCGGAACTTCCTGCATCAGGCGCGCGAGATCCGCCTCGTTCGCGAGCCCTTCGCTCATTGCGACGGCGGCGCCGCCCTGGTTGTAGGCGCGCGACAATTCCGCGGCGAACGTGTCGGCCTCGACGGCGCGCGTGACGAGCGGACGGTTCAGCACGCGCTTCAGTTCGGCGATGCCTTCGACCGTCGCGTCGGGGCGCAACAGCACGACG
>DATEIQ010000172.1:0-15059 GCA_035278845.1 Casimicrobiaceae bacterium | reverse complement strand
GATCTTCGCCGTGCGCGCGGCAGCGGAAATCGAGCGCACGCTCGGCGAGGCGCAACTGCGTCAGTCGCAGAAGATGGAGGCGATCGGACACTTGACCGGCGGCATCGCGCACGACTTCAACAATCTGCTCACCAGCATCATGGGCTACGTGGCGCTCGCGGCCGAGCGTGTCACTGGCGCGGATCCGAAGCTCGCGACGTATCTCGACCAGGCGACCGCCTCGTGCCTTCGTGCGCGGGACCTGATCCAGCAGATGCTCACGTTCAGCCGCGGCGGCCGCGGCGATCCGCAGGTGATCGCGCTCGCGCCGCGGATCGGCGAGGCGCTCCGGCTGCTGCGCGCTTCGCTACCGGCAACCGTCGCGATGCGGATGGAGCTCGACGACGACGCGCCGCCGGTGCTGCTCGACCCCGTGCAACTCGAGCAGGTACTGATGAATCTCGTGATCAATGCCCGCGACGCGATGCGATCCAGTGGCGAGCTGCGCGTGACGCTGCGCAAAGCCGCCGCAGCCGCCGTCTGCACGAGCTGCCGCACGCCTTTCGGCGGCGAATGGGTCGAACTGGCCGTCGCCGACACGGGGCCGGGCATCCCGCTCGACGTGCAGGAGCGGATGTTCGAGCCGTTCTTCACGACGAAGAACGCGGGCCACGGCAGCGGAATGGGTCTGTCGACGGTGCACGGCATCGTCCATCGGCACGGCGGGCACGTCATCGTCGACACCGCGCCCGGCCGCGGCGCGACGTTCCGCATGCTGTTTCCTGTTGCTGAGCGCAACGCGATCGCGCCCGGCGAGCAGGCGCGCGAGACGGTGAAGCGCGCGACGCTTGCGGGGCGCGTCGCCGTCGTCGACGACGAGCCAGCCGTCGCGCAATTCATGCAGGAGCTGCTCGCGGGATGGGGACTGGCGGTGACCGCATTCGCGGACGGCCCGACCGCGCTGCGGGCGTTGGAGGAGGGCGCGCCGTTCGACATGGTGATCACCGACCAGACGATGCCGGGGATGACGGGCATTGCGCTGGCGCAGGAGCTGCACGCTCGTCAGCCACACTTGCCGGTCGTGCTCTACACCGGGCGCGCCGACGCGCTGGCGAGCGCCGATCTCGATCGTGCAGGCGTTCGCGCACTGCTGTCGAAACCGATCGATGCGCAGGCGCTGCTCGCAACCCTGCGCGAATACCTGCCGGCGGATCGACGCTAGCGCAGTTCGCCGATGCGCAACATCGTCGCCGCGACGATCGCCAGCGCCATCGCGCCGATCGCAAGCGGCACGAACGCGAGCGCGGGAACGCCGGTCATGTCCCATACCGCACCGCTCGCGAGCGCCATGACGACGGCGCCGCCGTAGCTCAGCGTGAACGTTCCCGCCGACGTGCGTGCAACGTCCTCGGAGCGGCATAGAAGCGGCGGCAGCGTGAGCGCGAGAATCAGTCCGGCCGCGATGGCGAACCCCAGCAGCGCGGCCCATGCGATCGTCGCCGGTCCCGGCATCAGTGCGATGCCGGCGATGCACGCGAGTGCCACCGCGCCGGCCGCGAGATAGGGCCAGGCGCGCCGCTCGAGCCGTCCGGCGACGACGAGCAAAAGCAGCGATGCGGGCAACTGGCCGAGATTGAGCGCAAGCAGCGCGCCGCTGATCAAATCCGAATGGCCCTGGCTCGCGAGGAAAATCGGCAGGAATGCATTCGAGCTGAAATAGATGCCGTTGATGCAACCGAACAGAGCACCGAGACGCCATACGAGACCGATATGCCAATCGGGCAGCCATTTGCGTGGCGCCGCTGTCGTATGGCTCGGCGGCGGCGATTTCGGCGCAAACGCGTACACGGCCGCGGCGATCACCGCGATCGGCACTGACCAGGCGACGAGTGAGGCTCGCCAGCTGCCCGCGACGAGCGGAAGCACGAGCGGTGTCGTGAGCAGCACGGCGAGAATCTCGCCGACGAGAAGACCGTTGGTGTAGAGCGCCGTGCCGAGCGCGATCCGTTGCGGCACCCATTGCCGCACCGCGGTCGGCATGATCGGCTGCATGATCGCGACGCCGGCCGACATGACGATCGTCGTCGTCAGCAGGATCGCGAAACTGGAGCTCGCGCCGCGCAGCGCCGATCCCGAGGCGACGATCACGAGGCCGCCGACGAGCGCGGTCTTCACGCCGAGATGCGCGACCAGCAGCGAACCGCCGAGCGCCGCGATCGCGAACATCGCGGACGGAATGCTCGAGAGCAGCCCGACCTGCGTCGCGCTGAGTGCCAAGTCGTCGCGAATCATCGCGAGCACGGGCGGCACGGCGAGGATCGTCAGCCGCAACCCGTTGCCGGCGAGCCACAACAGAATCGCGGGGGTTCGGGTCCCGTGCGCCCCCGGCGCAGTCAACGGGGTTTCCAGGTATAGGCGAACAAGCCCCCGACGCCGGAGACAGCGGCTGTCATCGTCGGTCTTCAGGGGCAGGCCGATGAGCGCGTGCGCCCCTCAGGCTGCCGGTGTCTTGATCTCGCGCTCGTCGACGATGAAGGTCGCGATGGCACCGACGAAGTGTTCGGCATCGGCGACGAGCCGGCGTGAGAAATCCGACGCGTACATCGCGTTCATCGACTCGTGATCCTCGAACCATAGCTCGACGATACCATCCGGCGTCTGCGTGACGATCGTCGAGCGCAACGGGTCGTCGGGGTCCTCGTTGCGGATGGAGAAGCGTACGAACGCCTGCGTCACGTTGATCGTGAAGCGCTTGACGGCAGGGTGTGACGCGAGCAGCGGCGCGTGAACGCGAGTCCAGTAGTCCGCGAACGCTTCGCGGGTCATTCCGGGCTTGCGCGTCATCAGCGTGACGCGTTTGATCATCGCAGACTCCGTCGTGCTAAAGGACGCCGTAGCGGGCGAAGACCTCGCCGAGCTTGGCACCCTTGATCAGCTCGTCCCGCGTGCGGTTCTCGCTTGTGACCTTCTGGAACGCGCGCGACAGGACTTCCTCCTCGGCGTGCCGCGGCACGACGACCACGCCGTCGACGTCGCCGAACACGAGATCGCCGGGCTCGATGCGCGTGCCGGCGCATTCGATCGGAACGTCGATGTCGGCGACCTTGCCCCGACCCTTCGAGTCGAGCGGCGCGATGCCGCCGTGGAACACGGGAAATTTCGCGGCGCGAATCCCGCGAACGTCGCGAACGAAGCCATCGGTTACCGCACCGGCAGCGCCGCGCGCGCGTGCCGCCGTCGTCAGCAACTCGCCCCATGGCGCGATCCGGTTGGACCCGCCGCAGCCGAACACGACGACATCGTTCGGCCGGAGATCGTCGAGAATCCGGATCTCCAGCTCGTACGGGTTCTCGCCGTCGCTGACGTGGTAGACCTCGCGGAACAGTCCGGTCCGCGCAAATCCGGCGAGAACGCATTCGTCGTCCAGCGGACGGATGCGCGGGCTCAGCGCCTGGTTGCGCAGGCCGATCTCGTCGAGCACGTCGGAGAGCACAGCCGCATAAAGACGGCCGCGAACCTGCGCCAGGAAGTCGTCGTCGGTTCGTTTCGGCATGGGAAATTCCTCCTTCATTCCAGGGGTGCGTACACGAGTGGTTGACAACCCATCATCCTAAATCTTAGGATTGAAAGCAACCCCCGGGTGTCGTGGCCTTGAAAACCGTCATCACCGATCACCATTACACCGACATCGGCTCGGCGCAGCGCGTGCTGTCGGAGGCGGGCATCGACGTCGTCGTGTGCGCCTGCCGCGACGAGAACGACGCGCTGGAGGCGGGACGCGACGCCGACGCCGTGATCAATCAGCATGTCCCGATCACCGCGCGCGCGCTCGATGCGTGGCCGCGCTGCCGCGGTGTGGTGCATTTCGGCAAGGGCGTCGACAACATCGACGTCGACGCAGCCACCGAACGCGGCATCTGGGTTGCGAACGTGCGCGATGCGAACTGGGACGAGGTGTCCAATCACGTGCTCGCGATGCTGCTTGCGTGGGCGCGGGGTTTGCCGGCGTTCGACCGCGGCGTGCGCGGCGGCGAATGGTCCTATCGACTGGCGGTGCCCCGCCATCGGCTGGCGGGACAAACGCTCGGAATCGTCGGCTTCGGCGACATCGGTCGCACGCTTGCGGCGAAGGCGCACGCGCTGGGATTGAAAGTCGTCGCATGGGCGCGCCATCCGACGCCAACCGACCATGTGACTTTCCTCGAACTGGATGCTCTTCTTCGCTGTGCGGATTACGTTTCGCTGCACCTGCCGCTCACTGCGGCGACGACGCACCTCATCGGCGCGCGCGAGCTGGCGCTGATGAAGCCGAGCGCGTTCCTGATCAACACGTCGCGCGGCCGCGTCATCGACCAGGCCTCGCTCGTCGCGGCGCTGCGCGAGGGGCGCATCGCAGGCGCCGGGCTCGACGTGACGGATCCCGAGCCGCCTGCCCGCGACGATCCGCTGCTGGCGCTCGACAACGTACTCCTCACGCCGCATGCCGCCTGGTATTCAGAGGAGTCGCGCGAACATGTCACCGTCCACGCGGCTCTCGAAGTCATCCGCATCCTGCGTAACGAGCGGCCGAAGTCTCCGGTCAATCCCGAGGTCGGCGACCGGCGTCCGCGGCAGAGCAACAGTACGCGCCATGCATAGCGGCGTGCGAAATCCCTCGACACGGAGCCCCTCGTGCGCGGCAGCCTGAAGGTCGGATCCGTCTGCGCACCGAGTGCCGCGGTCGCGCGTGGCTTCGTGGCGCTGGGCGAGTTGGCCGACGGCGTCACGCAGGTCAGCGTCCCGATCGTGATCGTCAACGGGCGCAATGACGGTCCGATCGTTTATCTCCATGCGGGCTCGCACGGCCAGGAGACGATCTACTCGGTCGAGACGCTGCGCCGATTGGCCGACGAGCTCGATCCGGAGCGCCTCCAAGGCGCGATCATCGCGGTGCCGCTCGCGAATCTGCTCGCGCATCAGGCGGCAACGCGCGTCGCGCCGCACTACGCGGCTCGCGAGGGCGTGCCGTTCGCCGGCGACATTCACAAGCTCTGGCCCGGCGATGCCAATGGCAGCCTGACGCAGCGGATCGTGCACTTCCTGTGGAACGAGATCGTGCAACAGGCCGACTGCGCCATCGACCTGCATGCGGTCGGCGAGCCCGGCATTCCGTTCACGTTCATGTACCGAGGCGGCAAGCGCGATGCGCTGGGAACGCCCGCGTGGGAGAAGACGCTCGCCATGGCGAAGGCGTTCGGCGTGACGATGGTGACGACGGCGCCCAATCCGCTGACGCTCGCCGGCGCGTGCCTCGACGCGGGCAAGCCGGCGCTGATGATCGAAATGACGAAGTCGCGCATGATGGACGACGCGACGACGGCGGCCGCGCTCGCGGGCCTTCGCAACGTTCTCGTCCATCTCGGCATGGTGGAAGGCGCGATCGAGCCGCAGCAAGGGATGCGCGTCGTGCCGGGCGTGCACGCGGCAATGCCGACGATACGCGCCAATCGGGGCGGCTTCATCCGCTTCGAAGTGGAGTGCGGCACGTTCCTGGCCGCAGGCACGGTGATCGCACGCACGCGTGACGTGCACGGCCGTGAAGTCGAAGCGATCAGCATGCCCGCCGACGGCTACGTCATGACGTTTCCACCGCAAAGCTGGGTCGGCAACCAGGCGGTCGCCACGGGTGATCTCGTCGCCGACATCTTCAGTTAGGCCCTGTTCGAATTCGTGAACATCGAGTGAACAGGCCCTGATGCACAACCGCATTTGACCAGGGAGCATCCGCAGTGAAAATCACGGAAGTCGAGGCCATCATCCTGCGCCAGCCGGTCGTCGACGGCGCCATCGCCGACGGCAGCCAGGACGACCTGATCGTCCGCATTCACACCGACGAAGGCATCACCGGCATCGGCGAAGTGGATTCGGCACCGGAAGTCGTGAAAGCGGTGCTCGACGCGCCGCATTCGCACTACATTGCGACCGGCCTGCGTCACGTGCTGATCGGCCAGGATCCGCTGGACATCGAGGGCCTCTGGCGGCGAATGTACATGGGGTCGGTGTACTACGGCCGGCGCGGCGCGGCGATGCATGCGATCAGCGGCGTCGACATCGCACTGTGGGACATCAAGGGCAAGAAGCTCGGCAAGCCCGTATGCGACCTGCTCGGCGAACGCAAGCGCGATCGGATACGCCCATATGCGTCGCTGCTGATGCCGGAAACGGAACAAGGCGTCGCCGCAAGCGTCGAGCGCCTGCTCGGAATGGGCTTCACGGCCATCAAGTTCGGATGGGGACCCATCGGCAAGGACGAGGCAAACGACGTGCGCCTTGCGACCGCCGCAAAGCGCGCGGCAGGCGATGCCGAAATTCTGATCGATGCGGGCTTCGGATACGGAGCGGATGCGCAGCGCGCCATCCGTGTGGCGCGCAAGCTCGAAGAGCTCGGCATCTACTGGCTCGAGGAGCCCTTCGAGCCGGATGAATTCGATGCATATGCCGAGCTCGCCGATGCGGTCGGCATTCGTGTGGCGGCCGGTGAAGAAGAGGCAACGCGGTGGGGCTTTCGCGAGCTGATCGAGCGCGGCCACGTCGACGTCATTCAGCCCGACGTGACGCGCTGCGGAGGTTTGTCGGAGGCGCTGAAGATCGCTCGCGCAGCCGAGCGCGACGGCATCCCGGTCGTCCCGCACGCATGGAAGAGCGGCGTCATCAAGGCGGCATCGCTGCACCTCAACGCCGTGCTGGAGACCGCGTATTTTCAGGAATACTGTGTCGCCGAAACACCGATCAACCGGTTGCTCACGCGCGAGCGCATGCCGGTGGCAGCAGGGTTCGTCGACGTGCCGCGCAAGCCCGGACTCGGCATCGAGCTCGATCCGGAGGTGCTGGCGCGCTACGCGATCGGCGCGAAGCCGCTTCCGGTCGCTTGACGAACACCTGCATGTTGCATCGCAAGGCACTTCGATAACGCGTGAATCGACTGCCTTACAACACTACGCGGTTCAACTCGCGACGTTCCCCGATATTCGGGCGGCGCGGCATGGTGGCGTCGGCGCATCCGCTGGCGAGCCTGGCCGGCATGCGCATGCTGCTCGATGGAGGAACCGCGGCGGACGCAGCGGTCGCTGCGGCCGCTGTCCTGGGCGTCGTCGAGCCGTACCAGACTGGCCTCGGCGGCGATGCATTCGCATTGCTTTACGGCGCCAGTGATCGCCGCGTGCGTGCGCTCAACGCGAGTGGTCCGGCGCCGGCGGCTGCCACGCTCGACGCGTATCGTGCGCGCGGGTTCGACAGCATTCCTCGCCACAGCCCGCTCGCATGGACCGTGCCGGGCTGCGTCGACGGCTGGACACAGATGCTGGAGACCGCCGGCCGATTCACGCTCGCCAAGGTGCTCGAGCCGGCGATCGGTTACGCGGAAGATGGCTTTGCCATTGCGCCGTGCGATGCGCGAAGCTGGAGCCTGAGCGAAGAGCGGTTGCGCGCCGACGGCGAGGCCGCGCGCACGCTGTTGATCGATGGCCGCGCGCCGCGCGCCGGTGACGTTCTGGTGCAACCCGATCTCGCGCGCACGCTTCGCCTGCTGGCCGCGGGCGGACGCGACGCTTTCTATGAAGGCGAGATTGCGGAACGTTTCGTCGCGTATGCGCAAAGCCGCGGCGGCCTGCTCGCCGCACGCGACCTGGCCGCGTACCGCGCGGAGTGGCAGGAACCGATCGGCGTCGACTATCGCGGCTTCCGCGTGCTCGAATGTCCGCCGAACGGGCAGGGGCTGGCGGCGCTCGTTGCACTGCGCATCCTTGCGGAAATCGACTTGCCGCGCCATCCGCGTGATTCGGCACGGTGCCTGCATCTGCTGATCGAGGCGACCAAGCAGGGCATGGTCGATGCCACGCAGCATGTCGCCGATCCGCGGTTTGCACCGGTACCGGTCGACGCACTGCTCATGCATTCCAGTCGCGCGATCGGCGAGCTCGCTTCCGCGCCGGAGGCGGCAGCCTGGGGCCGCTCGGATACCGTGTATCTGGCAGCGACGGATGCCGAAGGCAATGCCGTTTCATTCATCAACAGCGTGTTCGACGACTTCGGCAGCGGCCACGTCGCGAAAGGACTCGGCTTCGCGATGCAGAATCGCGGTGCCGGATTCTCGCTCGATCCGTCGCACCCCAATTGCCTCGCGCCCGGCAAGCGGCCGTTTCACACGATCATTCCCGGAATGATCATGGATGGCGATGCGTTGCACGCGGCGTTCGGCGTCACTGGCGGCCTCATGCAGCCGCAGGGTCACGTGCAACTCGTCGTGAACCTGCTGGACTATGGACTCGATGTCCAGAGCGCCGTCGACGAGCCGCGTTTCTGGTGGGAGGAGGGCCGGCGCGTCGTGATCGAAGAGGGCGTTCCCGACGCGACCTGCGAAACGCTCGCGCAGTGGGGTCACGAGATCGTTCGCCGCGAGCATCGCGGCATGGGCGGCGCGCAAATCATCGCCGCGCTGCCCGATCACGTTTTCGTCGCCGGTTCGGAACCGCGGCAGGACGGGTGCGCAATTGCGTGGTGACCGCAAACGTACGGTGTCGTGGATGGAGATCGAGCGCGCGATCCTGCTGCGCATTGCGCGCAAGGAATACGTTCCGGGCCAGAAGATCCCCACCTGCGAAGCGCTGGCGGCGGAACTGGGCGCGAACAAGAATACGGTCAGCAAAGCCTACCGCTCGCTCGCGCAGCGCGGCTATTTGCTCACGCGGGCCGGATTCGGCACGTTCATCGGCAAGCGGTCGCTGCGCGCATCGCCCGACCGGGCGCTCGACGGCATCACGGGGCTTCTTGCGCTCGCCGCACAGGAGGCGAAACTGTCGGGGTTGCGCGAGCCGCAATTCCGCAAGTTCATCGACGACGTCATCGCACAGGCCTATGGCAACGCCGGGCCGCGGATCGGCTTCATCGAATGCAATCGGCGCGATGCGACGGTGCTGAGCCGCGACCTTCAGCTCGCGGTCTCGCATTCCATCGAGCCTTTGCTGATCGACGCGGTGGTGGAGGATCCACGTCGATTCCTGAACGACTACAGCATTCTCGCCGTCAACATCACGCATCTTGCCGCCGTCGAGGCCGCACTCGGCCCGCACGGTGGCGACGCCCGCCAGGCGGAGGTGATCGGCATGCACATACCGATCGATCCCGACAGCCTGATGCAGGTCGCGCGGCTGCGTGCGGGCACGCGCGTCGGCATCGTGTGCGACCTGAAGCAGACGCTGTTGTCGCTGACCGGCATGGTCGACGGCTACAACCCCGGCTTGCGCGTCGCCGGCTGCCTGACGCGGGAGCGTGCTGCCATCCGCAAATTGCTCGAATCGAGCGACGTGTTGCTCGTCACGCCGTCGGCCGCGGAGAGGCTGCCGGACGCGGATTCGCAGATCCCGATCATCACGCTTGCTTTCCGCCCGGACGCGCGCTCCGTGGAGAAACTGAGCGCACTGATCTCGCAGCGCATGCCGGTGGCGGTTCCGCGTGCGCTTCACTCCGTGCCACCGCCACGGTAGTCCGGCCGGCGAAAGTCCGGCAAGGAATTTCCGGTCCAACGACTCATCCATCCAGGAGATTGATCATGAAGCCCAGGCAATTGCTCTCCATCGCGGCCGTTCTGATGCTGGCGTCGGCCACCGCGCATGCGCAGTCGGACACGTCGACGCTCGCGAAGGTTAAGAAGGAAGGCGTGATGAAGGTGTGCTACGCCCAGGGCTCGCCGGAATCGTACAAGGATCCCAAGACGGGCGAGTGGCTCGGCGTTTTCGTCGAGCTTGCCAACGAACTCGCGACCTGGATGAAGGTGAAGATCCAGCCGGTCGAAGTGCAGTGGAACACGGCGGTGCTGGCGCTGAAACGCGGCGACTGCGATTTCTTCGGCAGCAGCTTCGTCTACAACGCTCCGCGCGCGATGGAAGTGAGCTTCGTGACGCCGTTCCGTGCGAAGGGCCTGAACGCGATCATCCGCAAGGACAACAAGAAGAACCTGAAGGAGATTTCCGACCTGAACAATCCAAACGTCACGATCGCGGTGGGCCTGGGCTCGCGCGAATACGAAACCGGGAAGCGGCTCTTTCCCAAGGCGAAATTCCTTGCGCTGCAAATCCAATCCGACGTCGAGACGCTGCCGCCGACGCAGCGCGGCGATTCCGACGTGACGATTCTGCCGATCATCAACATCAACTGGTGGCTGCAGGTGCCGGAGAACGCGGCATGGGGGAAGATGGCATTCCCGGGACAGGACTTCGGCAACGCGCCGGTGGGCTGGGCCGTGCGCTACGGCGACCAGGAATGGAAGGACTTCCTCGACCAGTACGTCCGCTGGGTCGCCGCGAACGATCTCGTCAAGCACACGTACGACGAGTACATGGCGAAAACGAATCCGTTTTCCAAGAAGTAGCCGTTCAGATCAGCGATACCCTCGCTTCCCCGTGGGCCGGCGGCGTCGTGCCGTCCGGCCCATCCCTTTGCGAAGCAGTTAGGAGCGCCTCGTGTCCCTGACGCGCCTGTGGCAGGTATTCGGCGAGTATCACGACGTCCTTTTGTCCGGCATCTGGGTCACGGTGTCGCTGTCCATCCTCGCGATGCTCATTGCCATCGTCGCGGGACTCGTGGCGTGCCTAGGAACGCTCGCGCGAAGCCGGATCGTGCGCGCGCCGGCGATTTTCTACGTCGAATTCTGCCGCAACACGCCGATACTCGTTCAGCTCGTCTGGGTGCACTATGCGCTGCCGGAGATCATAGGGTTCAAGTTCGATGCGTACACGAGCTCGCTGATCGCGCTCGCGTTGCAATCGAGCGGCTATCTGGCCGAGGAATACCGGGCCGGCATCGAATCCATCGACAAAGGACAGATCGAGGCGGCTCAATCGCTCGGAATGACGTATGCCAGGCTGATGCGTCGGATCGTGATTCCGCAGGCATTCATCCGCATGCTACCGGGCATCCTCAACCAGTACGTCATTTGCTTCAAGTCGACGAGCATCGTTTCGATCATCGCGGTCCCCGACCTCATGTATCAGGCGGGCCTCATCGTGAGCGCGACGTTCCTGCCGATGCCCGTGTATACGGCTGTCGCGTTGACGTACTTCGTACTCGTGTTCGTCGTTTCGACCGCCGTGCGCTACCTGTCGCGCAAGCTGCCAACCGGCGCCAGCTATTTCCAGACGCATCAACATGCCCTCGCCTGATCCGCTCATCCGCCTGGACGGCGTCCACAAGCGTTTCGGCGCGCTCGAAGTGCTGCGCGGCGTGGACCTCGTGGTACCACCGAGCGCCACGATGGCAATCATTGGTCCGAGCGGGTCGGGCAAGAGCACGCTCGTCCGCTGCATCAATTATCTCGAGCGGATCCAGGGCGGAACGATCAGCGTCGGCGACGTGCGCATCACGGCCGCGGGCGTCGAACGCGGCAATGGCCGGCTATCCGGCCGCGAGATTGCTCGCTATCGCACGGGCATCGGCATGGTGTCGCAATCTTTCAACCTTTTTCCCCACCTGACGGTTCTCGGAAACATCATCGAGGCGCCGACCGGCGTGCTCGGGTGGGACCGCAAGGACGCGATCGAGCGGGCCCGCGCGCTGCTTCGCAAGGTGAACCTGGAGGATAAGGCGAGCGCGTATCCGGCGACGTTGTCGGGTGGACAGCAGCAGCGCGTCGCGATCGTGCGCTCGCTGATCATGGACCCGAAGATCATGCTGTTCGACGAGCCGACGTCGGCGCTCGATCCCGAGCTCACCGGCGAGGTGCTGCGGGTGATCCGCGATCTCGCGATCGACGGCCGCACCGCGATCATCGTGACGCACGAGCTGCGCTTCGCGCGCGAGGTGTCATCGCACGTCGTTTTCATGGAGGGTGGCGGTATCGTCGAACAGGGTCCTCCGGAGCAGGTCCTCGGCAAGCCGCGGGAAGCGCGCACGAGGACTTTCATCGGCGGAACTTTCGAGTGAGTTTTGCGTTCACGCGGCAGCGTCCGTAATCACCTTCAGCAGCTCGCGGGACATCCGCTCGTCGATTTCCGCAGCGCGCTGCAGCTGTACGGGATAGCGCACGAGCGCCTCGACGCCGGAGGCGGAGAAGCGTAGCTGCACCTGGGCCTCTACTTCGCCGCCAGCATGCAGTGACGTGGTTTTCTGAATTTCCAGCGTCTGCCGTGCCATGTCTTCGCTGTAATCGCCGAGCACCTGGTTCGCAGCGGCCAGAAGCTTTTCCTTCATGGCAGAGGGGTCGGCCTTCGGGGGCAGCGAGAGCGTTATATCGTGCCACGCCAGGTTGACGCCGGGAAGCTGTTTGAAAATGCCGCCCGAGGCCTGGAAGACGATCGAATTCGCAAACGCAACGACCCGGCCGGTCGGCCCCTGGCCGCCGAGCTCCATCAGATGCAGCCGCACGAGGCCGACGTCGATGACTTCGCCGGTCACGCTGCCGATTTGCACGCGATCGCTCACCCGGATGCCGTATCTGCCGATGAGGAAGAAATAACCGACGATCGAGACGAGCACGCTCTGCATGGCCACTGCGACGCCGGCTGTGAGAAGGCCGGCAAACGTGGCGAACGACCCCAGGTCCGTGGCGAAAGTGAAGCCGACGATCGCCACGACGAGCGCCCAGAAAACGATTCTTCGCACCAGCAGCAGCTGAGATCTTCGCCGCGGCTCCTGCACGTAGCGAAGCACTCCGCGTCGCCATGCTTCCGCGGCTGCAAACACGATTGCCAGCAATGCCAGCAATAGCGCGAGGCGCACCCCCAGCGCTTTCAGTGCGTCGAAGTACTGACTCTTCGCGTTATCGCGCCAGCTGCCGAGGTTGCGTCGATACTGATCCAGCAGCACGCCCTCCTGGCTCAGCGGGAGAACAATAGCGGCGGTCTGCTTGAAGAGCCACGCCAGGGTGTCGAACTGGTCTCGCACGCCTTTCAAGGCAGCGCCGTCAGACGAATCCACCTGCGCCGCGAGGGCGTCACCGCGAGCCGACAGCGCCTTGATCTTCTCCTGCGGCGGAGTCCGTATTTTTGTGAACGTGTCCTGCAGGGCGGCGGTGCGGCGGTCGGCAGTGTCGATGACGTGAATTTTGTTGGAAAGGCGCAGCACGTTCGCGGCCAGGTCCCAGAGGCCGAGGCGCTCGGAATCGTTGTTACTTGCCGAGTTCAGCGGGCTCGGGGCGGTCGGCGCAGCGGCCGACGCTGAGGCGGAACTCCCGGGCCCGGCGCCGCCGCTCAAGGAGGGAATGGATACCGCTATGGCATCGATGTGCGCTTTCAGCGCGTTCACGCCAGCGCCGTTCGCATCGCTTTGGTAGGCGAACTGCGACATCGAGCCGTGGAAATTGCGGCGCGCGTTCACGAGGTCGAGCTCGCTTTGCAACTCGGAGAGTCGCGTTTGCAGCTCAGCGCCCTGAGCTTTGGGAACGGCAGCCAGTTGACGCTGCGTGGATGCGATCTCCGCCTGCAGTTCCGTCCGGCGCCTGTCCAGTTGCTGTTGCACCTGCTGCAGCGCCTGCGGCGACGAGGCCGCATCGGCAGCGGCTTTCTGCACCACCTCTGCTTCGCTGCTCAGCAGCTCGGCGTTGGCTCTGGCGATTTCGAAGGCGAGGCCGATGACCCTGTCGGCAATCTGCCGATTGGCGTACAGGATCAGGAGGTCGCTTGGCTGGGTAGCCGATTGCTGCTGGGCGCCCAGCGTGCGGTACCAGTCCACGGTCTCATCAAGTATCCGCACGACCTGCTCGCCCGTCATCACGGCGCGAGACGTTATTCGCTGCGCCGGGGAACTTTTAGGCGAGGAACCCGGCGCATCGGCTGCGATGGCCCCATCGAGCAGCGCTCCCGCCGTCAGCAGGAGCGCAAGTATTCGCAGCCATGACATGAAGGAATCGTATCGCAACTCGAAGTCCGGACACCTTCCGTTCGCGAGGGTCCATCGGTTGATCGAGTCGCTCCTAGCGGTCGTTGCGCGGCGCGCCGCGTCGTGGATGCTGCGAATTCAACACCCGCGACGTCTGGCGCGCCGCCACTCGGGTGGAGCAATCCTGCTTGTGCAATGCCGCAACGATCGGTCCAATTTGACATCACACCGTCGCTGGTGCGCGCAACGGCGAGCGCCGCGTGCTCTGCTACGGAATCACGTCATCAGCACGCATTCGCACTGACTGCGGGATCACGAGGCCAAGCGCTTTTGCGGTCTTGAGGTTGATAATGAATTCAAACTTGGTCGGCTGCTGGACGGGCAGGTCGGCGGGCTTCGCGCCTCTGAGGATCTTATCGACATAGCCGGCGCCGCGCCGGAAATTGTCGGGGATACTCGGCCCGTAGTTCATCAGGCCGCCGGCTTCAACGAGTTCCCTAACCCCGTGCATCGATGGCAGCCGGCTTTTTGCCGCAAGGTCTGCGAGGCGCGCCCCCTGCACACCGAACATCGGGTCCGACAACACGAGGAGCGCTTCCGCGCGCTCCTGGGCCATCGCCGCGAAGGCGCGATCGAACTCGTCGGGACCTCGGACCTCGAGGAGCTGCAGCGCCACCCCCATTGAACTGGCGGCGTCTTTCACACCGCTTAGCGTAAGCGCGGCGCCGGGATTGGCCGGGTTTGAAAGGACCGCCACCCGGCGGACTTTCGGGACCGTCTCCTTCAGCAGCTCGAGTTGCTTGACGAAAGCTCCAAGCCCGACGCTGTAGGTCAACCCTGTCACGTTTCCACCCGGACGAGCAAGGCTCGTGATAAGTCCGAGCGCGACGGGATCGCCAACGGCGAACATGACGATGGGGATCTTACTGGTGGCGTTCCTCGCGGCGACCGCTGCGGGTGACGTCGTGGCGGCGATGACGTCGACCTCGAGCCGGACCAGCTCGACGGCGAGGTCCGGCAGCCGGTCGAACTTACCCTCGGCAAATCGATAGTCGATGCGGATGTTCTGCCCTTCAATCCAACCCAGGTCGCGCAGCCCTTGGCGGAACGCCTCGAGGGATTCGGCGGCGATCGCCGATTGGGTTGCATCAGACGAACCGGGCGCGAGATAGCCGATCCGGCGGACCTTCCCTGGCGGTTGTGCTGTGCTAACGCGAGTAGACAGCAGGGCG
>DATEIQ010000171.1:0-8931 GCA_035278845.1 Casimicrobiaceae bacterium | reverse complement strand
CGGGCGCGGAGCGCGTGCACGGCGATATCGACGCGGCGACGCAGAAACATGGGGTCGGTTACGACGACGAGCGCGCCGCCGCTGGCGCGTGAAATGCCGCTGCCGATCTGGTCTTCCGCCGCCACGTCGATACGGTCGACTCTGAGACCAAGACGCTTCGCACGCTGCGATATCGCATCAAAGAAGAAATCGTTTCCCGGATTGCTCCGGTTCATCAATACGCCGACGGTCCTGAGGTCGGGCACCGCAGCGGACAGCAGCTCCACCTGTTTGGAAAGCACTTCTTCGCCCGCCGCCGATGTTCCGGTCAGATTGCCGCTCGGCCTTGCCAGGCTGGTCACGAATCCAGAGCCGATCGGATCTCCTGCATTGATCATGACGACAGGTACTCCGGAAGCGCCATCGCGCGCCGACGCGATGCTGGTGGTGCCGAGCGCGAGGATAAGCGCAACCGGCAACGCCTTGAGTTGGGCGGCGAGCTCGCGCTGGCGCTGCGGATTCGAGCCTGCCCAGCGTATTTCGATGATGATGTTCTTGCCTTCGACCCAGCCCAGGTCACGCAGGCCCGCACGGAACGCATCCAACTCGGTGCGCATCGCGGATGTCGGTTCGATCTCCGGAACAAGCAATCCAATCCTGAAGATCTTCCCCGTCTGCTGCGCCCGAACCGCGAGCGGACCGGGCACGCATAGGCCGGCGAGCAGCTTGACGAATGTCCGCCGGTCAATCACTCGACACCTCTTTCAGGCCCTGAATCCGGCCCGCGATGATATCGCACGCGTCGGCGGCGCCGTGCTATAACCGTCGCCCGGTACCGGCGGCTCGTGGCTGCGCCGCGCTCCGCATGACCCGCCCTCCGATGACGCACGAGATCCTGATCAACGTCACGCCGCAGGAAACCCGTGTCGCGATGCTCGAGCAGGGCGTCGTCCAGGAGCTGCACATCGAGCGCGCGAGCGCGCGGGGCTTAGTCGGCAACATCTGTCTCGGACGCGTTGCGCGCGTGCTGCCCGGCATGCAGAGCGCGTTCGTCGAGATCGGTCTCGAGCGCGCGGCGTTCCTGCACATCGCCGACATCTGGGAGCATCGCCAGAACGGGCACGGCGAGCACCGGCCGATCGAGCGCATCCTGCACGAGGGCCAGACGCTGCTCGTGCAGGTGATCAAGGACCCGATCGGCACGAAGGGCGCGCGGCTTTCCACGCAACTTTCGCTCGCCGGACGGCTCCTCGTCTACCTGCCGCAGGATTCGCACATCGGCATCTCGCAGCGCATCGAGAACGAGCAGGAACGCGAGAGCCTCCGCACCAAGCTGCAGACGCTGCTGCCCGAAGGCTCGGCCGGCGGCTTCATCATTCGCACGATGGCCGAAGCTGCTTCGGAGCGAGAGCTCGCGACCGACATCGGATACCTGACGAAGCTTTGGCACGACCTGACCGCGCGCGCCGAGCACGTTCCCGCCCCCGCGCTGCTCTACCAGGACCTCAATCTCGCCCAGCGCGTGCTGCGCGACATGACCGCCGACGAAACGGCGCGCGTGCTCGTCGACTCGCGCGAGACGTTCGTCAAGATGCAGGACTTCGCACGCGAGTACACGCCGGCGCTCGTCGAGCGCATCAACCACTACACCGGCGAGCGCCCGCTGTTCGACCTGCACGGCGTCGAGGACGAGATCGAGAAGGCGCTCGCGCGGCGCGTGGACCTGAAGTCCGGCGGCTACCTGATCATCGACCAGACCGAGGCGATGACGACGATCGACGTCAACACCGGCGGTTTCGTCGGCGGGCGCAGCTTCGACGACACGATCTTCAAGACCAACCTCGAGGCCGCGCAGGTGATCGCCCGGCAGCTGCGGATGCGTAACCTCGGCGGCATCATCATCATCGACTTCATCGACATGGAGAACGCCGACCACCGCGCAGCGGTGCTGGCCGAGCTCGACAAGGCGCTCGAAAAGGATCGAACGCGCCTCACGGTGAACGGCTTCACGCAGCTCGGCCTGGTCGAGATGACGCGCAAGCGCACGCGCGAGTCGCTCGCGCACGTGCTGTGCGAGACGTGCCCGACGTGCGGCGGCCGCGGCGAGTTCAAGACCGCGCAGACGATCTGCTACGAAATCCTGCGCGAGATCGTGCGCGAGGCGAAGCAGTTCAACGCGCGCGAGTTTCGCATCCTGGCGGCGCAGTCGGTCATCGACATGTTCCTGGACGAGGAGTCGCAAAGCCTCGCACAACTCGGCGACTTCATCGGCAAGCCGATCTCGCTGCAGGTCGAGACCGTCTATACGCAGGAGCAGTACGACATCGTCCTGATCTAGCGGACGAGGCTGCGCGCGACTCGCATGTGGATGCGCCTCCGCGCCGCGTGGGACCGCCTGACGCAGTGGCTGCGCGCGCGCCTCTTTCGCCGAGAAGCCGTCGCCGGACGCTTCGAGACCGGGCGCGCCACGTCCTGGCGCGGAATCGTCACGACGGCGCCGCTCGTGCCGCCCGCGCGCGACTATCTCGTCTACGTTCCGCGCGGCTACAGCCGCTGGCGGCGCGCGCCGCTCGTGGTGATGTGCCACGGTTGCCGGCAAACACCCGAGGCCTTCGCCAGCCTCGCTGCCGTCGCCGAGCACGCCGACCGCGAAGGATGGCTCGTGCTGCTGCCGCGACAGGCGGAGGCGGCCAACCGCTATGGTTGCTGGAACTGGTTCGAATCGGGCACTGCGCAGGGCGCCGGCGAGACGGCGATCGTCGCCGCGCAGATCGTCGCCGTTCGCCGCCGCTATCGCGCGCGCCGCGAGCGCGTGTGGGTCGTCGGATTATCGGCGGGCGGCGCGCTTGCCGCGGTGATGGGCTTGCGCCATCCGCGCCTCGTGCGCGGCGTGATGACGCATTCGGGCCTCGCCTGCGGCGCCGCCTCCAACGTGGCGACAGCCATTGCCGTCATGGCGCACGGGCCCGACAATGACGTCGCGCGCGTCGCCGACGGCGCGCGTGCCGAGCAGCGGGACGAAACCGTCGTGCCGCTGCTCGTGATCCAGGGCGATCGCGACGACGTCGTCGCGCCGGTGAACGGTGTCGGCCTCGTCGTACAGTACCTGCGCTTCAACGGGCATCCTGCCGGCGCAACCGGCTACAAGCCCGCCGCCGCGCTGCCGGCGAGCGATGCGTCGATGCACGAAGCGGTAACAGAACGGCATCCGATGCGCATCGACGAATGGATGCGCGGAGGCCGCATCATCGTCCGCCATGTGACCGTCGAAGGTCTCGGGCATGCATGGAGTGGCGGCGACGACCGCCATCCGTTCGCCGATCCGCAGGGACCCGACGCACTCGCACTCTTCGCGCGGTTCGCCGCCGAGGCGACCGCTTGAGATAATGCGCCACCCAACACGCCGCACGTCGAGGATCCGATGCCCGTCACCACGATGAATCATTTCACGATCCTGACCGACGACGTCGCCGGTACGGTCAGGTTCTATGGCGAACTGCTCGGCCTCACCGACGGTCCGCGGCCGCCGTTCGACTTTCCCGGCGCATGGCTGTATGCCGGCGATGCGCCGATCCTGCACGTCATCGGCGGACGGCCCGCTTCCGAGTTGCGTGCGGGCGTCATCGATCACATGGCGTTCACGGCGCACGATTTGTCGGACACGCTCGCATTGCTGACATCGCGCAACATCGCGCACACGTGCCGGCGACAAGCGCAGTCAGGCGTATGGCAGGTGTTTTTCTTCGATCCGAACGGCGCGCGCGTTGAGCTCGATTTCGCGCCCGAGGAGCCGCAGCAGGGCGGGGGCGCGAGGACGTCGTGACGCTGCACGCGAAAAGATGACGTCGCGGCATCGCGCGCCGCCTGGAATTGCGCCGGATCATCTGGTCGTGGCGGCCGCGACGCTTGCGGCCGGTTGCAACTTCGTCGAGGAGCGTCTCGGCGTGCGCCCTCGTCCCGGCGGCAAGCACCCGGGCATGGGGACCCACAACGCGCTGCTGCGCGTCGGTGCGCGACTCTATCTCGAGGTCATCGCTGTCGATCCGGACGGCGCGAAGCCGCTTCGCCCGCGCTGGTTCGACCTCGACGATCCGCGCATGCAAGCGGAGTTGGCCGAGGGACCGCGACTCGTCCACTGGGTGGCGAGAAGCAGCGACATCACGCATGACGCCGCGCGCTCGCCGATCGATCTCGGGCGCATCGTGCACGCGTCGCGCGGCGATCTCAGCTGGCGCATCACCGTGCCCGACGACGGGCATCTGCCCGGACGCGGCCTCGTACCGACACTGATCGAATGGTCCGGCGCGCGCCATCCTGCCGACGGGTTGCCGGAAGCCGGCTTGCAGCTGATCGCGCTGGGGGGCGAGCATCCCGAGCCCGCGCCGGTGCGCGCAGCGCTCGCGGCGCTTTTGCTCTCTGAAACGCTGAAGGTCACGTACGGGCGATCGCCGAGACTTGCCGCGATGCTGCGGACGCCGCGCGGCATGGTTACGCTGTGACGAACGCCGGCGGTCCCATGCAGGCCGGCGTCCCGCGCGTGGCGATCCCGACGCCGGCCGACATCGCGAACGTCGTCACGCGAAACCTGGTGCCAGTGGCCGGCGTGCTTTTGTTCGGCTGGTCGGCGCAGAACCTCATGCTGCCTGGGTTTGCGCTTCCTCGCCGCAATGGGCGAGAAAGACGACAGCGAGTCGCTCAGCCGAGCGCTCCGCGCGCTTCCACCGGCCACAGCGCCTCGACCTTCCCGCCGCGAACGGCGACGATCCAGTCGTAGAGGTTGACGGTCGGGTCGCAGTGACCCGGAATCAGCCGCACGCGCTCGCCCAATTGCGCGGACGGCGCGCCGGCTGCGATTCGCAGCACGCCATGCTCGTCGGACGCCTTTACGTATTCGGCGCCGGCACGCTCGTGCACGAGCGGCAATCCCGAGTCGAAGCTGAACGCCTTGAGGCCCGCGTCGACGATCGCGCGATCGGCCGCCGGCGTGCTCATGACGCTCGCGAGGACGAACAGGCTCTGCTCGAAGCGCAGGTCGGACGCAGCAGCGACGTTACGACCGTAATCGGCATCCATGAAGACGTACGATCCGGGCTGCAGCTCGCCGTAGACACCCGAATCGCGCTCGTGCTGCCACGTGCCGGTGCCCGCGCCGGTCACGAGTTCGCACGCGATGCCGGCGCCTTCGATCAGCTCGCGTGTTCGCCGCGCTTCGGTGGCGGCGATCGCGATTGCATCACGGCGCGCCGCAGGCTCGCGAATGTGCTGCGCGGCACCTTGATACGCCTGCAGGCCGCGCAACCGCAATCCCGGTGCGTTCGCGATCGCGCGGGCGAGTTCGAGTGCAGGCGCGCCGGGTGCGACGCCGCAGCGACGAGCCCCGACATCGACCTCGATGTAGACGTCGACGTCGACACCGGCGCGCGCAGCCGCGTGCGAGATCGTATCGACCGCTGCGATCGCATCGACGAGCAAGCCGACTCTCGCTGACCGCGCGAGATCGACGAGGCGCGCCACTTTCGCCGGTGCGACGATTTCGTTCGTGACCAGCACGTCGGGAATTCCGGCGGCGACGAACGCGGCCGCCTCGTCGGTCTTCTGGCAGCAGATGCCGACCGCTCCGCGCGCGAGCTGCGCCTTGGCAATCGTTGAGCACTTGTGCGACTTGGCGTGTGGCCGCAGGCGGATCGCGCGCGTGGCGTCCGCCATGCGATCGAGATTGCGCTCGAACGTCTCGACGTGCACGACCAGTGCCGGGGTTTCGATCGCGTCGATCGTGTCGCCCGGATTGGCGGGGATTCGCTGCATGGCGATACCTTTGTCTACAAGTGATGTGAATGCGTGTTCGATGCGCTGGCGCGACTTGCAAGGGCGCGCGCACATTGCAACATTGCCGGTAAAAATTGCGCGAGCAAACGCGTTCGATGACGCACGCGCGCGGGATCAACGCAGGGCACGATGTTTGCGAATCGCTTTCGTTGGCTCATGCAATCACATGAGCTCGACTCAACGAGAGGAGTAGTCATGGCGAACGGCAACAACGAGCGAGATCGGAATTCGCGCGACATGGAAAGTGGCGGTGGCGGTTATCGACAGGGCTCGGAACAACATCGCTACGAAGGCGGTGGCGGGCAGCAGTGGCAAGGCCGCGGCTCGCAGCCCGGCAATTACGAAGATCGCAGCGATGCGCGCTTCGATCCGCATGGCGATCGAATGCACGGCCAAGGCTACCAGGGTAGCCAGGGAACGTATGGGCAACACTACGGCAGCCAGGGCGGCGGCCAACATTACGGCAGCCAGGGCGGCGGCCAAAACTATGGCGGGCAGGGCGGCGGCCAAAACTATGGCGGGCAGGGAGGCGGCCAGAACTACGGCGGGCAGGGAGGCGGCCAGAACTACGGCGATCAGCGGCAAGGTTTCGGCAACCAGGGCTTTGGTGGAAGTCAGGGTTACGGTGGCCAGGGCCAAAGCCAAGGCGGGCAAGGTTATGGTTACGGAGGCCAGGGTTATGGACAAGGCCAGGGTTTTGCTGGCCAAGGACAAAGCTACGGCGGACAGGGCCAGAGCTTCGGTGGACAAGGCTATACCGGTGGCCAGGGGTACGGCGGCGGCCAAGGGTACAGCGGCGGCGGCCAAGGGTACGGCGGCGGCGGCCAAGGGTACGGCGGCGGCCAAAGTTACGGCAGTCAGAACTTCGGTGGCCAAGGTCAGAGCGGAAGCTACGGCGGTCAGAGCGGAAGTTACGGCGGTCAGAGCGGGAGCTACGGCGGCCAGGGCGGAAGCTACGGCGGCCAGAGCGGAAGCTATGGCGGCCAGGGCTTCGGCTCGCAACAAAGCGGCTCCGGAATATATGGCAGCCAGCAGTCAGGCGGCGCCATGGGAACCTCGTGGGGTGGCCAGATGGGTGGCGGCTACGGCCGCTCGACGTATGGCGGTCAGGGCCAGCGCAGCAGCATGCGCCGCGGGCCGAAAGGCTACGAGCGCTCCGACGAGAGGCTGAAGGAGGACATCTGCGAGCGCATGTACACGAGCACCGAATGCGACACGAGCGAAGTCACGGTCGACGTGAAGAGCGGTGTCGTCACGCTCGAAGGCAGCGTCGACGATCGCCGGTCGAAATACATGCTGGAGGAAATGGTCGACAGCGTTCCGGGAGTCAAGGACGTCGAGAACCGTCTGCGCATCCAGCGGGGCAACGAATCGTCCGCGCAAGGCGGAGCGTCGTCGCTGTCCGGTAGCGGCTCCTCGGCGTACGGACGATCAGGCAGTGGCACGTCGAGTTCCGGCACCGGGACGAGCGATTCTTCGTCCGCCAGCGGACGCTCGAGCCACGGCGAATCCGGCACGTCGGCGAGCAGCAAGCGCAGCTAGCAAGCGATCTGCCGCGGGGCTTCACCCGACACGCCCGATCGCGCTCGCACGTCGCGGGTGCCTTCGGGCGCTTTTTTTGGCAGCGCTACGCGAAGAAAAGCCAATAGGCCAGCGCCGCGATCAGCGAGTACTTCACCGTGCGGAACACCGTGCGGTTCTTGCGCTTGAGGCGCGTCAACACGTCACTCCCCTTGCCAAGCAGCGCGTACACGCGATTGGCGGCGCCGATCGGCTCGGTCTCGGTGTTCTGCGTCGCCCCCGCGCGAATGAACGTGCGGGCGACGAAGCGGTTCAGCGCCTGCATCGCGCGCGTGCGAAGCGGCCGCTCGACGTCGCAGAAAAGAATGATCCGGGTCTTGTCGGTGCCGTTTTCCGCGGAATGGATGTAAGTCTCGTCGAACAGCAGATCCTCGCCGTCACGCCACGCGTACGGCTCGCCGTCGACGTAAATCCTGCAGAGGTCCGAGTTCGGCGTGACGAGGCCGAGGTGGTAGCGCAGCGATCCCGCGAACGGGTCGCGATGGCGGTTGAGCTTTCCCCCGGGCGGCAGCAGTGCGAACATCGCCGCGTTGACGGTCGACAGTGACTCGACCAGCGCGACCGTCTTCGGGCATGCGGCCTGCGCCGACGGCAGCGGCTCGCCGTACCACTTCACGTAAAAGCGCTTCCACCCGTTCTTGAAGAACGAGTTGAAGCCGAGGTCGTTGTGGCCGGTTGCCGCCCGAATCCGACCTTCGTCGAGCAGTCCGAGCGCCTCGTCGCGGATCGTCTGCCAGTTGGCGCGCAGCACGTCGAGTTGCGGCAGCGCGCGAGGATCGAGGATGGGCTTCGCCGGCACCGCCGAGAACAGGTACATCAGCGTGTTGTACGGCGCCATGATCGTCGAGTGATCGGCAAGCTGCTTCGTGAGCTTGTGGCGCACGCGGCCGCGCAGATGGACGTACAGCGCCGACGCCACGAAGACGTACAGCACGAGGAATTTCGGCGCAAGCAGCGTAGGAATCACGATCCGCTGGGATTGTACGCCGCACGGCAAGCGGGGTCCGAGACGAAATAAGCAGGGTCAGAAGCGACTTTCGCATTCGATTGCGAAATCGTTGCTGACCCCGCTTGTTTCCGCTACTTCTTCTGCGGCGCGAGTTCCGTGTACACGAGCCGGCCGATCGCGAGCAGTTGCGCGCGGTCGAGCGTGCCCGACAGCGCATACGCGCAATGGTCGTCGATCCAGTAGTACACGCCGACGCCGTCCTCGATCGCGTAACGGAAAGCCGTGTCGTCAGCGCCGGGAGGTGGCTTGCGCGCCTGCAGCGTCAGGCGGTTCTTCGCGGCGTTCTCGTACATGAAGAGCGCGGTCGGCTGCTCGCTTCCCGCGACGAGCCGCCCGCCGACGAGCGCATAGCCGGCGCTGTTCAAATCGGGCGCATGCACCGGAAAACCAAGGCGCCGCGTGAGCCAGTTGGCCAGCCGCTTCTCCTCGGACGCCCAGATCTCGACAGGCCGGTTCGCATCCGCCGCGTAGAGCGCATGCGTGAGCGCGGCCTGGCGCGGAAACGTCGTTGGCAATCCGGCGCGCTCGAGCGCGAC
>DATEIQ010000170.1:0-6592 GCA_035278845.1 Casimicrobiaceae bacterium | reverse complement strand
TCACCCGAGCTCGGTGTCATGGCGGGCCTGGCCGTCGCGCTGTACGGGCAGGCGCTCGCATTGCGTCGCCCGATCGCGGGCGGTGCGTGGGTCGGCACCGGTGCGGCCATCGTATTTCTCGCGGATGGTTTTCAGGGCGTCACCTGGCTCGCGATCGCTGCGCTGGCGCTTGTCGCGCTCGGGGCCGCATGGCGGCGGCCCGCTTACGCGCTTACGCTGCTGGTAGCTGCGACGGTCGGCCTCGCGCTGACAGCGCCGTGGGTCATCGCGTTGTATGAGCGCGATCCGGCGTTGATCGACGTCTGGCTCGCAGCGGAAGCGCCGAGCCAGTGGATCGTGTTCCTCGGTGACGCGGGTCAGGCCGATCCGCTGTACCACGCACGCAATCTGCTGTGGTTCGCATGGCCCGCGCTGCCGCTGATCGCCTGGACGCTGTGGACGCGCGGACGCGGCTTCAGCGGCGGCCTCGCGCAGCCCGCCGTGCAGATTCCCGGCGTCCTCGCGCTCGTCGTCTACGTGAACCTGCTGGTGATGCCGGACCCGAAGCTGATCAGCGCGCTGCCGCTGCTCGTGCCGTGCGCCGTGCTTGCGTCGCTCGAAGTCGATTCGCTGCGCCGCGGCTATTCCGCGGCGCTCGACTGGTTCGGCATCCTGACGTTCGGGCTGCTCGCGTTCGTCGTCTGGGGCATCTGGGTCGACGCGCGTTTGTCCGGCATGTCGCCCGCCATCGCCGCCCTCTTCCGCGATACCGAGATCGGGTTCCGGCCCACGTTTCATCTAGGCTCGGTGATCATCGCGATCCTGCTCACGCTCGCATGGATCGCGCTGGTGCGGCCCGCGCGGCGCAGCAACCGGCGTGCGCTCCTCAACTGGGCGGCGGGCGTGACGCTCGCCTGGGGACTGTATTCGACGATCTGGCTGCCGTATCTCGACTCGCGGCGATCGTATCGCGCGATGATGGAAGAGCTCGATGCGCATCTGCCTGCACAAGGCTGCGTGACGAGCCGCAACCTCGGCGAGCCGCAGCGCGCGCTGCTTTTCTATTTTGCCGGCATCGCGACGGTGCGCGAGGAGACGCACCCCATGGCAGACTGCCGGGCATTGCTCGTGCAGTACGGCGCGATCACCGGCGCGCCGCCGGCGCTCGCCGGCTGGCGCGTCGAATGGGAAGGCGCGCGGCGCGGCGACGCGACCGAGCGCTACGTGCTCTACAACAAGGACGGGGCCCCGTGAAGTTCGTCGACGAAGCGCGGATCGAAGTGATCGCCGGCGACGGCGGCAATGGCGCCGCGTCGTTTCGCCGCGAGAAGTACGTGCCGCGCGGCGGTCCCGACGGTGGTGACGGCGGCCGCGGCGGCAGCATCTATGCGATCGCCGATCGCAATATCAACACGCTCGTCGATTACCGGTACGCGCGGATCCATCGCGCGAAGCGCGGCGAGAATGGACGCGGCGCAGACAAGTACGGCCGCGGCGCAGACGACATCGTTCTGCGAATGCCTGTCGGCACGGTGATCACCGACGCGGACACCGGCGAGGCACTTGCGGATCTGGATCGCCACGACGCGCGCGCGCTGCTCGCGAAGGGTGGCAAGGGCGGCCTTGGCAACATCCATTTCAAATCGAGCATCAATCGCGCACCGCGCCAGTCGACCCCCGGGGAGAAGGGCGAGCAGCGCCGGTTGCTGCTCGAGCTCAAGGTGCTGGCCGACGTCGGGCTCCTCGGGCTGCCGAACGCCGGCAAATCGACGCTGATCCGCGCTATTTCGGCCGCACGCCCGAAGGTGGCCGACTATCCGTTCACCACGCTCGCGCCGCAGCTCGGCGTCGTGCGCGTCGACGAAGGACGCAGCTTCGTCGTCGCCGATATTCCGGGGCTGATCGAGGGCGCCGCGGAAGGCGCGGGACTTGGTCACCGCTTCCTGCGACATCTGCAACGCACGCGGCTTCTGCTGCACGTGGTCGACATCGCGCCCACGGATCCGGAAGCCGACGCCGTCGCGGATGCGCGCGCCATCGCGCGCGAGCTGATGAAATACGACGCGGAGCTGGCGGCGAAACCGCGCTGGCTCGTGCTGAACAAGCTCGACCTGATCCCCGCAGACGAGCGCGACGGGCGCGTGAAGGCGTTCGTCAAGTCGTTGCGGTGGAAGGGGCCGATGTTCGGCATTTCGGCGATCGACGGCGGCGGCTGCCGCGCGCTCACGTTCGCCGTGCAGGATTGGCTGGACGCGCATCCGGCGCACGCCGCCGTTCCTGAGACCAAACATGCGCCGGTGGTCGTGACTCCAGCACCCGTCGACGTGCGCCGGCGCCGGACGCGAACGGGAACGCCATGACACGCGCTGACCTCGCGCACGCGCCGCGCTGGGTGATCAAGGTCGGCTCGAGCCTTGTCACCAACGAAGGTCGCGGGATCGACCATGCGGCGGTGGCACGCTGGGCCGCCGAAATCGCGCAGCTTTCCCGGGTGGGCAAGTCGATCGTGCTGGTGTCGTCGGGTGCGATCGCCGAAGGGATGCAACGCCTCGGTTGGCACACGCGCCCGCGCGCGATCCACGACCTGCAGGCGGCGGCCGCGGTCGGCCAGATGGGACTCGTGCAGGCGTACGAGCGAGCATTCGCGCAGTTCGGCCTGCATACGGCCCAGGTGCTGCTGACGCACGAGGATCTCGCCGACCGCCGCCGCTACCTCAATGCCCGCACGACGCTCACCACGCTGCTCGGGCTTCGCGCGATTCCGATCATCAACGAGAACGACACGGTGACCACGGACGAGATCCGCTTCGGCGACAACGACACGCTTGGCGCGCTCGTCACCAATCTGCTGGAGGCCGACGTGCTGGTGCTGCTCACCGACCAGCAGGGCCTGTACACGGCGGATCCGCGTCGCCACGCGGACGCGACGATCGTGCGCACCGCGCGCGCCGGCGATCCGGACCTCGAGCGAATGGCCGGCGGCGCGGGAAGCGCTATCGGCCGCGGCGGCATGCTGACGAAGGTGCTGGCCGCCAAGCGCGCCGCCCGGTCGGGCGCATCGACGGTGATCGCCTGCGGGCGCGAGCCCGACGTGTTGACGCGCCTCGCGGCGGGCGAGGCCGTCGGCACGACGCTGACGGCGGAGCACACGAGTCTCGGCGCACGCAAGCAGTGGCTTGCGGACCACGTACGCGTGGCAGGCCGGCTCACGCTCGACGACGGCGCGGTGCGCGCACTGCTTCGCGACGGCAAGAGCCTGCTGCCGATCGGCGTCGTCGCAGTCGCCGGCAGCTTCGGGCGCGGCGAAGTCGTCGGCTGTCACGCGCCCGATGGCCGCGAGGTCGCGCGCGGTCTCGTCAACTACGGCGCGCAGGAAGCCGCGCGCATCATGCGCCGGCCGTCACACGAAATCGAGGCGGTGCTGGGTTACGTCGACGAGCCGGAGCTCATTCATCGCGACAACATGGTCGTCACTTCGGCATCAGAGCAATAGTTTCCGGCGTCGGCGAAGTCGCAATCTCCGTTCGACAGCGGCGCCGCTCTCCCCTACACTTCGCCGCAACTCGAACGCATAACCCGCGGGTGCCACACCCGACGCTCGCCACGCCACCAGGGGGGTGCATGAATCTGATCGAACGGATCAAGGGAATCGTCATGGACCCGCGCAGCGAGTGGGTCAAGATCGCGGCCGAGCCGGCGACCGTGCAGTCGCTTTACACGAACTGGATCATGATTCTCGCAGCGATCGGCCCGATCGCGATGCTCCTGGCGATGCATTCGATCCAGTTCGCCATCGCGCAGTACGTGCTGTCGCTGATCATCACGTTCGTGCTGGCCGTCATTGTCGATGCGCTGGCGCCTTCGTTCGGCGGCACGAAGGACATCGTCGGGTCGCTCAAGCTCACCGCGTACAGCTATACGATCGCGTGGCTTGCCGGCATCTTCAACCTCCTCGGCATGGTTGGAAGCGTGCTGGCGCTCGCGGCGGCGATCTACGCGTTCTACACGTTCTATCTCGGCGTTCCCGTGCTCAAGAAGGCCGCGCCGGAGAAGGCGGTGCAGTTCACGCTCGTCATCGTCGTGTGCGGGATCGTGCTCGGCCTGCTGGGCGGGTTCGTCTTCAGCGGGATGATGATGTCGCCCCGCGTCAATCCCGGTGTCGGGATGCTGATGCGCTGATCGGCAGGCCAAAAATGGGGTCAGCGCTGTATTAATCGGACCGCGAACTCGCGCCCCGACTATTACGGCTCTGACCCCATTTTCAGTTGCGCGAGCCGGCGGGATTCGCGTACGACGCCGGCATTTCCGGATGCGCGAATCCGTATAGCCGCTCGCGGCGCGTTTGCGGGCGCATGTGCAGGTAACGTTCGAGTTCCATCAGTGCGCGCCGGTAGACCTCGCGCTTGAAGTCGATCACCGACTCGAGCGGAATCCAGTAATCGTGCCAGCGCCACGCGTCGAACTCGGGATGGTCGGTCGCGCGCAGGCTCACGTCGTTGTCGCGCCCGGTCAGGCGCAGCAGGTACCAGATCTGCTTCTGTCCGCGATAGCTGCCGCGCCACTCGCGCTTGATCCAGTGCTGCGGAACGTCGTAACGAAGCCAGTCGCGCGTGCGGCCGAGAATCCGGACGTGCTGCGGCTGAAGCCCGACTTCCTCGCGCAGTTCCCGGTACATCGCCTGCTCGGGCGCCTCGCCGGGATTGATGCCGCCTTGCGGAAACTGCCAGGAATGTTCGCGGATCCGTTTGCCCCAGAAGACCAGGTTCCTGCCGTTGACGATTACGATGGCGACGTTCGGGCGATAGCCGTCACGATCGAGCATCGCGTCACCCCGATGCAATATACGTTGCGGCTATTGTTGCACAGTGCGACGGCCGTTGCCTAGCGGCGACAGCTTCGGAAGCGCGAACACGCGCATCCATTGGTCGCGCCAAACCGGAGCACCGAGTGCAGCCTCGATGGCCGGAAGACATGCGGCCATGTCGGGCCAGGCAGGCGGCTCCGCGGCGACGTTCGCAGGCCGCAAGTGCACGACGAGATAGTCGGCAGCGATCCGATCGCCGCGGATGATCGATGCCAGATGCACGAACTCGCGCATTCGCATGCCCGGGTCCGTCATCGGATATTCGCCGAAGTCGAACGTCCCGCACGTCGGCGTCACGAGCCCGATCATGATGCGCTGGCGATGTGTGTCCTGGTATAGCGACAGCGCGTTGAAGTGCGATTCGAGCCGCCACGGCGTTTCCACCAGCGTGATGCTCCCCGGCGGTCGCGTCCCGAGCTCGGCATAGAAAGCCGGAATCGGCTCCTTCGGCACGCGCTGCACGTACGGGTTGCGGGCGGGATCGTAGTCGAACTGGTAGCGCAGGTGCGCGATGAACTGGTTCGGGTAGTGCAACCACGCCGGGATCGGACCCGCCATGAACATCGCGGCGACCGCGGCGCTTGCAATGAACGGCGCGACGACCGCCGTGCTTGCGGTGGTCATGCCCGATCTGCGCTGCATGCCGGCGAGCGCCGCAGCCGCGCCCTCCGCGGCGAGCAGCAATACGAACGGCAACGCCGGCAACAGATAGCGCGCGAATACGAGCGGATGCGAGATCAATCCCGCACGCGACGACGCGACAGTCAGCGTACCGAGGCCGATCACCGTGGCGAGATATGCGGCGAGATCGCGATCGTGACGGTTGATACGGTACCAGCCGGCGATCACCGCTGCATAGAAGACCAGTGAGGCAATCGCCGATCCGGTGCCCGCAAGCATAAGCGCGCTGCGATAAGCGCTCTCGGCCGTGACGTGATCGAGCCCGGCCTTGCCGCTGAATTCAGTCCAGTCGACGACGATCGGCGGACCCAGCAACAGCGCAAGCGGAAGCGCGGTCAGCAGGCCAAGCTTCAGGAGCCGCGCGAGGGCTTCCCGGTCGAGCGGCCGCAGCGCTCGCACGCCGTAATACACGAACGGTGCCAGCGTGAACGGCAGCGTGATCGCATGCAGCCAGCCGGCGAGCACCGTCGCCATCGCGTACACGATGGCATCACGCCGACGACCTTCCTGGCGCCACGCGCGAAAGCAGAAGATCGCGACGAACGCGAGCAGGCACGTCAGCGCATACGGTCGGGCGATCCTGCCGTGATACACGAGCAGGGGGGAAATCGCGACGAGCGCCATCCAAAGCGCGCGCGTCGGCAACGCGAACGACGAAGCGAGCAGCCGCGGCCCGATCAGCAGGAGACCGATGCTCGCGACGAGCGCCGGCAGATGCAAACCCCACTCGGAAAGGCCGACGGTCCGGTACAGCGTTTGATAGTAGAGCGTCAGCGGGATGCTGTAGTCGGCGTACCCGACGTGCGTGAAGATGTCGAGCGGGCCGGCGCCCAATAATTTGTGGATCGCGTGCCACTCGTCGTCGATCGGAATCTGGATGTCGATCTGCCACACGCGAAGCGCAACGCCGGCGACGAACGCCACGACGAGCAGTGCATTGAAACCCGCCGCGTTGACGTGGGCGCCGATGCCCGCGCGAGGCGCGGCCGCCGCGGCGGGTTGAGCCGTCATCCGGCGGGAGTCGCGATCGGCGGCTCGTGCGCCGACAGCCGCAACTCCGGTGCGCCG
>DATEIQ010000169.1:0-2366 GCA_035278845.1 Casimicrobiaceae bacterium | reverse complement strand
GTGCGCGCGATTCCGAGCGCCTCCACGGCGTCGCTCGTGTCGCGCAGGCCTGCCGTATCGACGATCGTGAGCGGAATGCCCGCGATCTCGACCGGCCGCTCGATCGTGTCCCGCGTCGTGCCAGGGACCGAAGTGACGATCGCGACGTCGTCGCCGACCAGGCGGTTGAGCAGGCTCGACTTGCCGACATTCGGCGCCCCGACCAGCACGACCGTGAGTCCTTCGCGCAGCACCGCGCCGGTGCGGGCGCGCGCCAGGACGGCGTCGAGGCGCTCGCGGATCGACGAAAGCCGCGCGCGCAGGTCGCCCTCGCGCAGCAGGTCGATATCCTCGTCGGGGAAATCGAGCGTCGCTTCGGTGTACATCCGCAGCTCGATCAGCGCATCGCGCAGCGCATGGACCTCGCGCGAGAACTCGCCGGTGAGAGTGCGCGCGGCGGCGCGCACGGCGCTCGCGGTGGATGCTTCGATCACGTCGGCGACGCTTTCCGCCTGCGCGAGATCGAGCTTGCCATTCAGAAACGCGCGCTTGGTGAATTCGCCGGGCTCGGCGAGCCGTGCGCCGAGCTCGAGGCAGCGCGCAAGGAGCAGGTGCATCACCGCCGGGCCGCCATGGCCCTGCCACTCGACGACATCCTCGCCGGTGTACGAGTGGGGTCGTGGGAAGAACAGCGCAAGCCCCGCGTCGATCGCGTTCCCTTGCGCATCGTGAAACGCGACCTGCGTGGCCACGCGGGGCGCGAGGCTTCGGCCGGCAATCCCTTCGACGAGCGATTCGAGCCCATCGCCCGACACCCGCACGATGCCGATGCCGCCCCGCCCGGGCGGCGTGGCAATCGCCGCGATCGTCGGGGGCGACGGCGGCATGGGGTCAGCAGGACTTCGGGGTCAGAGCAATAGGTCGAGCGATCACGAAACTCGTCTCGCTACAGATCTTCGCCGCTCGACTTATTGCTCTGACCCTGAAGTCGTTACCGTCGCTTCGCAGCCGCCAGCGCGGCTTCGCGCTCCAGCATCCGGTTCATCTGCCACTGCTGCGCGATCTGCAGCAGGTTGTTGACGAGCCAGTACAGCACCAGCCCGGCGGGGAAGAACAGGAACATGATCGAGAACGCGACCGGCATGAACTGCATCACCTTCGCCTGCACCGGATCGGAGATGGGCGTCGGCGACAACTTCACCTGCAGATACGCGGTGACCGCGTAGATCACCGGCAGGATGAACCACGGGTCGGGTGCCGACAGGTCGTGGATCCAGCCGATCCACGGTGCATGGCGCAGCTCGACGGCGGACAGCAGCACCCAGTAGAGCGCGATGAACACCGGGATCTGCACGAGGATCGGCAGGCAGCCGCCGAGCGGATTGATTTTCTCCTGGCGGTAGAGCTCCATCATCTTCATCTGGAGCTGCTGCTTGTCGTTCGCGTACTGCTCCTGCAGCGCCTTCATCTTCGGCGCGACGAGCTTCATCTTCCCCATCGAGCGCGCGGATGCCGCATTGAGCGGAAAGAACGCGGCCTTGATGAGAATCGTCATCACGATGATCGCCCATCCCCAGTTGCCGAGCAGCCCGTGCAACCACTTGAGCAGCCAGAACAGCGGCGCCGCGATGATGGTGAAGATGCCGTAGTCGACGACGAGATCGAGGCCGGGCGCGAGCTTGGCCAGTACGTCCTGGTCCTGCGGCCCGACGTAGAGGCGCGCGTTGATCACGCCGGTGCCGCCGGGCGGAATGGTGCCCTCGGCGTAGCGCACGCCCGCGGTGTAGAGGCCGTTGTCGAGCTTCGTCGTGTAGAACTGGCGCGACACCTTGCCCGCGTCGGGCGGCAGCCAGGCGGCGACGAAGTAATGCTCGATCATGCCGACCCAGCCGTTGTCGGCGACGCGCGTGTACGCCGGCTTGCGACTTGGATCGGCCGCTTCCTTGTCGATCTCGCCGAAATCGATCTTCTTGAACTTGTCCTGCTCGTTGTAGACGACCGGACCGACGAACGACGCCGGCGCCATCGAGCTCTGCACGCCGACGTGCTTCGTGTCGCGCATCAGCTGGAAGTACGCTTCCGGCTTGATCGGCTGCGCTTCGGCGTTCGTGATCTGGAACGCGACGTCGATCACGTAGCTGCCGCGATGGAACGTCAGCGTCTGCACGACCTTGTCGCCGTTCGCGGCCGTCGCCTGCAGCTTGACCTGCAGCTCGTTTTCGCCGGGTGCGAGCGCGCGCGGTCCCGGCAGCACCTCGTACGCGGTACGATGATTCGGGAGGCCATCGCCGATCAGGCCGGCCTGCGCGACGAATGTGCGCTCGGCGTTGCGCTGGAGCGCGAGATAAGGCTTGCCCGTGTCCTGCGCGTCGCGGTGCTTCTCGAGC
>DATEIQ010000168.1:0-6942 GCA_035278845.1 Casimicrobiaceae bacterium | reverse complement strand
CGGCGGCGCGGTTTCGCGACCACGCGCTTTCCGCGATTGCCGCTATACGCGGCCGCGGCCGCCTGCCCGTCGTCGCGGGCGGCACGATGCTTTACTTCAAGGCGCTGCGCGAAGGGCTGAGCGCGCTGCCGCAGGCCGACGCGATGGTTCGCCGCGAAATCGACGCGCGCGCCGCGCGCGACGGCTGGCCCGCGCTGCATGCCGAGCTCGCGCGTGTCGACGCTGCGACCGCGGCGCGACTCGCGCCGCAGGACGCGCAGCGCATCCAGCGCGCACTGGAGGTTCATGCGCTGACCGGGCAGCCGCTATCGGTGCTGCAGGGTGCGCGCGACGCGCGACAGGATCCGGGTCCCACGATCGTGGTCGCAATCGCGCCGGCCGACCGCACGGCGCTGCATGCGGCGATCGCGCACCGGTTCGACGCAATGCTCGCGGCCGGGCTGGTGGAGGAAGTACAAGCGCTGCGGACGCATTATCCGCTGACGCCGCAGATGCCTTCGATGCGCAGCGTCGGCTACCGGCAGGTGTTCGAATATCTCGAGGGTCGCGGCAACCGCGCGGAACTCCGCGAGCGCGGCATCGCCGCGACCCGCCAGCTCGCGAAGCGGCAGCTGACATGGCTGCGCGGCATGCGCGTCGACGTCATCGAATGCTTTGCAAGCGATGCCGCGGAGATCGCCGCGGCACGGGTCGAGGCCGGACTCGCCGCGAGCGCCGCGTAAGCGCAGAACAGCGTAGCCTGTGAACGGACCCTAAGCCGCCATCGCGTTGAACGCGAGGTGATTGCGGCCGGCGCGGCGTGCCGCGTACATCGCCGCATTCGCAGCGGCCATGATTCCCGCGGAATCGTTCGCATCTTCCGGGAAGAACGCGATGCCGATCGACGCGCCGATCGGTGTATCGGCGAGCGGCGGCTGCGACGCCTCGTTCAATTGATCGCGCAGGCGCTGCGCGAGCAGCGCGAGCTGGCGGCCGTCGCGGGCATTGGGTGTCGCGAGCGCGAACTCGGTGGGGCCGAGGCGCGCGAACAGGTCGCCTTCGCGCGACGCGGCGCGAAAGCGGCGGGCGATTTCGATCAGCAGCGCATCGGTGGCGTCCCGGCCATGGAGCTCGCTGACGGTGGCGGTGCCGCTAATGGCAATGAACAGCACGCCGACGTGGCCGCGCTCCCGGCGCGCGTGCGCGATCGCATACGACAGCCATTCCGCGAAGAACCGCCGGTTCGGCAGTCCCGTGCAAAGATCGTGGTTTGCCTGCATGTCGAACTGCGCGGCGAGTTCAGCGCGACGACGTTCGCCTTGCACCGCGTGCACGCACGCGACAACGCCGAGCACGGCGGCCAGCGCGGCGAGGATGCCTGCCGCCTGCCGCGTCGCGTCGAGATGACGGTACGCGGCGTCACGCGCCGCGCGGATGCGAACGGCGCGAGCCGCGGTTGCACCTCCGACACCGGCGGTTGCACCTCCGACACCGGCGGTTGCACCTCCGACACCGGCACTCGTTGTCGACGACAGTTCGGTGGTTGCGTCATGCGCTTGCCGCAGTGCGTCCAAACGGGTGACGGAATCGACGTAGCCCTCGCCGCTCGCGACGAAGAACCACACCGCGACGCCGAGCGCGACGGCACCCGCCAGGAATGCGGCGATCACGCGAAATTCGGTCGGGAGACGCATGCCAATCCGGGCCTTGCGACACTGTGCACGCGGTCGATAAAGCAACGTCCGGGCCAAGACATCCACACGCACTAGAATGACGGCCTCATCCGGCGCTTTTTCGAAGGCCGCTCCATGTTCGCGCGCACGCTCTACGACAAGCTGTGGGACAGCCACGTCGTCCGCCAGGAAGACGACGGCACCGTCCTTCTCTACATCGACCGTCACCTGGTTCACGAGGTGACGAGCCCGCAGGCGTACGAGGGCCTGCGCCTCGCCGGACGCAAGCCGTGGCGAGTCGAGTCGATCGTCGCCACCGCCGATCACAACACGCCGACGACGCACTGGGACGAAGGTATCCGTGACCCCATCTCGCGCACGCAGGTTGAGGCGCTCGACGGCAACATCCGGAACTTCGGCGCAAAGGTCTACTTCCCGTTCCGCGACGCGCGGCAGGGCATCGTCCACGTGATCGGTCCGGAGAACGGCGCAACGCTGCCGGGAATGACGGTGGTGTGCGGCGACTCGCACACCAGCACGCACGGCGCGTTTGCCGCGCTCGCGTTCGGCATCGGCACGTCCGAGGTCGAGCACGTGCTCGCCACGCAATGCCTGCTGACGCGCAAGTCGAAGTCGATGCTGATCCGCGCCGACGGTGCGCTGGCCCGCGGCGTCACCGCAAAGGACCTCGTGCTGTCGATCATCGGCCGCATCGGCACGGCCGGCGGCACCGGCCATGCGATCGAGTTCGGCGGCGATGCAGTGCGCGCGCTGTCGGTCGAAGGCCGGATGACGATGTGCAACATGGCCATCGAGGCGGGCGCGCGCGCGGGCATGGTCGCGTTCGACGAGCGCACGCTCGAATACCTGCGCGGCCGGCCTTTCGCGCCGCGCGGCGAGACGTGGGCGCGCGCGGTCGCGTACTGGCGCACGCTCGTAAGCGACGAAGGCGCGAAGTTCGACACGACGCACGTGTTCGACGCGGCGGCCGTCAAGCCGCAGGTGACGTGGGGCACGTCGCCCGAGATGGTCGTGTCGATCGAGGACCGCGTGCCCGACCCCGATCGCGAGCGCAATGCCGAGCGCCGCGAAGGGATGGCGCGCGCGCTCGAGTACATGGGCCTGACGCCCAACGTGCCGATCGGCGACGTCCGCATCGACAAGGTGTTCATCGGCTCGTGCACGAACTCGCGGATCGAGGATTTGCGCGAGGCGGCGAGCGTCGCGCAGGGCCGCCGCGTCGCATCGAACGTGCGGCTGGCGATGGTCGTTCCCGGTTCCGGCCTCGTGAAGGCGCAGGCGGAAGCGGAAGGCCTCGACCGGACGTTCCGCGACGCGGGCTTCGAATGGCGCGAGCCCGGCTGCTCGATGTGCCTCGCGATGAACGACGACCGGCTCGAGCCGGGCGAGCGTTGCGCGTCGACGTCGAACCGCAATTTCGAGGGCCGGCAAGGCGCCGGCGGACGCACGCACCTCGTGAGCCCGGCGATGGCCGCGGCGGCGGCGATTGCCGGGCATTTCGTCGACGTGCGCATGCTTTCGTCTTAGGGTTCGCCGCATTTCGTTTTAGCGTCCGGCTTTCGTCACAGGAAATTCCGCCATGCAGCCGTTTCGCGTCCACACCGGAATCGTCGCGCCGCTCGACCGCGCCAACGTCGACACCGACGCCATCATCCCGAAGCAGTTCCTGAAGTCGATCCGGCGCGCGGGCTTCGGCGTCAACCTGTTCGACGCCTGGCGCTACGTCGATCACGGCGAGCCCGGCATGGATCCGGCCACGCGCAGGCCCAATCCCGACTTCGTGCTGAACGAGGCGCGCTATCGCGATGCATCGATCCTGCTCGCGCGGCGCAACTTCGGCTGCGGCAGCTCGCGCGAGCACGCGCCGTGGGCGCTTGCCGACTATGGCTTCCGCGCGCTGATCGCGCCGTCGTTCGCCGACATCTTTTTCAACAACTGCTTCAAGAACGGCCTGCTGCCGATCGTGCTGCCGGATTCGGCCGTCGATCGCCTGTTCGCCGACGTCGCGGTATTTCCGGGCTTCACGCTGACGATCGATCTCGAGCGGCAGCGCGTCGCCACGGCGGATGGCTCGCTCGCCTACGACTTCACCGTCGACCCGTTCCGCAAGCAGTGCCTGCTTAACGGCTGGGACGACATCGGGCTCACGTTGCGGCACGCCGACGAGATCCGCGCGTTCGAGGCGCGGCGGCTCGCCGAGCAGCCCTGGCTTTGAAGATCGCGATCCTCCCGGGCGATGGCATCGGCCCGGAAATCGTCGGCGAAGCGCGCAAGGTGCTCGACGTGCTGCGGCGCGACGGCCTTGCGATCGAGATCGACGAAGCGCCGATCGGCGGTGCGGCGTACGAAGCCGCGGGTCACCCATTGCCCGAGGCAACGCTCGCGAAGGCGCGCGCCGCCGACGCCGTGCTGCTCGGCGCCGTCGGCGGACCGCAGTACGACACGCTGCCGCGCGCGCTGCGGCCGGAGCAGGGCATCCTCGGCATCCGCAAGGCGCTCGGTCTCTTCGCCAATCTGCGTCCGGCGCTCCTCTATCCGGAGCTCGCGGCGGCGTCGACGCTCAAGCCTGACGTCGTCGCCGGCCTCGACATCGTCATCATTCGCGAGCTGACCGGCGACATCTACTTCGCCGAGCCGCGCGGTCGACGCACGACGTCCGAAGGCGAGCGCGAAGGCTTCGACACGATGCGCTACGCCGAAAGCGAGATCACGCGGATCGCACGCGTCGGCTTCGAGACGGCGCGCAAGCGGCAGCGCCGGCTCACGTCGGTCGACAAGGCGAACGTGCTCGACACGTCGATGCTCTGGCGCGACGTGGTGACCGAACTGGCCAAGGAGTATCCGGACGTCGCGCTTTCGCACATGTACGTCGACAACGCGGCGATGCAGCTCGTGCGCGCGCCGAAAAGCTTCGACGTCATCGTCACCGGTAACCTGTTCGGCGACATCCTTTCCGACGAGGCGTCGATGCTCGTCGGCTCGATCGGCATGCTGCCGTCGGCGTCGCTCGACGCGAAGGGCAAGGGACTCTACGAGCCGATCCACGGCTCGGCGCCCGATATCGCCGGACAGGACCGCGCCAATCCGCTCGCAACGATTCTTTCGGTCGCGTTGATGTTTCGCCACACGTTCGGCCGCGCCGACGTCGCCGCCCGGGTCGAAACGGCGGTGCGTGCGGTGCTGGCGCAGGGTTTGCGTACGGCTGACATTGCCGCGCCGGGCGAGCGCCCGATCGGCACGCGCGCGATGGGCGACGCCGTCGTCGCCGCGCTGGCCGCGAGCGGCCGTGGCTGAAGAGGCTTCGTGGCACTATCGAACATCGCGGTAACGGAATAGCGGAGAAGGGCATGCGGGTCGGGTTCGTCGGTTGGCGCGGGATGGTCGGGTCGGTGCTGATGCAGCGGATGCTCGAGGAGCACGATTTCGCGACGATCGAGCCGGTGTTCTTCTCGACGTCGAATGTCGGCGGCAAGGTGCCCGACATCGGCGGTGCGACGGGCACGCTGCGCGACGCGAACGACCCGGCCGCGTATCGCGGCCTCGACGCGGTCGTGACCTGCCAGGGTGGCGACTACAGCAACGCGATGTTTCCGCGGCTCCGCGACAGCGGATTCTCCGGCTACTGGATCGACGCCGCGTCGGCGCTGCGGATGCGCGACGACGCCGTGCTGATCCTCGATCCGGTCAACCGCGCAGTCATCGATCGCGCGGTCGCCAACGGCGTGAAGAACTTCATCGGCGGCAACTGCACGGTCAGCTTGATGGTGATGGCGCTCGCCGGCCTTCTGCGCGAGAACCTCGTCGAGTGGATGACGTGCATGACGTACCAGGCGGCGTCGGGCGCCGGTGCGCAGAACATGCGCGAGCTGTTGCACCAGATGGGCGAGGCCCACCTGGCCGCGAAGGCACTGCTCGACGATCCCGCCTCGTCGATCCTCGACATCGACCGCGAGGTCGCCGGCATCCTCCGCGACGAACGTTTCCCCACCGAGCATTTCGGCGTCCCGCTCGCCGGCAGCCTGATTCCCTGGATCGACAAGGATCTCGGCAATGGGATGAGCCGCGAGGAGTGGAAGGGCGGCGCCGAGACCAACAAGATCCTGGGCCTCGCGGCGAACACGATTCCGGTCGAGTCGATCTGCGTCCGCGTCGGGGCGATGCGATGCCATTCGCAGGCGCTGACGGTCAAGCTTCGCCACGACGTTCCGCTGGCCGACGTCAAGCGGATTCTCGCCGGGGCTCACGACTGGGTACGCGTCGTACCGAACAACCGGGACGACAGCATGCGCGAGCTCACGCCGGCCGCCGTCACCGGCCGCCTGGAGGTGCCGATCGGCCGGTTGCGGAAGCTCGCGATGGGTCCGGAGTACCTGGGCGCCTTCACGTGCGGCGACCAGCTGCTGTGGGGCGCCGCCGAGCCGCTGCGCCGGATGCTGCGCATCCTGCAGCGCCGCTAGGAACCGGCACCCGCCTTTCGCCATTCCGGTACCGGCGCGCGGGATTCCGCGCTTCGTGGCGTATTTCCGGCAGCTTTATGCAAGCCGCCTGACGTCCGCCGTCACTGTCGAATGCGGCGAGCCGACCCGTCCGGGCGGCACTCGGCTCCGAGCTTGCGGCAGGCGCGCCACTCGGTCACAGGGGGAATGCCGGGCCTCGCGCAGCGGCGGCCCGCGAACGTTTTGCACCCGCTGCCGGCGCCTGTTGCGCGCAGGAACGCGACTTGCATAAAACTTCATCTAATACCGTGGTTTACCTTGCACCGCCCAAGGCGTGGTGCTAAGTTGGGCCCGGGCTAACGGGAGCGAAATCCCAGCGAGGTCCGCATGCGCGCAAAACCCATCTTCACTTACAGCCTGCTGGCAGGGGCACTGGCTTTGCCCGGCCATGCGCTGGCGCTCGGGCTCGGCAAGCTCACCGTCGATTCCGCGCTCGGCCAGCCGCTGTCGGCTCGCATCGAGCTCACGTCGGTCACCAAGGAGGACCTGGACTCGTTGCGGGCGAAGGTCGCCGATCCGAGCCTCTACCGCCAGAACAACCTGACGTACCAGGGCACGCTGTCGCGCGCCCGCATTACGCTCGAAGGCGGCACGGGAACGCCTTATCTGCGCGTGACGTCGCCCGTCTCCGTGCAGGAGCCGTTCCTCGACCTGCTGGTCGAGCTCGACTGGGCTTCGGGTCGCGTGGTGCGCGAGTACACGTTCCTGCTCGATCCGCCCGGAATGCCGGCGGCCGGGACTGCCGAGCCGGTGACGCCGGCTCGGGCGGGAAC
>DATEIQ010000167.1:0-2539 GCA_035278845.1 Casimicrobiaceae bacterium | reverse complement strand
TGGCGAAAACCACGGCGGCGACTATGGCAGAGCGCTCGCGCAGAAGATCGCTCCGCACGAGCGCATCCGGATCACCGGCTACACGGACGCGGCTGCATTCGAGGCTTGGCTGCGCGCCGCTGACACGGCGATCCAACTGCGCGGCGTCACGCGCGGCGAAACGTCGCGCACGGCGCTCGACTGCCTCGCGTACGGCCTGCCGCTCATCGTCAACGCATCGGGATCGCTGGCCGAGCTGCCGGGGGCCGCCGTCATGCGCGTGCCCGCGGACTTCGCCGATGCCGAGCTTGCTGACGCGATGACCGCGCTCGCGCGCGATGCCGGTCTGCGCGAGCGGCTGGGCGAGCGTGCGCGAAAGCATATCGCCCAAAGACATGATCCGGTGGTCATTGCCGCGGCCTATCGTGACGCGATCGAGCGCTTCGCACACGAGAGTCGCGGTGCACGCTACGCGCAGGCAGTGCGCGACGTGGCGGCGATCGAAGTCACGCCGGACGCGCGTCCGGGAGATTGGCGCGCCGCGGCGCAGAGCATCGCGTTGCTCCTGCGCCGGCCACCTGCGAGGCAACTTCTGGTCGACGTATCCATCCTGGCCCGCCAGGACCTGCGGACCGGCATCGAGCGGGTGGTGCGCGCCGTGCTGCTCGAACTGCTGGAGCGCGCGCCGGCCGGCTGGCGTGTCGAGCCCGTCGTGGCGGGACGCGAATGCTATCGCTATGGGCGGCAATTCACCGCGTCATGGCTCGGCGTGCCGGGGTCTGTCGGCGACGATGCGCCGATCGAAGTAGCGGCCGGCGACGTATTTTTCGGACTGGACTGGGCCGCGAACATCGTGCCGGACGAGGAACCCGTTTTGCAACGCTATCGCACGCTCGGCGTGAGTGTCGTTTTTCTGGTTCACGACTTGCTGCCGATCCTGCGACCCGATTTCTATCCGGTCGGAATCGACGCCATGCACGCGACCTGGCTTTCGACGGTCTCACGCGTTGCCGACGGCGTATTTTGCGTTTCCAATTCGGTCATCGATGATCTCGTCGCATGGCTCGACCAGCACGGCGCAAATCGGGAATCCGCACTCGGGCTCGCAGTACTGCCCCTGGCTTCCGACATCTCGCGGAGCGTGCCGACGCACGGCGTGCCGCCCGATGCCGCTGCGCTGCGGACTGAAATCGCTCGACGGAAAAGCGTGCTGATGGTCGGAACGCTCGAAGCGCGCAAGGCGCACGCGCAGGCGCTGGCGGGATTCGAGCAACTGTGGCGAAGCGGAGTCGACGTCAACCTCGTCGTGGCGGGCAAGCAGGGATGGATGGTCGACGATCTCGCGTCGCGGATGCGCGCGCATCCCGAGATGGGACGCCGGCTGTTCTGGTTTGAAAGTGCGAGTGACGAGTGGCTCGATGCGCTCTACGCGGATGCCGATGTGCTGCTCGCGCCGTCGCTCGGCGAAGGCTTCGGCCTGCCGCTGATCGAGGCCGCCCGCCACGGCGTGCCGATCATCGCCCGCGACCTGCCGGTCTTCCGTGAGGTCGCCGGTGCGCATGCGATGTATTTCAGCGGCACTTCGCCCGCCGACATCGCGAGCGCTATCGTCGACTGGCAGCGTGCGGGCGAAACCGGGGACGTGCCGGACAGCAGCCGGATCGCGTATCGCGACTGGCGTGCGAGCGTGGACCGGCTGCTGGACGTGATCATCGAGGGCCGATGGGAGCGTGCGTGGCGGCCACCGGGGCACGCGTCGGGCAAGCCGGTCGCCATGCGACAGATCGATTTTTCGCGAGCGTGGCTACCTTCGGCCGTGCGCGCAATCAAAGGGCTGTCCGGCCGCGAGCACTGGGGCCGCTGGTCCGATGCCGACATTCATCCGCACGTCGAGATCAGCTTCCGTGATCCGCTGCCCGCGAGCGGGTCGCTGGCATTGACCGCGCGCGCGTTCGGTCCGAACGTCGGGCAGCCGATTCGCGTACGCATCGGCCGTCACGAGACCGAGCTGCGGTTCGACGCGCACGACACGACGGCCGTCGCGAGTTATGCGCTCGGCCAGGCACCGCAATTGCTCGAGATAGTTCCGCCGCATCCGACGCAGCCGTGCACGCTCGGCGACTCGCAAGATCCTCGGCGCCTCGGCATCGGCCTCGTCCGGCTGACGATCCAGGCCAGCGCGACGAGCGAAGCATGAGCCTGATCGCGGCCGGCGTGTTCGTCGCGATCGTCCCGCTCGGACTGCTCGCGTCGCACACGCTTGGCGCGAGCCGCGGGCGCGACAGGCTCGCGCTCGCGCTGCCGCTCGGGCTGGCCGCGCTGTCGGTGCCGCTGGCCGTCGCCGCAGCGGTCGGGCACTTCGCTCCGCGCGTGAACGGCGTGGGCGGATGGATCGTCGCGCTCGTTTGTACCGCCGTGCTCTGGCGACGCTCACGGCAATCGCCGCAACGCCATGGCGGCGCAGCGCCCCGATGGCGAGCCGGCGCACTGGTCGTGTTGCTGGCCGCGACATTCATGCAAGCGCTCGCGGTTGTCGAGACGCCGATCGGCAGCCGCGACG
>DATEIQ010000166.1:0-4100 GCA_035278845.1 Casimicrobiaceae bacterium | reverse complement strand
GGCCGGCGCTGGCCGTTCGGCATGATCAGTTCCTTGAGGAACAGCACGAAATCGTCGCCGGTCGTGTGATTGATGACGTCGACGGTCCACGACAGCGTGCCGTCGGGGCCGGCCTTCGGCTCCTTGACGCCCATCAGCGCGTCGACGACGGGCGTCTTGTCGCTGCCTTCGCCGTCGAACGCGCCGAGCTCGTTGACGCGATAGCGAATCAGCTTCGCGAAACCGGACACGAGGCTCGGCACGCGCACCTTGCGGCCGTCGGGCGGCATCGCCATGTCGAAAGCGTCGTCGCCCACGGCCTTCTGCAATGCCGACAGCTTCATGTCGAGCCACTTGCGATCATCGGTGCGCATGTCCATCGACAATGTCTTTGCGATCGCGCCGAGGCCGCGTGGCTGTTCGGCGCCGTTGATCCACACCTCGAACGGATACGCGCCGCCGTTTTCGATGTGACCGATGAACACCGCGAAGTCGCCGAGCGGATGGCGCACGACGTACGTCCAGCACGGATTGCCGTCCGGCAGCTCGGGGCGACCGGGCCAGCGCAGGCTCGCGAGCGGCGGCTCGGTCGTGCGATCGAGGCGTATGCGGCGGTCGGGATCCGTTGCGTCGAGATCCTCGCGCGTAGCGGCGGGTGCGGAGGGTGACGCGACCTCGAGCACGGCGCCAAGCACGTCGTTCGGCCGATACGTCGCGATGCCTTTCAAGCCGGCCTTCCACGCCTCGAAATACAGATCCTCGAACGCCGCGAACGGATAGTCGGCGGGAACGTTCACTGTCTTGCTGATCGCCGTGTCGACGAACGGCTGCACGACGGCGTTCATCCGCATGTGATCGAGTGCACTCATTTCGAGCGCACTGACGAACGCGGGCGCAAGCATCGCGCGACGCGTGCCGTCGGCGTCGGTCCACGGCTCACCGGGCTCGTGCCGGTTGGACGAGTCGAACCTGACGAGCTCGACGTCCTCGTCCAGTCCGTGCAGATGCCGGAACACGCGATACGCGTGGTCCTCGACCAGGAACTCCTTCATCGAGTCGTCGGGCATGCGCTTGCGCCGCTTGTACGTCCAGCTGAACGCGGGTTCGATGCCGTTCGACGCATTGTCGGCGAAGGCCAGCGAAATCGTGCCGGTCGGCGCGATCGACAGCAGGTGGCTGTTGCGAAGGCCGTGCGCGCGGATCGCGGTCTTGATCGCATCGGGCAGACGCGATGCGAAGCGCGGGGCGGCCAGATGCTTGTCAACGTCCAGAAGCGGGAACGAGCCCTTGTCCTTCGCGATGTCGACCGACGCCTCGTAGGCGGCGTTGCGCATGGCCTCGGCGATGCGCGCGGCCACCGCACGGCCTTCGTCGGTATCGTAACGAAGACCGAGCTCGATCAGCGCGTCGCCGAGACCGGTGAATCCAAGGCCGACGCGCCGCTTGTTCATCGCTTCGTCGCGTTGCTGCGGCAGGGGCCACGCCGTGACGTCGAGCACGTTGTCCAGCATGCGAATGCCGACGGCCACCGTTGCCGCGAAACCGTAGAAGTCGAACTCCGCGTTTGCAGTGAATGGCTGGCGCACGAAGCGCGTCAGATCGACGCTGCCGAGGTCGCAACAGCCGTATGGAGGCAGCGGCTGCTCGCCGCAGTTGTGAACTTCCAATCCGTTGGCATCGAACGCATGGACGTCGGCCACAGTGGCGTCGTACACGTCTTCACGGCCATCTTCGACGACGGCAGCAACTGTCGCAGTAAACCGCTCGCGATCGAGGTTCCGCAGGTAGATCGACATCAGGTAATCGAGCTTGGCTGTCTTCTCCGGATCGGCAAAGCCGACGCGGTCGGCGAAGCCGGCAATGTCGTGCCCGCTGATGACGAGCTCGTGGGACGCCTTGGTGGCGTACGCGCTGGTTCCCCCGCGGCCATCGGGCATGGGACGAATCTGCGCCGGACGTTGTTCGCGATAAATCGTCGCCGCAATCCCCAGCCGTAAAAGCATGCGCTGCGCGGCTTGCAGTAATTTCTCGTCAGCTCGCGCGAGGCGAATGCTCACGCCTTTCCCGGGCGCTCCCTGGACGCTGCCGTCGGCGTCGAACAGTCCGCGCAGAACACCCCGTATGAAAGCGCTGCTCCCGCGCTCGATTTGGGGCGTTACGGTCTTGGCGCCTCGGCGCAGACCCCACGCATGTGCAAGAGCAATTTGCGGTGCCGATGAATAAGCGACCGGCCCGTTGGCCGTTCGCACGATGTCGGGTGCCCGGACGGCCAGCGTCGCCTCGTGGTCCCGATAGCCATCGCCGATCAGCAGACCGAGCAAGTAGCCTTCACCCTCGGTACCCGCGCCCGCCCAGCCAGCCAGCGGGCGGTGATCGTTCAGGACGATCTCGTCGTCCGGACGCAATTCGCCAGCCTGCACCCACTCGACGTCCCGGACATAGGAGGTCACGCGTATCACGCGACGGACTCGGTGATCGCGGGTCAGGCGCAAAGCGTGTCCTTCGCGGGTCTTTATCCGGACGACCGGCTTGGTGCCGGTATGGAAGAAGCCATTGCTCTCCACGTCGTACACGCGCCCGTGCACGACCGCTTCGAACTTACGCCCGACGAGCTCGCGCACCTGCCGGGCGCCTTCGCTCGTCATGACCCATGTGTCGGCGGTGACACATGGATTCGTGGCGGAAATCGTTTCGCGGTAGGAAAGATTGTTGTCGCGGTTGATCGCATCGATGAACACCACGCCCGGTTCCGCATGGTCGTACGTCGAGCGCATGATCTCGTCCCACAGCGCGCGTGCGTTGACGGTTCGATACACCCATTGTCCGTCCTTGCGCTGATGCCCGCCCGCCGCGATCAGATCGGCCGCCGGCGGCGCCTTGTGCACGAGCTCCCAGTCGCGATCGTTGCGCACGGCGTCGACGAACGCATCGGTGACGGCAACCGAGATGTTGAAGTTGGTGAGACTTCCGTCGTCCTTTGCGTGGACGAACGCCTCGATGTCGGGATGATCGCAGCGGAGAATCCCCATCTGCGCGCCTCGGCGCGAGCCGGCCGACTCGACCGTCTCACAGCTCTGGTCGAACACGCGCATGTACGAGATCGGGCCGCTCGCGCGACTGTCGGTGCCACGCACGTAAGCGCCGCGCGGGCGGATGCGCGAAAAGTCATAGCCGACGCCGCCGCCGCGACGCATCGTCTCGGCCGCTTCCTGCAATGCCACGTAGATGCCTACACCGTCTTCGCCACCCGAAATGCTGTCACCCACCGGCTGCACGAAGCAGTTGATCAGCGTGGCTTTGAGATCGGTTCCCGCTGCCGAATTGATGCGGCCGCCGAGAATGAAGCCGTTCTCCTGCGCGCGGTAGAACGCCTCTTCCCACTGTGCCCGCTTGTCCGGCGCCTCGACCGCGGCGAGCGCGCGCGCGACGCGCCGGCGCACGTCCTCGATCGTGCGCTCGTCGCCCTTGGCGTACTTCTCGAGCAGCACTTCCCCGGAGATGGCCTGCGGCGGCAGCGCGGCGGGGATCGCGGCGCGGAGGTGCTTCGGATCGTCGGTCTTCATCGTGCGGGGCGGCGCAAACAGCGCGAAAGAAGGGATGTTAGGCCACCTTAGCCAAGGTGGGGTCGGCAGCACTTGATCTCCATCATTGCGATGGCAGCTCGCGGCCGCGGGTCTTGATTGACGGCGCTTGCGGCGCTCGACGCGGCCGTGTCAATCGCTCGGCGAGCATAAGCGCCCGATTTGCCGGAATTGCCCTGGTCGCGCATCCCCTGTTCCCGCCTTTGCTGGCGAGACCCTCCTGCGGCAACCGGGCGGGTGTGTGCGGGGACAGATGCGCCGCGACGGTTATTCCCCGACGCCGGCGAGCTGCAGACCTTCGAACAATGGATCGTAGCCGGCGAGATCGGCGCCCGGATGAATCCACGTCCGCGCGGCAGAGACCGTTTTCACGTCGGGCACTGCAGCGTTGAAATCTGCGAGCGCTGCCTTGGCGCTCGCCAGATTTCCCTGGCGCGCTTCCGCGGCCACCAGCGTCAATCCGACCGCGCCGAGCTTGCGGTTGCGGAGCTGATCGGGATCGAGGCGCGTGACGGCCGTTCGCGCCATTCGCGCCGCGGC
>DATEIQ010000165.1:0-20181 GCA_035278845.1 Casimicrobiaceae bacterium | reverse complement strand
CCACACGGGATCGACGCCTGCTGGCATCGGCGGCAGCTCGCCGAAGTCGAACCGGCTTTCGCCCGGTCCGTGAAAGTCGGTGCCGCAGGATCCCTTGAGTCCGTGAGTGCGCGCAATCGCCGCGAACGACGCGTACTCGGCCGGTTGCTGCGACGGCGAGACGATCTCCAGCGCGTCGCCGCCGAGGTCGCGGAATTCGGCGATCAGCGTGCGCAACTCCGCGGGCGTCAGGCGATAGCGGCCCGGATGCGCGATCACCGCCTGCCCGCCCGCACCGTGAATCCAGTCGACGGCCTGCGCAAGCGAGGCCCATGCATGCGGCACGTAACCCGGCTTGCCCGCGGACAGGTAGCGCCTGAAAGCGTCTTTCATGTCACGTACATGGCCGGCTTCGATGAGAAAGCGCGCGAAGTGCGTGCGCGAGATGAGACGCTCGCTCGTCACGTACGCGAGCGCGCCGTCGAATGCGCCGGGAATGCCAGCTCGTTCGAGCGATTCCCCGATCTTGCGCGCGCGTGCGTCGCGACCGGCCCGCACGCTCGCCAGGCCTTCACCAAGGGCGGCATCCGTGGCATCGATGCGGAGCCCGACGACGTGCACGGTATCGCCCTCCCACGTCACGGAGATCTCGCAGCCGTCGATGAACTCGATGCCGGCCTCGCCCGCCGCGGCGCGTGCCTCGTCCAGCCCGGCCACCTCGTCGTGGTCGGTCAGCGCAATGACGTCGACTCCGCCCCCGGCCGCACGGCGCATCACCTCGGTGGGAGTCAGCACCCCGTCCGAGCGGGTGGAATGACAGTGGAGGTCGTAGCGGCGCATGTTACGAGGCTACAGGATGCTGGCGGGATGGGTGGATAGCGAAGGCGCCACGGGCGCTCCTTGCGACGAATGTTGCCCTTTTAGGGCGCCCCAGCCCCGGCGTATCAATTTTGCCGCATTTCATGCCGTATCTTCCACCGCCGGTCGGTCGCGCTTGAAATGGCGCGTGAAAAGCGCAACCATATGCCAATGGTATAGCAAGTGATAATTTAAACTCGTTGACTGACGCGGAGTTGCAGTGAAATTCTTCGATCGCGTTTTGAATCCCCGGGAAATCCGGCGCCGGCTCGGAATGAACCAGGAGCAATTCTGGACGCAGATCGGCGTCACGCAGAGCGGCGGCTCGCGTTACGAAAGCGGCCGCGAAATGCCGCGACCCGTGAAAGAGCTGTTGCGGCTCGTGCACGTGGAGCAGATCGATCTCTCGCAGGTCAAGCGCGTCGACTTCGAGATCATCAGCTACCTGAAAGAAGCGCACCCCGATCTCTATCGCAGCCTGCGACGCGCGGCGCGCAATCGCGCGAATGGCGGCAGTGAAGCGGCCGCGGGCTTCGACGACCTCGGCCTGCCGCCGGTCGCCGAGCCCTTCGCGCCGGCCACCCCGTCGCCCGCCGTGCCGAGCGGAGAAGGCCACAGCGGCTAATCGGGCACCCGCATCCAGGTACGACAACGCGCCCGCCTCGAGCGGGCGCGATCGTTTCGTGGGATTCCCAAGCGTTGCCGTTCCGGCGTAGGTCCGATCGCCGCTTGCTAGAATGGCACCGCTGCCTTCTTCGCAGCGCTCGCCTGCTTCTCAGAGGAATTCCCGCATGGCCGAACCAGCGCGCGTCATCCCATTGGAGCGCTTGCGCATGCGCGACCTCGCGCAGGTCGGCGGCAAGAACGCGTCGCTCGGCGAAATGATCGGCGAGCTCTCGGCCGCGGGCATTCGCGTCCCGGGTGGATTCGCGACGACGGCGGATGCCTTCCGCGAGTTCATGCAGCACGACGGTCTTGCATCGCGAATCGAGAGTGCGATGAAGGATCTCGACGTCGCCGACGTGCGCGCCCTCGCGCGCGCAGGCGAGTCGATTCGCGGCTGGATTGCCGATGCGCCGTTGCCGCCCAAACTCGTCGCGGACGTCGAGCGCGCGTATCGCGCGATTGCGGATGGCGATCCGCAAGCGTCCTTCGCCGTGCGCTCGTCGGCAACGGCCGAAGACCTGCCCGACGCTTCGTTTGCCGGTCAGCAGGATACATTCCTTAATATCAATGGCTTGAGCAATATTACTCATGCCATTTCGATGGTATTCGCCTCCATCTACAACGACCGCGCGATCGCCTATCGCGCCCACCATGGATTCGCGCACGATGAGGTGGCTTTGTCTGCCGCCGTTCAGCGCATGGTCCGCAGCGACGAAGGAGCTGCCGGCGTGATGTTCACGCTCGACACCGAGTCGGGCTTCGAGGACGTCGTGCTGATCACCGCTTCCTACGGCCTCGGTGAATCGGTCGTGCAGGGTGCCGTGAATCCCGACGAGTTCTACGTTTACAAGCCGAACCTTGCCGCGGGCCGGCCCGCGATCCTGCGCAAGAGCGTCGGCAGCAAGGCCACGCGCATGGTCTTCGGCGAACGCGGCGTTGCAGGCGAATCGACGCGCGTGACCGACGTCCCCGAAGCCGATCGTCTGCGCTTCTCGCTGACCGACGCGCAGGCAGAGGAGCTTGCGCGCGCCGCGGTCGCGATCGAAGAGCATTACAAGCGGCCGATGGATATCGAGTGGGCGCTCGACGGCCGCGACGGTCGCATCTACATCCTGCAGGCGCGCCCCGAGACGGTGAAGTCGCGCGAGGACGCGAACGCGCTGCGCCGCTATCGCCTCAAGTCGCATCCCGAGGCGCTCGCCGCAGGTCGCGCGATCGGCCAGAAAATCGGGCAGGGACCGGTGCGGCTCGTGAAATCCGCGGCCGAGATGGATCGCGTGCAGGAAGGCGACGTCCTCGTCACCGAGATCACCGATCCCGACTGGGAGCCGGTGATGAAGCGCGCGAGCGCCATCGTCACCAATCGCGGCGGACGAACGTGCCACGCGGCGATCATCGCGCGCGAGCTCGGCATTCCCGCCGTCGTCGGTTGCGGCGACGCAACGCGAACGCTCGAAGATGGCAAGCCGGTCACCGTCAGTTGCGCCGAGGGCGATACAGGGCACGTCTATCCCGGCCTGCTGGAAGTCGAGGTCGTGGAAGTGGCGCTCGACAGGATGCCGGCGTGCCCGACGAAGATCATGATGAACGTCGGCAATCCCGAGCTCGCATTCGAGTTCCGCCAGTTGCCGAACGAGGGCGTGGGTCTCGCGCGGCTCGAGTTCATCATCAATCGCAACGTCGGCATTCATCCGAAGGCACTGCTCGAGTTCGACAAGCAGCCGCCGGACGTCAAGCACGAAATCACCCGGCGCATCGCCGGCTACGCGAGCCCGACCGAATTCTATGTCGCGAAAATCGCGGAAGGCATCGCGACGATCGCGGCCGCGTTCAATCCGAAGCCGGTGATCGTGCGGTTGTCCGATTTCAAGTCGAACGAATATTCCAATCTCGTCGGCGGATCGCGTTACGAGCCGCACGAGGAGAACCCGATGCTCGGGTTCCGCGGGGCGTCGCGCTATGTCGCGCCGGAGTTCTACGACTGCTTCGCGCTCGAATGCGAGGCGATGCGCCGCGTGCGCGACGACATGGGCTTCACCAACGTCGAGCTGATGGTGCCGTTCGTGCGCACGGTGCAGGAAGCCGGCCAGGTGGTCGAACTGCTCGGGAAGAACGGGCTGCGACGTGGGCAGAACCACCTGCGTCTGATCATGATGTGCGAGCTGCCGTCAAACGCGCTGCTTGCCGGGAAGTTTCTCGATCACTTCGACGGCTTCTCGATCGGCTCGAACGACATGACGCAGTTGACGCTCGGCGTCGATCGTGACGCAGGCGGTGCGATCGCGTCGACGTTCGACGAGCGCGACGAAGCCGTGAAAGCGATGCTCGCGATGGCAATTTCCGCGTGCCGCGAGCGCGGTGCGTACGTCGGCATCTGCGGCCAGGGTCCGTCCGACCATCCGGACCTCGCGCAGTGGCTCGTCGAGCAGGGTATCGGCAGCATCTCGCTCAATCCCGACACCGTCGTGTCGACGTGGATGCTGCTGGCGGGGAAACCCACGGGGATTTGAGTACGCATTGACGCGAAGGCGCGTGCTGCCCTGGAGTTCGTAGGCCAAACGGACGATCGCGTTCGAAGGGCAGGCGCGGTTTCATCGCGGCATGCAATGGCCGCCATCGGTTCGCGTTGCGCTCGGTACCTCCAGAACGGCGTTCGCATTGATCGCGCTGCTCGCGACCGGTACGTGCGCCGTGATCGCGACGTTGCCGCTGGAGCCTGCCGCGCTCGCATTGGCAGGATTCGCGGTCGTCGTGTGGGCGGTCGACCGCGTGTACGTCGTAGCGCTGCGCCAGGGACCGCGCGCGGTGCGCCATTTCGAATTGCGCGGCGATCTGACCGTCGTCGTCGTAACTGGCGACGGCGGCGCGTGCGCGGGTCGCGTGCATCGCGACAGCTACGTCGGCGCGCGTCTCACCACGCTCGTGTGGAGACCGTTCGGGCGCCGGCGTGCACGCACGATCCTGCTGCTGCCGGACATGCTGCCACCGCAGGATTTCCGTCGCCTGCGGGTATTGATGCGTTATGGGCGAAGCGACGTCGCGCAGGGAAGGCCCGCGAGCCATGCCTGAGCGTCGATCAGCGCTTCGCTTTCGTCCTTGGGTTGACCGGCAATCAAATGCCGGTACAGCGGCACCAGCGCATCGGGCAGCGGCAGCCGCGCCGGATCCTCGCCGGGATGCGACTGATGGCGAAGCGGCGAACGAATCGGCCCGGGCACCACGGCGTTCACGCGCAGGTTGGAGCGGTTCTCCCACTCGTCGGCGAGTTCGTGCGCGAGCGCCGCGATCGCCGCCTTCGTCACGGCGTAGCCGCCCCAATAGGCCCGCGGCTCCTGGCCGCGGCTGTCGAGCGTGAACACGACGCTGCCGTCGCCAGCGCGCGTAAGCAGCGGCATCACGATGCGCGTCAGTCCCATCGGCGCCGCGACGTTCACGCGCAGCAGCGACAGCCAGTTGTCGAACGACTGGTGCTCGAGCGGACCGAGCGAGCCGAGCAGCGCAGCCGTGTGTACGAGCGCATCCAGCCGCCCAAGCTGCGCATCGAGCGCGCTGGCGACGTTCGCGAAGTCGGCGGCTTCCGCGCGCGCCAGATCGAGCGGAAGGATCACCGGCTCGGGCAGCTTCGCGGCCATGATCTCGTCGTACAGCGCTTCCAGCTTGCGCACGACGCGGCCGTGGATGACGACCGTCGCGCCTGCATGCGCGCACGCGCGGGCAATCGCTTTGCCGAGGCCGCCCGTCGCACCGGTAACGAGCACGACGCGATCGACGAGCGACGACTGCAACGGGTCGAGCGGTAGCGCAGTCACGGTCTTCATTGTCGGAGTATCAGGCATCCGCTATAATTTTGCGTTCAGCCGTGGGGGTATAGCTCAGCTGGGAGAGCGCTTGCATGGCATGCAAGAGGTCAGCGGTTCGATCCCGCTTACCTCCACCACCGACCTGGTCCGGCGCTGGGCTTTACCGCCGTGACTGCCTTACCGGTCCCCATCGTCTAGAGGCCCAGGACATCGCCCTTTCACGGCGGTAACGGGGGTTCGAATCCCCCTGGGGACGCCAAGCTTTCAAAAGGTTATCGACGAGTCCTAAGGTTGCTCCGCAACGTACGGATGGTCTGCTGCATGTGAGCGAAGCCGACACGACGAACGCCGTGCGATCGCGTCCTGACCTGCAAACGAAGGCGTAGGGGGTGAATTTTGAAGCGGCATGGCAAATGTCGGTGTCGCTTACAGGCTGCCGCTCGTCGATTCGCAGCGAACAATTAACTCCTTGATCCATCGGCTAACCGGAAGCCCGGCATCCCCGTTGCTTCCGGCGCATCTTCGCGAGTAGTCCAATAACAGGGGGAGAGATGGACAAAGGGGCGCTTTGTGGCGCGCGGTACGCGTGGCTGCGTGTCTTGACGGCTGTGTTTGCATTTTGTGCTTTGCTGACGTCGGCCTCCGCCACGCCCACGCACTACGTCATCGGATTCACCGGGACGGGAGGCGCCACCGCTCCCACGGGCGGGTTCGACTACGATCCCGCAACTTCGACGTTCAGCAGTTTTCTCGTTGACTGGAACGGGTTCAGTTTCGATCTCACGGCAGACGCGAACGATGACGCCAACCCGAACGTGTCCGGTAACTCCTTCGTTGTCCGGTGCCAGACATCCGATAAGTCGACCTTGATGTTTTACATGATGACGCAGGACAGTTGCGTCCAGGAGGACGCGCAATACTCCAGCTACCACAATTTCTTTCAGGGCAGTCAAAATCCCAGCACCGATGAAGCGGTCGTTCATTTCCAGATCGATGCCAGGGAACGGGTCTTCTCGCCGGATGGCAGTCAGGATGTCTTGTCGAGGATCAATCTCTTCGCGAGTGCATCCGGCCCCATTGACACCAGTGAAGGCTTCACGGGCGCTTTCGCCGCGACACCCGTGATCGCGGCCGCGCCAGAACCTGCGGTACTTGCCTTGCTCGGCGCGGGAATCGCCGGCATTGGGTTCGCACGACGTCGCAACCGGCCGAATCGCTGACGGGATGATGCTCGCAAGGCGGCCCGCTTCGGCGGGTCGTCGTGCTTTGACGTGGCCGTTTCAGCAGTCCTGACGCGATCGGTCCCCACCCGCACCGGGTGCCGATCCTCTGACCACCTCCGCCAGCAACTCCACCGCATTGCGCACGCGCTCGACACGGCGCGCTTTTGCGCACCATACGACGTAGCGCTTCAGGAACACGCACACGAGCCTGCGCTCTGCGGCGGAGATCCCGCGCGACACGCGCTGCGGATGAACGAACAGCTCGGATCCATCGTTCGACGGCCGGCGCCGCTGCGGCGGACCGGGATGCGCGATGGGTGACACGCGCGCCGGATTGCGTTGACGCGAACGGCGATTGCGCTGGTGCGCGAACGCGTCAGCCGCGCTGCGGCAGGCGAATGGTAGCCGGCACGCGCCCTTGCGGGCGATTCCGGTTGCCCGAATCATGATGCGTGACGCGCGGCGGCTTCGTCACGTACGGAATGGCATAGTCGTAAGCGTATCCCGGGTAGTAGCCGGAATACCCGTTGTAGTAGCCAGACGAAGAAGCAGGCGGGCCCGCATCGTAAGGCGCGCGCGACGCTTCGATCTCACGTCGCCGCAGGTCAAGCTCTTGCTGGCGAAGCGCGAGCTCGGCGCGCGCCGCCGCATTACGATTGAACTCGCTCTGTGCACGCTCGAACCGCGCGATTGCAGCGGGATCGGACGTGTCCGGCTTGATGTCGACCACGCTTCCACCCTTGCACGGGTAATCCTGATACGCGACCGCGCCGTTCGCCTGCTTGCATTTGTATACGGGCGCGTCCGCCGCGTGCGCCGCCGGGACGCCGGTCGCGAAGACAAGCGCGGCGCAGCTGCCATAGATGAAATCGCGAACGTTCGTCATCGGCCGAAGGACTGACATGAGTGCGACGCTCTCATTATCCACCGAACTTGTGCGTCGCATGAAACGACCTATTAATCCGTAGGTTACGGTATGATATTCATGCTGTTCGTTGCGTCGGTGCCGAGGGCTCGATGCGCAGAGCCGCCAGATTTCCGCGCATGGAGGACATGACGATGCCCGACTCCGCTTCCACGAATCACGCCCCGCTCGCGCTCGAGTGGACGAGCGATCATCTTCTCCGCATCGACGACGTCGAGTTCTACCTAACCGTCGGCCTCGACGAGTTGCACGCCCATGAATCGAGCAGGAACCACTTCCTCCTCGGCAAGACACGCCCGATGATCGACGCGGTGCTCGCCTTGCGCGACACCGAAAGCATCCGCCGCATTCTCGACGTCGGCATCTTCAAGGGTGGCAGCGCGGCGCTTTACATGAAGCTGTTCGCGCCGGAGAAGCTCGTCGCAGTCGAATACATGCCACGACCGGTCGAAGCGCTCGCGCAATTCATCGCCGACAACGATCTCGCATCGCGACTGATTCCGTACTACGGCACCGACCAATCCAATGCGCAGGCGATGGGGCGCATCCTCGCGACCGAGTTCCCAGATCGGAACATCGACCTGATCGTCGACGACGCGTCGCATTTCTATCTGGAGTCGCGCGCGACGGTGAATCTTACGTTGCCCTACCTCCGCCCGCGAGGGTTCTACATTCTCGAGGACTGGGGATGGGCGCATTGGCCCGGCGACACGTGGCAGAAGAGTGAGGCCATTCCATCGAGCAAGCCCGCGTTGTCGAACCTGGTGTTCGAGCTGTGCATGCTGTGCGCGTCGCGCCCGGACATCGTCAGCGACATCACCGTGACGTACAACACTGTCGTGCTTCGTCGCGGCGACGCCACGCTCGCGCCGGGAACGTTCGACATCGGCCGGCATTACCTCTGCCGCGACCGCTGGTTCAAGCCGAACATGTAGCGCTCACGCCGTCCTGATCGCCGTCTGCGTCTTCATTGCGTCGCGCAGGCGCTTCTGCGCAGCCGCGTCGTCGGTGACTTCCTGCGCGACCATCGTACTGATCCAGTTCACGAGCAGCTTCGTGTAAGCCTCGCGGAAGCCGGGGCCGGTGAGTCCGTGATCGGCGCCCGCGATCGTCCGGCACGTGAGCGACCGCGCCTTCTTGCACGCGTTGCGATAGTTGACGAAGACCTCGTGCGGAACGATGGTGTCGTTCTCGCTTTCGACCAGTAGAACGTCGCCTTCGTACGCGGCCGCCGCGCGCAGTGCGCGATTGGCCTCCGGGACGAGTGCGAGGCGACGATAGTCCTCGAGGCGCTGCGCCTGTCGCAACGCCAGCTTGGGCAGATCCCACTCCGAATCCTTGTAGAGCGCAGGCGCGCGCAGCGCGAGCCAGCGGACGGGGCGCAATTCCGTGAGGATCGTGGCCAGGTAGCCGCCATAGCTGCTACCGATCACCGCGATGCGGTCGCGATCGACGGCGTGCTCGGCGGCCAGACGGTCGTAGGCCGCCAGCGCATCGCGCAGGTTGTCTTCCCGCGTGACTTTTGCCTTCTCGCGCACCGTCGCCGCATGTCCCCGCATGTCGACTGTCAGGCAGGCGCATCCGAGCGCGGCGATCTCGCGTGCGCGCGCAGCGTATAACGTCTGGTCGCCGCCCCAGCCGTGCAGAAAGAGCACGCCGGGCATCCGCGTGTCAGGGACGATCAGCGTTCCGGCGATCCGCCCGCCGGCGATGTCGATCTCGAGCGCTTCATCGCGCGTCGCCATGCGCCTCGACGACCGTGTACTTCGTCAGCGGGCCGGCGCGATCGTCGACGCCTTCGTAGTAGACGACGGCGTGCGCGGGAACTGCGACGTTCGTACCGTAGGCCTCGGTCGACGTCGCGCGCACCGCATGCAGCGCGGGGTCGGCGCGGAACGCGGCGAGCGCTTCCACTTCGGCGCCGCTCGCGCCGCCGACGCGCCACGATTGCTCGAGCACGCCCGATACCGTGTTGCCGCGGGCGTCGCACCCTTGAGCGACGTCGTAGTTGCGGCGTGACGCGAACAGTCCCGCGAAGCAGCGGAACGCGGCCGCGTCGTACGCACGCGCCTGCTCGATGGCTTGCCGCACATGCGGCGCATGGTCGAGCTCGAGCAGCGCATCGAAATCGCCGCGCGCCACGAGCAAATCGGAACCTCCGTATACCTGCTCGCCAGCGTTGTTCAGGACGAGCCGCTGTGTTCCGCAATAGCTGGCGATGATTTCGTCGATACGCACCTGGCCGATGCTTCGCGTGGTTACGTCGCGGAGGTCCTGTTCGAGCGCAATGCCGAATTGCGCAAGCTCGTCAGGATCGACATCCGCGAGGGCCTGCGCGAGCGTGTCGCGATCGGGAGCGACCGTCTGGCCCGATCCGCCGATGCCGAGCGCCCGCTTGATCCTGACCGGTCCAAGAGCCAGCAAGCGTTCACCGGCGCGAAGCGCGTCGTCGAGGCAGAACGCCGCGAAGCCGGCGAGCACCGCGTCGGGGGTATCGATCGCGAACTGCGTCGACCAGCCTTGCGGAATGCACTTCGCGTCGTCGACGAGCGGATGGCTGATGGATTTCGTCGCGACGAAAGGATGCGGCGCAACGCCTCCGAACAGATCGTGCTCGCCGCGGATTCCCAGGGCGTTCGCGTTGTGCGTGCCGATCAACGTATCGGTGGGGACGAAATAGCGATCGCCGGCGATCGACGCGGATTCATCGTAGTCGCCCGCGAACCGATAGCCCTTGAGTGCGGCCAGCCTGCGGGCGATCTCGGTGCACGTTGCGTGATCGTGCGCCGCCCTATCGCTCGTCGTGCCGCGATGCACGTAGACCACGCCGGCGGGTGGCATCGCGAGGCGGGGATTACCGAGCGTTCAGCGCGTCAGCGCAATCGCAAGGGGCATCCAGAACGCGATGATCGACACGAGCGTCCCGAAAATGATGCCTCGCATCGCAGCGAGCGGATCGTCGTCGGGGCGGCGTCGGCGAACCATTCCCGCGATGGGCCAGATGCCGTTCGTGGCCGTGTGGATCATGGCAGCCCTCCATTTCGCATTTTCGTGCCTCGCCACCAGCGTCGCGCTCCGTGAGTGCGCGAACCAGCGGCCGGCTTCCGTTATTGGTGTAGGAGCGGGCCTCATCATTGCCAAGGTGCCGTGCTCAGCGCACGGCCGCCGCCGTCCTCCCTCCGATTCCGGCGTCCTCCGTCGGTCCCCAAATCCGGGACCGGCGTCGGCGGGGGCCCGATGCAAGAACCATGACACGAGAGCCGTCCGGAAGCGAATCAAGGGCTTATTGCGCCTCGCGTTGCTCGCGTACCGGCCCGTCGTAAGCCCCGCCGACACACCCGCGCTTACGTCGATCTGCCCTCTGGCGCGCTTATTGCTGCCGACGACGCCCATGGCGGCTGGGAGGTTGCCCAACGGGATTCGCGGCCCTTCGCTGTCGTTGCGCGTCATTGCGCACGCGCTTCAGCGCCTGAACGCACGACCACTTGATTAACGACTGGGGAGGGAACCCGTGAGTAACGTATTGCATCGGAAATCAGGACGTATCGCACTCGCCGTGGCAGCGGCATCCTGCGCGTTTGCGGCCGCACCCGCGGTGGGCCAGACGGCATCCGGGTCTTCGACGACCGTCGTAATCCCGCTCACCGCGAACACCGCCACGTTCACGAGCACGATCTGGTTGTACAACCCGAACCCCGCCGAGGTCACGGTCGCGCTGGACTACTTCGATGCGAACAACACGCTCACGCCGGGCGCGAAGGTGTGCAGCGACGTGGTGATTCCGGCCAACGGCGCCACGCAGTTCTCGATTCCGTCGGTCTGTACGCTCGAGGACAACGCGCACTTCGGCTTGCTCGTCGCGTCGGACACCGCGGGGACGAACCCGATCTTCGGTTACGCGCGTACGCAGAACAACACCAACGCGGGGTTCTCGGTCGAAGGCTTTCCGGTCGCGAATTTCGCCACCGGCACCGCGAATGCGATCGGTCTTCGCGGCAGCACGAATCCGGCGCCGGCATACCAGACGAACTGCTTCGTCGCGGCACAAGCCGACGCGGTTTCGTATGACGTCAAGCTGTTCGACGGAGCGGGCGCGCAGATCGGCAGCACGGTCAGCGGGAGCCTGAACGCGTTCGAGCAGGTGCGCTATCTCGACATGTTCGCGACGGCTGCCGCGCCTGCCGCCACCGACTTCGAGAACGTCCGCGCCGAATTCACGCGCACGAGCGCCGGGACGCAGCAGATGATCGGCTTCTGCACGGTGCAGGACAATGCGACATTCGGCGCCGACTTCCGGATCGCGAAGGCGCTCACGCCGCCGCCGTCTCCCCCGCCATCGGATCTCGTGCTGACCGCGACATGGAACGGCACGATCCAGACGTTGCTAACCGGCCTGCTCGACTTTGAATTCGTCGGCTCGACGTCGGTCACGCTGAACGCGTCGACGACCATCGCCGCGTACGGCGGCGGCTGGTTCGCCAAGCAATCGGCGGGGCTTGGCTCGGTGAACCTGGGCGTCTGCTACCAGAATCAGGCAGGTCCCGGCCCGATCACGCTGATGGGCCTGGCCACCAACATCTCCGTCAATGGCGGCGAGGTCTGGTATAGCGCGAATGGGTCCGCGACGCTGGCGGCGGGTACGTACAGCGTCGGCTTGTGCGCGCTGAACATCGGCGTGAATTCGGTGAACAAGAACGGCCATTCGAGCGGCTTCGTTTTCACGACGCCATAACGCGGCACTTCAGAAACACGCGGGCGTGCCGGTTCGTCGGCCGCCCGCGTTTTCGTTGATGCTCTCCGCTTGCGCGCCAAAGTGCGGGTCGCGCTGAACGTCACTCGGCCAGGAGGGTCTCCAGTTGCGCAGCGCCGACCGGTTTCATGAAATGGCGCTCGAAACCGGCTTCGCGGATCTTGCGCACGTCTTCTTCGCGACCGTAACCCGTGCAGGCGACGAGCCGGGTCGCGACGAGCTCGGGAAAGCTTCGCAGCCGGCGCGCCACCTCGAACCCGTCCATCCCGGGCAATCCGATATCGAGCAGCACGACGTCGGGCGGCGCGGCGGGTGCCACACGGAGCGCGTCGCGTCCGTCGCGCAGCACGCTGACGTCGTGCCCAAGAATTCCAATCAGCGCGGCGAGCGAGTCGGCGACGTCGGCATTGTCCTCGATGATCAGGACACGCTTGCGGCGCGCGGAACGTGTTTCGGTTTGCGCTTCCGTTGCCACGTGCTCGTCCTCGCCCGGATGCAGCATCGGCAGCTCGAGCAGGAATCGGCTGCCGAGTCCCGGTCCCGCGCTCGAGGCGGAGAGCGTTCCTCCCAGCAGCTCGGTCAAACGCCGGGCCACCGTGAGGCCGACGCCCAAGCCGCCATCGCGTCGATCGAGTCCGCGCTCGCCTTGCACGAACAAATCGAAGATGCGGGGTACGAGATCGGCGGCCATTCCGATGCCCGTGTCGCTCACCACGATCGAAACCATCTCGTCGGACGCCTTCGCATCGACCGTGATATGTCCGCCGTCCGGCGTGTACTTGATCGCGTTGCCGAGAACGTTCGAAAGAATCTGCGCGACGCGCGTGGGGTCGGCGGCGGCAACGAGCGGGGCAGAGGGAACGGTAACGGCGATCGTATGCCGCCGCTCCGTGGCGGCCGGCGTGAACGCGTCGACGACATGGGCGATCGTCGCGCCGAGGTCAGTCGGTTGGCGGCGCAGCTTCACCTTGCCGCGCGTGATCCGGCTCACGTCGACCAGATCGTCGACCAGGCGGGACAGGTGCTCGGCCTGGCGGTCGATGATCGCGCGCGCCCACGCGGCGGTCCCGAGGTCGTCCGGCTTGCGCGCCGCGATGTCGAGCGCACTGCGGATCGGCGCCAGCGGATTGCGGAGCTCGTGCGCGAGCATCCCGAGAAATTCGTTCATCTGGCGCTCGGTGCGCTGCAGCTCCTCCACCTTGCGCCGTGTCGTCAGGTCGCGCGTGATTTTCGCGAAGCCGCGCAACTGCCGCTTCTCGTCGTATACCGGCGTGATGACCACGTTCGCCCAGAACGTGGTGCCGTCCTTTCGCAGGCGCCAACCCTCGTCCTCGAAGCGTCCCTGCTCGCGGGCGACCGCTAGCTCGTGCTGCGGCCAGCGCCTCGCGATCGCATCGGGTGTATAGAACGCAGAAAAATGCTTGCCGACTATCTCTTCGCGCGTGTAGCCCTTGATGTGCTGGGCTCCGGCGTTCCAGCTCGCGACGATCCCGTTCGGGTCGAGCATGAAGATCGCATAGTCGCGTACGTTCTCGACGAGAAGCCGAAACATCTCGTCGCCGATGGAGCCCGGCGCGGTTGCGCTATCGCTCGACACCGCCGAGTTTTCCGGTGGCGAAGCACAGGTTGTTGTCCCCGATGAACCGTCCCGTCATGCCCGGTCCGGTACGCTCGAGCTCGTAAAGTGTCATCGAGCCGCTGACCCCGTACGTGCATGAGTAGTTGGCTTCGACGGTGCCCATGTGGCCAAGCTGGCTGTAGTTGCCTGACACGTTGCAGGTGCCGAACTGCGACTGCAGCGTGAGCGCAAACGTATTGTCGACCGGGTGGGTGATCGCGAACGCGCCGAGCTCCTCGACGTGCCCGTTGTCGCTCGGGTTTGCGCAGTCGCTCTGCTCATATACGAACCCGCCGTAATAGTTGCCGCTGAAATCCTCGTAAGTCCAGAGTTGCCGCTGCACGGCCTTGGTGACGACCACGCCGTCGACGGTGTACGTGAGCGTGGCGAAGTCCGTGCTCGAGGCGTCGAACTGAATGGTGCCGACCTTGCGCTGCATGACCGCCGATGGATTGAAGAAGCCGGCGAACCACGGCCCGCTCGTCGACACGTACAGGTCACCTACAAACAGCGTGCGCCCGGAATTCGGCTGGTAAAACGCGGCGGCCGTGAACCACGTCGGTCGCGTGGCCTGGTCGTAGACGAAAAGGTCGATGAACAGCGTGTCGTACTGCTGCAGCACCGACGCGCCCCACCCCGATTCGCCCGGATTCCACCACTGATCGCTGAAGTTCGTGCCGAGCGAGGCACGCGCCGGCACGGCGGCGAAGCTCGCGACAAGGACAAGCAGGGCGGCGAGCAGGATTCGAAACGAACGCATGGACAACTCCCTCGATTGAATGGTCGTTGGATTCAACGTGCAAAATCGGCTCATTCTTCACGATGGCGACCGCGCGACGCCATCGGCGTGCGGCGAGAGGCGCTGTAGGCGGTTTCCTACGCGACGGTTTCGCGCGAGCGGAGGGGGTAACGCGATTGGCGTCGATGCCTCACGACTTCGGCGCCGCCGGAACATCGGGCTCACGGGTCACGGCTGCGCCCGCTTCGGTAAGTGGTGCAACGAAGTTGTCGAGCACAAGCGCCAGCTTGCCGTTCCGACCCGCAGCAGGGTCGAATGCGTAGGAGGTGACCGAGCAGTTCGCGACGTCCGCGCGGCGGTCGATGTCGAGGATCTGCGTCTCGGTCATGCGCTCGAGCAGGTAGCGCATGCAATTGACAGTCACCTGGTGACCGACGATCAGCATTCGCTCGCGCCGGTGCTCACGCGTGATGGTGTCGAGCACGCTGCGCAGCCGCAGAATGACGTCGCACCAGCTTTCGCCACCAGGGGGGCGGAAATAGAACTTGCCGACGTGCGCGCGCTGGTCGGCGAGCTCGGGAAACTTCTGGCGGATGCCGAGCTTGGTCAGGCGGTCGAGTGCGCCGAATTCCTTTTCGCGCAGTCGCTCGTCGGGCTGAATCGCGAGTGCGTCAGGATCGATGCCTGCGGCCGCGAGCGCTAAGCGCGCGGTTTCCACGGCGCGCACATACGGCGAGCAAAGCACGACCGTTGGCTGCGTCGCCGCGGGCATGGCGCCGAACCAGCGCCCGAGCGCCGCCGCCTGACGTTCGCCGAGCGGCGACAGCGGCGTATCCATGTCGCGCGTGGCGATATCGATCAGCGGTACCTGGGCGCGCTCGGCCTCCTCGCGCGCCACGTTCCCGGCGCTCTGGCCGTGGCGAACGATCCACAGCACATCCGGCCATTTCTGTTCCGCCATCGGTGCTCCCGCGGACGCATTCGCCGCGACGGGTCAAGGCGCCTGACCCGCGAGTCAGGCGCGCTTGCGACGGGCCGTTGCCTTGTGCTCGGCCGGCGCCTTCGCGGTCTTGCGCGTGCGCTTTGCCCGCGCCTTGCGCGCGTCGCTCACCTTGCTGACCGACGCCACCCGCTTCGCAGCGCCGTTGCCGCTCTTGCGCGCGCTCCGGCCGCCGCTATCGATGCTTTGCTTCAATAGCTCCATCAGATCGATGACTTTGGCCGACCGCTTCGCTTCCTTCTCGCCTTCCGGCTTGGTGAGCTCCTGCGTTTCGCCCTTCTTGACCTTCTCCTCGATCCGGTGCATCAGTTCATCGTTGTACGTGTCCTCGAACTCCTCGGGATTGAAGGGTCCCGCCATGTCCTCGATCAGCTTGCGCGCGAGCTCCAACTCCTTCGGCTTGACGCCGGCGGCTTTGAGGGAGCGGGATGGGAAGTCGAACGCCTTGCCTTCCCGAATCTCGTCGGCGTAGCGCATCGTGATCATCATCAGTGCGTCGTCGATCGGAACCACGGCGGCGAGATGGTGCGTGGTGCGAATGACAACCTCGCCGACGCCGATCTTGTTGACGTCGCGGAGCGTTTCGCGCAACAGCGCGTACACCTTCTGGCCGCGCGCCTCGGGCACGAGATAGTAGGGTGTCTCGAAATACTGAGGCGGGATCGCGTCGGCGTCGACGAACGTCGTGATGTCGATCGATCTCGCCTGCTGCACGTTCGCGCGCCGGAAGTCTTCCTCGGTCAGCACGACGTACTGATCCTTCTCGTACTCGTAGCCCTTGACGATGTCGTTCCAAGGCACTTCGCGCCCCGTCGACTTGTTGTAGCGCTTGTAACCGACCGGGCTGAAATCGCGCTTGTCGAGCATCGAGAAAGAAAGCTGGTGCGAATCCTCCGCGGAGTAGAGCCCGACGGGCACGCTTACGAGCCCGAAGCTGATCAAGCCTTTCCAGATGGGCCTTGCCATGGTCGATTCTCCTGGTTGCGACGCTCGCGAGTGGTGGCGCACGCGACCGTCAGGCCACACCCATCTGACGCAGCATCGCGTCGGTGAGCTCCTGCTTCACGCCGGGCAGCGCGGCCCACGGGTCGCGCCGCCGCTTGCGAACGAGCGCCGGTACGTTGTTGACGTTGAAGTGGGCGAACCTGAGGTCTTCCTTCAACTGTTCCCAGCCAATCGGCATGGCCACCGACGCATGCGCCTTCGCGCGCAACGAGTAGGGGGCGATGGCCGTCGCGTTCTCGGCGTTGCGCAAATAATCGACGAAGATACGTCCCGTGCGCGTCGATTTCTTGAGGTTCGACGTGAAGCGGTCGGGGAACGTCCGCACGAGCAGGTCGGCGACGGCCTTGCAAAATGCCTTCGCCTGCACCCAGTCGCGCGTCGGCGCGATCGGCACCACGACGTGCAAACCCTTTCCGCCGGTCGTTTTCAGAAACCCCTCGAGTCCGAGCGTTTCGAGCAGTTTGCGCAGCACTTTCACGGCATCGACGACGCGATCCCAGCCGAGCGCTTCGTCGGGATCGAAATCGAAAATCAGCCGGTCGGGATGCGAAAGCTTCGGCGCGCGCGAGCCCCACGGATGCACTTCCAGCACGCCCATCTGCAGCAGCGCGACCAGTGCGCTCACACTGTTGGCCATCATGTAGGGTTGCTCGCTGCCATCTTCGCGGATGTCGATGCGATCGATGAACTCGGACACCGACTCCTTCGCGTGCTTTTGATAGAAGCAGTGCTTGTCCCACCCGTTCGGACAGCGCACGAGCGTGAGTGGCCGACTGGCGACGTGCGGAACCATCCACTCGCCGATCGCTTCGTAGTAGCGCGCGAGCATGCGCTTGGTGATGCCGTCTTCCGGGTACAGCACCTTGTCGCCGTTGCTGATGGCGACGCCCGCAACAACGTCGCCGGTGTCCGAGGCATGCTTGCCCCGGCCCGAAGATACCGGCGGGGATTTCGCGTCCGACCGTTCGGGGACCGTCTTTTTCGCTTCCGATCGTGCGGCGCCGTGTTTTTTTGCCGGGGCCGCGTCCCCGACATGCGCCGGCTGCTCGCGTACGATGTCCTTCGCGCGCTTGTCCTCGCGCAGGCCCTGGAAGGACGGATGGCGCAGTGTGCCGTCGCGCGTCCATTCGGTGAAGGAAACTTCGCCAACGAGTTCCGGCTTCACCCAGTGTGCGCGCCGGCCCTCTGCACCCGTCGGGGGATCGACGAAGGGTGACGTGTCCACCGCGCGCTTGCGCAACTCCTTGATCAGCGACTGCAGCAGCTTGTCGCCAAACCCGGTCCCGACCTTGCCGCAATAGCGAAGGTCCTTTCCCTCGTACACGCCGAGCAGCAGCGCACCGAAGCCGGAACGCGCGCCCTGCGGGTCGGTGTAGCCACCGATGACGAATTCCTGCCGCAGGCCGCACTTGACCTTCTGCCAATCGCGTCCACGCACCGCCTGGTAGCGCGAATCCGCGCGCTTGGAAATGATCCCTTCCAGTCCCAGCCGGCATGCCTCGTCGAAAAAGCCGGGGCCGTTGCCTTCGACATGGTCGCTGTAACGGACGACCGGCCCGTCGGCGACGAGCTTGCGCAGCAGCGCCTTACGCTGCGCGAGCGGCACGTCGCGCAGATCGTATCCGTCGACGTAGGGCAGGTCGAACGCGTAGTACAGCGGCGCCGCCCCCGAACCTTCGGACAGCACGTTTTGTAGCGCCTGGAAGCTCGATCGCCCGTTCGCGTCGTTGACGATCACCTCGCCGTCGATCCAGGCCGACGTCACGGGAAGCCGCGCCACGGCGTCCGCGACCGAGCGAAATGCCGCTGTCCAATCCTTGCCGTTGCGCGATTGCATCGTGCACGTGCCGCCTTCGACACGGCAGAGCATCCGGTAGCCGTCGAACTTGATCTCGTGCAGGTACCCATCGCCCCCGGGCGGAGTATCGACCAGCAGGGCGAGCTGCGCATCGAGGCGCTCCGGCAGCGACGCTTTCCGCGCGCCCTTGACCTTCGCCAGCGCGAGGTCGACCTTCTTTTTCTTCACCCGGCCGCTGCGAACGTTCTCCGCGACCGATTTGTTCGAGTGCCAGACGCGATCGGGATCCGCCGCGATTGCCGCCATGTCACGGCCGGACGCGACGCTGTCCGGCTCGGTGTCGACGACCCGCGCGTCGATGCCCGTGCGCGCGTACTCGTCGCGCTCCTTGATCAGCAGCCAGCTCTTGTCGCCGCCGTACTTGCCGCCATGGCTCTTGACGAGCACCCAGCTGCCATGCAGCTTCTCGCCGTGCAGCGTGAATTTGAGCTTGCCTTTCCTGTACGCCGCTTCAGCGTCGCCATCGGGTGTCCAGTGGCCGCGATCCCAGAGCAGCACGGTGCCGGATCCATATTGCTTCGGTGGGATGACGCCCTCGAAATTGCCGTACTCGAGTGGATGATCCTCGACGTGCATCGCGAGGCGCTTGTCGGCTGGATCGAGGCTCGGCCCCTTCGGAACCGCCCAACTCAGCAGGACGCCGTTCAGCTCGAGGCGAAAGTCGTAATGCAGATGCGATGCGGCATGCTTCTGGATGACGAACGACAGGTCCCGCGCACGCCGCGCGGCTACGCGGCCCGCAGGCTCGGGCGTCGTCTTGAAATTGCGCTTCTTGCGATAAAGTTCGAGCCCCATCGTCGTCCCGGCTTCGTGACCGCGCCCGCGCGAAGCCGGTTGGCGATGGCGCGCGAGCGCCGCGTCAGGCGCTCTTGCGCGGCGAGTTCGAGCCGAAGTGGCGCTCGAGGTCGCTCACCATCGGCCCGACCTTCGCGATCGCGGCGCGCAGGTCGTCCTGGCTGACGCCGAACTTGTTCGACCAGTACCTGGCTTCGTATTCCTGATCCATGTTAACGCGGAGGCGGTCCTGTCCGCCGCGCAGCGAGCGATCGTCGGCCATCCGAGGTCTCCAATTGGCAACGTGATTCCACGATTCTTGGCCGAGGCGGCGGCATGGGCAACGCGCGAGCCGCTGAAAAAGCCGTAGGCGCCGTCCGACAGGGCGCCGCCGCGCGACCGCAGGTCGCGTGAGATCGCGAGTCCGTGCGCGTTCGGATGTGGTTCGCGCGGCGATGCCCGGTCACGCCGCGAGCGGCGCCTCTTCCATCAGCGCAATCTGCTCGCGCAGTTCGAGGATCCGGTCCTGCCAATACCGCTGCGTATTGAACCAGGGAAACGCTGCGGGAAACGCGGGATCGTGCCAGCGCCGCGCGAGCCACGCCGAGTAGTGGACGAGCCGCAGCGTGCGCAGCGGCTCGATCAGCGCGAGCTCGCGCCGGTCGAAGTCGCGCAGCGTCTCGTAGCCTTCGAGGACGATCGCAAGCTGTGCCTCCATCGCGGCGCGCTCGCCGGACAGCAGCATCCAGAGGTCCTGCACGGCGGGTCCGCTGCGCGCATCGTCGAAATCGACGAAATGCGGGCCGTCGTCGGTCCACAGCACGTTGCCGGCATGGCAGTCCCCATGCAGCCGGATCGTTGCGATGCCATTCATCTCGTACCGGCGGCGAACGCCCTGCAGCGCCTGGTCGACGACGCTGGTCCACGCCGGCCGCAAGTCTTCGGGAATGAAGCCGTGCCCGAGCAGGAATTCGCGCGACGCGTCG
>DATEIQ010000164.1:0-5243 GCA_035278845.1 Casimicrobiaceae bacterium | reverse complement strand
TGACGCGTCTCAGCTCGAACTCGTCGCGCTTCGGTATCCGCGGCACCGAGTCTCTCGGGGGCGGTCTGAACGCGATCTTCCAGATCGAATCGAGCATCAACGGCGACACCAACAGCGGCAACCTCGGTGGCCGTGACACGTTCGTCGGCTTCCAGGGCGCCTGGGGCACGTTCAAGATGGGGCACTTCCTGATGCCTCTCGACGACATGCACCCGATCTTCGGTAACGTCCCGACGTACACGTCGTCGATCCTGTCGACCGCCTCGCTGTGGGCGCAGGGCTACGCCTCGAAGGCGGACGGCGGCTTCGACGCTCGTCTCGGCAACTCGCTGCGCTACGACTCGCCGTCGTGGAACGGCCTGACGTTCAGCGGCCAGCTCGCGCTGCGTGACGGTTCCGGCGCCACCGGCGCCAACACCGGCGACCACGCGTCCGAACTGCGTCACGCGTACGTGTTCGGCGCGAACGCCATCTACAACAATGGCCCGATCCAGGTCGGCGTCGGCTACGAACTGAACAAGAAGGTTCGCGCGCCCAATCTCGACGACTACGACCTCACGATCACCGGTGGCTACAACTTCGGGGTGGTGCGCGTCGCGGGCCTGTACGAGCGGCTCGACTACGACACGCCGAGCGGCAGCCTGAAGCGCGACTTCTGGGGCATCAGCGGCACGATCCCGATGGGTCCCGGCTCGTGGTACCTGTTCTACGGCCGCGCGAACGACGGCAAGGGTGGCGCGGCGGACGGCGAGCGTGTGTCGGGTCTGGCGAAGGGCTCGGACACGAGCTCGAACCAGTGGGAAATCAGCTACACGTATCCGTTCTCGAAGCGCACGCAGGTGTACGCGGGTTACGTGAAGATCGACAACGACAGCAACGCGTCGTACACGTTCAACATCAACTCGTACCCGATCGGCGTCGGCGGCAAGCCCGGCGGTCTCGTACTCGGCATGATTCACCTGTTCTAAGAAAAACAGCACGCCGACAAAGGGCGCCTCCGGGCGCCCTTTGTCTTTGCGGGCGTAAGATTGCGCCATGCTCGAGAACCTCATCGTTCCCTTCGACCGCGCGCTGCGCACGCTGACCGGCACCGTCTCGCCGACGCGGCCCACGCCCGGCGAGCGGATGGCAGAGCCCGATCTGACCGCGCACGAGCGGCGCGACGCAGCAGGGCTGATGCGCGTCAACCACACCGGCGAGGTGTGCGCGCAGGCGCTGTACGCGGCGCAGGCGCTCGTCGCGCGCGATGCCGACGTGCGTGCGCGGTACGCGGAAGCGGCGCGCGAGGAAGAAGACCATCTCGCGTGGACGCAGGCGCGCCTCGCCGAACTCGATGCGCGTCCGTCGCTGCTCAATCCGCTGTGGTACGCCGGCTCGTTCGTCATCGGCCTCGCCGCCGGCGTCGCCGGCGACCGCGCGAACCTGGGATTCGTCGTCGAGACGGAGCGCCAGGTCGAGGATCACCTGACGGCACACATCGAGCGGCTGCCGGCGAACGACACCAAGAGCCGCGCGATCGTGACGCAGATGCGCGACGACGAGGCGCGGCACGGCGCGATGGCGACCGATGCGGGCGCGATACCGCTGCCGTATCCGGTGCGCCGGGCGATGCGCGCCGCGGCCGATGTCATGCGCGCGGTCGCGTACCGCATCTAGAACCTGTCTCAAAATGGGCTGCGCGGCCCGATAGCTTTGTCGTGTCCTCGCTCGCCCCTCGCTGTACGTCTGAGTACTATCTCAGGGCTCGCTGCGGGCCTTCGCGCTCTCGGGCCGCTCGCCCGATTTTGAGATCAGGTTCCTGCATCACTGCGAGCGTTTCGCCGGCGCTCTCGGATCGCGGCGAGCCGCGCTCTGCGCAACGCTGCGGCGATGCGGTCGCCCGCCGGCGCGCCCTTGCCACGCTGCCCCCTCACCGCTCGCACCAGCGCATCGCGCGCGACCGCCGCGGCATCCACGCTCTTCGCCGCCGCAAGCGCGTCGCGCAGTGCCTGCGCGGCAGCGGCTGCAGGTGCATCCGTGACGCCGCTTGCAGCGAGATGCGCCGACGTCGCGTCGATCAGCGTGTCGAGACGCTCGGGCCGGCGCAGTGCATCGGCCGCCATGACGATGTCGAGCAGGCGTGCGGCAGGCAGCGTTTGCGCGTGCGCCGCGAAGCGGTGCCAGCGCGCCGCCAGGCGCGCGGCATCGCGGCAATCGACAGGCACCTTGAGGCGCGCCGAAACGGTGTCAGCGCGCAGAACGCCGGTGCGTGTCGAGATGCGAACGGGCGCCGAAACCGAAATGGGCGGCAGATGGTCGAGCTCCTGCGTCAGCACCGCGTAGCGCGCCGGCAGCGCGTGCGCGTCGCCGGCGGACCAGTCGAGCGCGCGCTCGGTGAACGAGCCGGCGTCGTCGCCATCCACGCGCACCGCGTAGAGCGCATCAATTTCAGGGAGCAGCGCGCCGAGGGCTTCGCACGCCCGCAGCGCCTGCAGCATCCGCGACGGATGCGCTTCGCTCAAGCCCCGCGCGACCTCCTGCCACACGCGTTCGGGCGCGAGCGTCGCGAGCTCGCCCGACGCAGCGATGTCGCGCATCAGCTCAAGCGTCGAATCCGCGATGCGGAATCCGAGCCGCGCCGCGAACCGCGCCACCCGCAGCACTCGCAGCGGATCCTCCGCGAATGCCGGCGACACATGCCGCAGGATGCCCGCCGCGAGATCGGACTGGCCGCCGTACGGATCGATCAGCATTCCGTCGGGCGCACGGGCCATCGCGTTGATCGTCAGATCGCGCCTGCGCAGATCGTCCTCCAGGGTGACGTCGGGGGTCGCGAAAAACTCGAAGCCTCGGTATCCGCGCCCGTGCTTGCGCTCCGTGCGAGCGAGCGCATACTCTTCCTGCGTCTCTGGATGCAGGAACACCGGGAAGTCCTTGCCTACCGGCCGGTATCCCGACGCCAGCATGATCTCCGGCGTGGCGCCGACGACGGCGTAGTCGCGGTCGCCCGGCGGGCGCCCGAGCAATTCGTCGCGCACCGACCCCCCGACACGGTAAACGCGCACCGGCCGCGGCAGCGGCCGTGTCATCGCCCCCCGTGCGCGCGAAACGCGTCGAAGCGGCTGTGCTGCGCGGATGGCGCCAGGTAGCCGGGAGCGATTGCTTCGAGCGCCGCCGGAACGACGCCGAAGCGTGCTGGGAAGCCGGCGTCGCAGACGTTGTCGACCTGCATCGACGCGAGGTTGTCGCGCGTCATCAGCGGCCACGGGAGCCACTCCATCACGCGCGCCTGGAACGACGACAGTGCGGGTCCGAGGCGGATGATCGGACGCTGCCGGCCGCTGACCTCGCAAACGTACCGCACGAGCTCCTCGAGCGTATACACGGCGGGGCCGCAAAGATCGTACGCCTCGCGGATCGTTTCGTTGTCGCCGAGCGTGCGCACGAAGCATGTCGCAACGTCGGCGACGTACACCGGCTGGAAGCGCGCGTTCGCTGCCGCGAGGGGAAGCACTGGCGACCAGCGCGCCAGGCTCGCGAACAGGTTGAGAAACGTGTCCTCGCGACCGAACATGACCGACGGCCTGAAGGCCGTCCAAGCGACACCCGACGCGACGACGGCTGCTTCACCCTCGGCCTTCGAGCGCAGGTACCGGCTCGGCGCATCCGCGCTCGCACGAAGTGCGCTCATGTGCAGCAGCCTCGAAACGCCGGCATTCCTGCAGGCCGCAGCGAGCCGCCGAGGCAGCTCCACGTGAACGCGCGCGAACGTGTCGCGGCCGCGCTCGTGCAGCACGCCGGCGAGATTGACGGCGGCCGTCATCCCGCGCACGTGCCGCGCGAGCGTCGCATCGTCGTGCGGATCGCCTTCGACGACCTGCACCGTCGGCAGCAGCAGCAGGTGACGCACCCGCGCGCGCCGGCGCGTCAGCACGACGACGAAGTGACCGGCCGCCGAGAGTTGCGCGACGACGTAGCGGCCGACGAAGCCGCTTCCACCGACGACGAGGACGCGCGCACGTCCGGCGGGCACGGAGCCGCCCGCGGCGGGCTCGCTCACGGATCGTTCGTGGCGGCGACGCTGTCGGCGCCACGGGGCGTGACGACCCCGAGGCGCTCGGTCAGCGAGACATAGGGACGGCCGAGCGCACGCGAGTAGAGCATCGTATTGGCCAGCACGCGCTTCACGTAGTCGCGCGTCTCGTTGAAAGGAATCGTTTCCACCCAGACCGCGCCTTCGAGCGCGCCGGACGCCGGCCGCCACGCCTGGGCACGCGACGGACCTGCATTGTAAGCGGCGGCAGCGAGCGCGGGCAGGCGGTCGAGACGCTCCTGCCAGTACTTGAAGTAGAAGGCGCCGAACTGCGTGTTGAGCTCGACGTCGGCGATGCGCGCCGGCGAATAGCCGACGACGGCGAGTTTGCGCGCGACCCAGCGCGCGGTTCCCGGCATCAGCTGCATCAGGCCCACGGCGCCCGCGGACGAGACGATGTCCGCGACGAAGCGCGACTCCTGCCGCGCGATGCCGTACAGCAGCGCGACGTCGACGTCCTGCTGCTTCGCGGCGTCGGCGAACTGCGCGACGAAAGGCGTCAAATAGCGCAGCGAAAAATCGTGGCGCGCGGTCGTGCGCTCGGCCGTGTTGATCGCACGGTCGGTGAGTCCGACGCGCTTCGCGTATTCGGCGGCGAGCAAAAGCGCATCGTCGTCGAGGCCGCGAAGCGAAGCGTTCCATTCGCGGATCGCCTCCAGCCGCAGGTCGAGCGACGCGAGCTTGACGGCACGCCGCACGCCGGCCCGCGCGCCGAACGCAGCGAGCGCCTGCTCGTCGACGGTGATCGGACGGCTCGGGGGATCGGCGCGTGCCGCTTCGCCGCCGAGCGCCTCGGAAGCGAGCAATCCATAAAAATCGAACCCTTCCGCGAGACCCGCGTAGATCGCGTCCGCTTCGTCCCTGGCGTGCTTCGCGGCGAGCGCGCGTGCGCGCCAGTAGCGCCACGCGGGCTCCTGGCGATCTTCCGGCGGCAGCGCGTCAATGGCCGGGAGTACGTCGCTCCACGCGGAGCTGCGCAGCGCCGCGCGCACGCGCCACTTCTGCTGCTCCGGCGGCAGCGCGACGTCCCTGGCGTCGCGGAACCACGCGTTCGCCCTCGGGTCGAGCTGGCGCGCGGCGTGATACGCGACGCGCGCGTTGCCGTAATCGCGATCGGCGTGCGGCAGCCGATTGCGCCATTTGCTCCACGCCTCGTGCGCGGCGCCCGCGT
>DATEIQ010000163.1:0-17783 GCA_035278845.1 Casimicrobiaceae bacterium | reverse complement strand
GAGTGCGTGGGCGACGTCGCCGCGGCGCGGCGGCGATCCCGCCGTCGCGTGCGCGCGGCGGCGGCGGTTGCGATGCACGTCCTCGGCGATGTTCGCGAGATGCGAGAAATAGCTGAACGCCCTGACCACTTCCAACGTCGCCCCGATCGGCAGCGGGTTCAGCAGCGCGGCAAACGCGCTGCGCAGCCGGTCGGCCTCGGCGCCGCTCGCGCGGCGAAAGCCGATCGCCGTCTGGCGGATCGCCTCGATGCGCTCGAAGCCGGCGTCGCCGATCTGCGCGCGCAGCACCTCGCCGAGTACGCGCCCGAGCAGTCGCGTGTCCTCCCGGAGCGGCAGGTCCTTGTCGACGATGTCAGGGACGTTCAACGCGGCTTTCCCGTGAAATGAGGAGACGCTGGCGATGCTAGCATTGGCGGCTTCATCCGCTCGCCCGCAGCGCAGGACGCTCGACGAATGAATGCTTCGCAGCTCGCAGCCACCAACGCCGATCTCGCGGACCGCGCACGCGCGCTCCGCGCGACCACGCTGCACGAGCTGTTTGCCCGTGATCCGGCGCGCGTCGACGCGCTGACGTTCGAATGGAGCGACTGGCGCATTGACGTCTGCAAGGAGCGCCTCGACGCCGAAACGCTTGACGCGCTGGTGTCCGCCGCGGATGCGGCCAATCTGTCGCACTGGATCGCGGCGCTGTTCGCCGGCGAGAAGATCAACCTGTCGGAACACCGGCCGGTGCTGCATACCGCACTGCGCGCACCACCGTCGGCCGAGATCTTCGTCGACGGCGTCGACGTGACGGTCGAAATGCGCGCGACGCGCCAGCGCATGTCCGAGCTGGCGCGCGGCGTGCGCGAGGCGCGGCGGAAGGGGGCCACGGGGCGGCCATTGCGGTCGGTGATCAACATCGGCATCGGCGGCTCGGATCTCGGACCGCGGCTCGTCTGCGATGCGCTTTCGGGTCCCGAGCACCTGCGCGGCGCGCCCGACGTCGCGTTCGTGTCGAACGTCGATCCCGAGCAAATGACGCGCGCGCTGGCCGATCGCGATCCCGCGTCGACGCTTTTCATCGTCACGTCGAAGACCTTCACGACGCAGGAAACGCTTGCGAACGCGCGCAGTGGCCGCGAGTGGCTCGCGCGACATCTTGGCGCAGGCGCCGACGTCGCTCACCATTTCATCGCCGTGACGTCGAACGTCGACGCCGCGCGCGCATTCGGCGTGCGCGACGCCGACATTCTGCCGATGGCCGAAGGCGTTGGCGGGCGGTACTCGGTGTGGTCGGCCGTCGGCCTCGCGATCGCAATGCGCGCAGGATGGCAGGCGTACGCCGATCTGCTCGATGGCGCGCAGGCGATGGACACCCACTTCCGCATGGCGCCGCTCGCCCGCAACGTGCCGGTGCTGCTCGGCCTCGTCGGTTACTGGAACGCGCGCTGGCTCGGCCATACGCAGCGCGTCGTCGTGCCGTATGCGCAGGCGCTCGCGCGGCTGCCCGCTTACCTGCAGCAGTTGCAGCTCGAAAGCAACGGCAAGAGCGTCACGCGCGACGGCGAGCCGGTTGACGGCCCCACGGCGCCCGGCCTGTGGGGCGACGTCGGCACCGACGGGCAGCACGCGTTCTTCCAATGGCTGCACCAGGGAACGCACGAGACGCCGGTCGAATTCATCGTGCCGCTGCGCGCAAGGCATCCGCTGCGCGACCAGCAGACGCTGCTCGTCGCGAATGCGCTTGCGCAGGCGCAGGCGCTGCTCGTCGGCCGCGGCGAATCGTCATTGCGAAAGGAGCTTGCCGCGCAGGGACTCGCCGGCGCCGAGCTCGACGCGGCGGTGCACGCGCGGCGTTGTCCGGGCAATCGCGCGTCGACGACGCTGCTGCTGCCGACGCTCGACGCGCGCTCGCTCGGCGCGCTGCTCGCGCTCTACGAGCATCGCACGTTCGTCGAGGGCCTGCTGTTCGGCATCAATTCGTTCGACCAGTGGGGCGTCGAGCTCGGCAAGACGCTCGCGAAGCCGATCATCGCGGCGCTCGAAGGCCGCGAGGAATTGGGGGGCGACGTCGATCCGTCGACGCGCGCGTTGGTCGCGCACGCGCGAGCTACACGGTCAGCACGATAGAGAACGCGCGAACCGCGCTGTCAGCGCGGTGAGGCATTCGGCGCCTGCGCCGCGTAGGCGCTGCGAATCGCTTCCGCAAGCGACGTCACCGCGGCGGCGTACAGCCGGCTCTTGTTGTAGCGCGTGATCACGTAGAAGTTCGGAAACGCGATCCACAGGCTGGTCGCGCTCCCGTCGCTCTCGGCAGCCTCCTCGAGCGCGAGCACGCCCACGGGCTCGGGCGACAACGGATCCGGCAGCCACTCAGCGGCCACGCCGTCTGCGTTCCACGCCGCGAGCGGTCGACGCTCGGAGATGCCGCCGTCGAGTCGCGCCATCGTCGCCTCGCGCTGCGACGGAGCGACGCTCGCGCGCGTCCACACCGGCTGCCCGCGCAGCCAGTCATGGCGTGCGAGATAGTTCGCGACGCTGCCGATAACGTCGTCGTCGCTTCGCCACAGGTCGATGTGACCATCGGCGTCGAAGTCGACGGCATAGCGGCGAATGCTGCCCGGCATGAACTGCGGCACGCCAAGCGCACCTGCGAACGACCCCTTCGGCACCAGCGGCGAAAAGCCTTCGCTTCGCGCCAGCAGCAGGAACTCGACGAGCTGACCGCGGAAATAGTCGGCGCGGCGGGGATAGTCGAAAGCCAGCGTCGACAGCGCATCGATCGCGCGGTACGAGCCGGTGTTGCGTCCGTAGAACGTTTCCACGCCCAGGATCGCGACGACGATTTCCGGCGGCACGCCGTACTGCTGCTCGGCGCGCGCGAGGGCGGCCTCGTGCTCGCTGAAAAAAGCGACCCCCTCCGCGATCCGCTGCGGCGTCAGGAACTGCGGCGCGTACTCGTACCACTTCGGCGGCTCGACAAAAGGCCGCTGCATCGCCGCGACGATCTTCGGCTGAAAGCGCGCGTCGGCAAACCAGCGCGTGAGCGTCTTGCGCGAGAAGCCGTGCTCGTGCGCGATGTCGTCGATGAATTCGCGCACGTCGGCGCGGCCGCCATAACTGTCGGCGGGCGCGCCCTGCTTGCGCGGCGGCGCAGCCTGCGAATCGGCGGTAAACGTGAAGACGACGGCCGCGAGCGCGGCGAGGATGCGGTGACGCGAATTCATGGCGGGTCGTACTGACCGGCGATAGTACCATCGCTCCTTGCGAAACGAACGGCGGCGCGGAGTGCGCGCCGCGATCGCACGCGTCTTTTCAAACGAAGCGTTCTCCTCAGTGCACGCGCTCTATCCACTCTTTCGGCCGCTGCTCTTCGCGACCGATCCCGAGGTCGCACACGACATCGCATTCGGCGCGCTCGACGCGGCCGCGCGCATCGGCGCTGCCCGACTTGCGGCGCCGCGTCTGCCCGCCGCGCCGGTCGAAGCGATGGGCCTGCGCTTCGGAAATCGTGTCGGCCTCGCGGCCGGCCTCGACAAGAACGCCGCGCATCTGCAGGGCCTGGCCACGCTCGGGTTCGGGTTTCTCGAGGCCGGAACGGTCACCCCGCGGCCGCAGCCCGGCAATCCGAAGCCACGAATGTTTCGCATTCCGCAGGCGTCCGCACTCGTCAACCGCCTCGGGTTCAACAACGATGGTGTCGAACGCTTTGTCGCGAACGTCGACCGCGCCGGCTATCGAGGGATACTCGGCATCAACATCGGCAAGAACTTCGACACGCCGAACGAGCGCGCCGCCGACGACTACGTCGCGTGCCTGCGGGCCGTTTACACACGCGCGAGCTACGTCACCGTCAACATCTCGTCGCCGAACACGAAGGGTCTGCGCGATTTGCAGTCCGACGCGCCGCTTGCAACGCTGCTCACACGCCTGACGCGCGAGCGCGAGGCGCTCGCGCAGCGGCACGGGCGGCGCGTGCCGCTCGCCGTGAAGATCGCGCCGGACCTGAGCGACGATGCGGTGCAGTCGATCGCGCGGCTGCTCGTCGCGCACCGGATCGACGGTGTGATCGCAACCAACACCACGCTGGCGCGCGACGGCGTCGAGGGACTCGCGCATGCCACCGAGGCAGGCGGGCTGTCCGGAGCGCCGCTTGCGACGCGATCGACGTCGGTGGTGCGCACGCTCTCGCGCGCACTGGACGGTGCGCTGCCGATCATCGGTGTCGGCGGCATCCTGTCCGGCGCGGATGCGCGCGCCAAGATCGACGCCGGCGCAACGCTCGTGCAGCTCTATACCGGTCTCATCTATCGCGGACCAGCACTCGTCGCCGAGTGCGTGCGCGCGCTGGCGCCGGTGTAGAGCGTCTCAGCGCGTCGTCTGCCCCAGCACGTCGACGTCGGCCGATTCGAGCCGCGTCGCGATGGCGAGGTCGAGCGCCTGCTGGCCGTGGATCCATTCGATGGAATCGCAGGACGTTTGCAGGATGATCTCCATGACCCGTTCGGCCTGGTCCGGAATCGCCCACCGCAGAAGGCGCCTGATCTGCGCCAGGCCATCGCTGTATTGCGAAGTGACGCATCGGCGGGATTTTTCGTATCCAACGCGGGTAGCCGAGGGCTGATGCAACCCGATCGTCGCGCGCGAGCCAATCAACACGCGCTCAACGCCCGCGATGAAGATCAGCGCGCACGCCGATGCGCACCGCAGGCGCGTCATCGTGCGGAACTTTCGGGTGCGAACTTCCCTGGCCAGGTTCACGCCATCGTCGACGATGCCGCCGGGCGATTCCAGGAGCAGCCACGGCTGGTTGCAGCCGCGCTTCTCGCTGGTCTCTACGACACCGTCGAACTTAAGCGTCGTGTCCCGGTTGATTGCGCCTTGCAGCGCAACCACGCAGGTATCGCCGTGCGTCCCGCCGATCACGTAGCGGCCGCCGTTGAACGGAACGATCTCCTCACGTGCCCGGTCCAGCTGCGCAAAGTGTTGCCGCGCGCGCTGGCGCAGCGGTGAGCCGGGATCTCCCGCGCGCGGATTGACAATTGCGCTCGCGTACCACTTCTGGGCCTGCTCGAGGCTACGCGCGACCCCTGTTCCGGTTTCGTACAGCATGCCGACGCTGTATTGGGCTTCGGGATCGCCCTGCTCGGCCGCCTTCGCGTACCAGCGCGCGGCCGCCGCGTAATCCTGCGCGACGCCGAGCCCCTTCTCGTAGAGGACGGCCACGTTGTACTGCGCCGCGACGTTGCCCTGTTCGGCGAGCGGCAGCCACAGCGAAAGTGCGGCCGCGTACTGCCCCCGGTCGTATGCGGCGACGCCCTCGTCGTAGGGTCCACCGAACGCCCGCGCGCTCACGAGAAGCGCGCAGCACAACAGCCACGAGTATCGACTCATCGTCTCACGCCATCGGGACAGCTGTCGGCACTCGCGCAGCGATCTCGGAGTCCGTCGCCGACGAGAATGCGCGCGTGCGCTTCGGCGACCACCACGCCTTCCTGGTTCGTGGCGACGCCGTCGAGCACCACGACACCGCCGGCGTGCTTCGGCTTGGGCAATGCGTCACTCACCCTCCATTTCGTCGTCAGCGTGTCGCCGGCGCGCACCGGCGCGACGAAGCGCGCGTTGTGCTCGAGGTACGCGATCGCCGTGCCGTGGAAGTACATGCCGACGGCCGCGCCCATGATCGACGACGTCAGCATGCCGTGCAGGATCGGCGTGCCGAAGCGCGTGCGCTTCGCGTACTCGGCGTTCACGTGATGCGGATTGAAGTCGCCGATCAGGCCCGCGCCCAGCACGATATGCGTTTCGGTGATCGTGAGCGCGCTCGAGAACGTGTCGCCGACGTGGACATCGGCGAAGGTGCGCCCGCTACCCTCGATGGCACTCATGCCGGAAGGGAAGCGCGGCGCGCGCGCAGCGCCGCAAGCTCGGCGAGGCAGAGTTCGGTGTACGCGATGCCCGCGTAGATCGGCAGCACGAGAATGTTGACGACGGGTATCAGCGACAGTGGGGAGAGCGTGAGCCCGAGGCCCAGCAGGCGCGCGCGATTTTCGCGCAGCACGACGTCGAGCTCGGACGCGCTCGCGTGCTCGGCCAGCGCGTCGTAGCGGAACATGCGCTGCGACAGCCACGCATTGAGCAGCAGCGACGCGGCAACGTACACCGGCGGAATCAGCAGCAGCGGCAGCGTCGCGAGCCACAGCGCCACGAACGCGAGCAGCGCCGACAACGCATTGCGCAAGCTGCCACCCAGCGTCCCGCCGCGCCGCGCGGCAAGCTCGGGAAAATGCCGCGATGCGACCGTCTTCACTATAACCGGCATCGTGAGTACCGCGATCGCCGCGAGCGCGGTCGCGGCTGCGAGCGCTGCGAGCGTCAGCACGACGACAGCACCGGCGGCAAATTGCTGCCACGCCGCAGGCTCCGCATCGGCGCCGAACGCGCGCAGCAGCAGCGCGTTGGCCGGATCCCACGCGAGCACGCCGATCGCGATCCAGACGATGGCGGCAATCAGCAGCGGCAGCGTCGCGAGGGCCACGATGCGCGCAGTGAACAGGATCGGCAGCGCGCGGCGCAGCGCGCCCGCGATGGCAGTCACGCGGAGCTCAAACCGAGACGGTCTCGAGCTCGAAGCGGTCGGAGAGCTCGCCGATGACACTCGTGAAGGCGCGGTCGATCAGCGGCTCGGCCTCGACCAGGCGCGCGCGATTGCTGCGGAACTGACCGGCGAGCGCGTCAGCCGTCATCGACACCGCGCGCTGCCCCTGGCGATTGGTGAACAGATAGTTGCCGCGCAGCGGGCTGATCCAGGCGAGCTTCGCGAACGAGAGCTGGCCATCCTCGTCCTCGAATTCCACCCACATCCCGCGGTCCATGCTGTGCGCGATCTCGAGGTACTCGTCGTCGAGGATCGCGGGGCCGGTGTCGAGCGGCGCGGGCGCGGCGGGCGCCATGGCTGCGGCGAGCGCCTCGGCACGGGCGGCCTTCTCCGCGTCGCCCGATGCCTTCGCCGCCTCGGCTTCCGCCTTGGCCACTTCGGCAACGACCGCTGTCGGAGAGGCGACGGTGGCGAGCGCGGGCTTGACGGCCGCCGCATGCGCCTCCACCAGGTTCGCCATGAACGCCTCGCGCTCGCCCGGCTCCCACTGCGGCGCCGGCACACCGGCCGCGAGCCGCTTCAACAGCGAAGGCAGCAGCGCGATCAGGTGCTTGCGATCCTCGGGCGTCTTCTTCGGCTGCACGCTCCAGACGAGGTCCTCGAGCGTGGCCACGCTCGAGCTCCACGCATCGCTGTCCTCGCCTTCGCGCAGGTAGATGCCTTCGAGCGTGCTCTGCCATTTGCGGCGCAGGAAATCGGCGAGGAAGTGCGGAATCGGGTAGCTTTCGACGCGCCGCTCGATCTCCGACTTGGCGACGACGCCGGCCAGGTCCTTGCGATCGTCCTCGTTGATCGCTTCCGCCGTTTGCGCGAAGTTCGACTCGGCGACCTGTTCCTCGGCGGCGAGGAACGACTCGAGCTCGGCGCGCAGCTCGTCGAAGATGCCGAGGTTCTCGCTGAACCCGTCGATGATCCGGTGCACGATGCGCTCGATCGTGCGATAGAGCGGATCGTCCTGGCCCATGGCCGGCGACCAACCGAGACCGGCCGCGGCGAGCGCGTTGACGAGCAGGCGCGACGGGTGCGTCTTCTTCGCGAAAAAGGCGCCGTCGAGCATCGCGACCTTCAGCACCGGAATCTGCAGCCGCGCGAGCAGCGCCTTGATGCCGTCGGGAAGGTCGCGCGTCTCGAAAATGAAGTCGAACAGCATCGCGACCATCTCGATCGTCATCGCCTCGAGCTGGTTCGCCTTCTGCCCGAGCGGCGATTCCTGAAGATCGCGCAGGACGTTGTGCAGGCCTTCGGGGATACCCGAGAAGGCGATCTGCATGCCCTCGACGTCGAAATTCGTCTGGCCCTGTTGCAGCCGCGTCAGGCCTTCGCGCATACCCGGCGTCGCGGCGATCGGCGTGCCCGGCACGTAGCCCGAAGCGGTCGGCGGCAGCGGCGGGAACGTGCGGCTCGGCGGCGCCGGATGGCCGGTCAGCGGAAAGCCGCCATGCGAGGCCATGCGGCGGAACATCGCCATCATGTCCATCTCGGGCGCCGGCTGTCCGACGTCCGGCTTGTCTTCGGCCGCGCGCTTGTGCTGCGAAGCCACTTTGCCGCGCGAGCCTGCGGGGCGCACGGAGCCCGCTGGAACGATGCGCAGGTTGGCGAGATGGCGATTGACGTCGGCGTAGATCGCAGCGATCTCGCCGAGCGGCGCCTGGTTCAGTTCCTTGAGGATCAGGAACCGCGCGCGGTTGTCCGCCTCCAGCGTGCCGAGCGCCTCGGCGAACGACGAGATGATCGTCGCCGGGCCGAGCGGGTTCACGCTCGACTCGAGATGCGGCTTGCCGAGCAGATGGCCGACCCCGCGGTTCAGCGTGATGAGTTCCTCGTGGCAGACGTTCTCGACGACGCGCACGATGTTGCCAACGATGACGTTCTCGTCGACGGTGGTGAGGTCGATCAGCGCGAGCTGCGTCGCGTCGACCTTCGAAAAATCGGCTTTCTGCTCGGCGCGCCCGGAGACGCGCTCCTCGACCTGCGTGCGCAGCCGCTTCTCGAACTCCGCCATCAGCGCCGCGCGCTCGCCGAGCAGGAGCTGCCGCGCATCGAGAAACGATTGCTGGTCGGGACGCGCGCTCGTCTTGCCGGCGCGCTCCATCAGCATGTCGCACACGCGATCGGATAGCGCGGTGAACGACAGCAGCAACCGATGGACGGCGAGGTCCCGACAGTCGGCGAGGATTTTCGCCAGCTCCCGCGGAATCGGGCGGCGGGCCGGCGCGGCGCTGGTCGTTACGTTCTGAATTGGCACAGGCTCTGCGATTCGTGCATCGACGTCACCAGTGACCCGTGCGTTTGCCGGCGGTTTTTCTGGGATTTCAGCGCGTTTTGGGGCGAACCCGGTCTCGGGGGTGCATTGTATGCCACTTTCCGCACGGTTCAATCCAGCCGGCAAAGCTCGGCCCATGCCTTTTCGACACGCTTCAGCGACACCGGAAGCGGCGTGCGCAGCTCTTGCGCGAAAAGCGACACGCGCAACTCCTCGAGCAGCCAGCGAAAGGCCACGAGGCGGGGTGGCGGCGGCCCGGCGCGCGCTGTGGCGTCCGCGCGCTCGCGATAGTGCGTCCACCATTGCGCGACCTGCCGGGCGTAGCGGGCGTCGCGCTCGGGGTTCTGCGGCTGGCGCTCGATGCGGCGGGCGAGCGCCTGCAGATAGCGCGGCAGGTGCTGCAACTGCTCCCACGGCGTGGCCGCGACGAAACCGGGGTAAACGAGGGCGTCGCGCTGTTGTCGAACCTCGGATGCAAGCATTCGCTGGGCGGGCGGCATCGCCGCGAGCTTCTGCGAAAGCGCCTGGTATTCGGCTGCGATGGCGCCGAGCGTTCGCATGGCCCCTTCGAACACGGCCGTCAATCGGGCGCGTGCGCGCTTCAATTGCTGCTGGAACGCGTCGCGATCGCGGGGCAGCAAATCCTCGCCCACGAACGCACGATCGACGACCGCGGCGCGCACGTCGTCCTGCAGGCGGTCGAGTGGCATGGCAGCGCGCAACGCGAGGCCAATGCCGGTCCATGCGGGTGCGTGCTTGACCATCCGCGCGAGCGCGTCGCCGAGCTCGATGTCGATCAGCCGCACGACACCCTTGCGCGTCGCAGCGTCGGCCGCCGCCTTCGTGTCGAGCAGCGACAACGCGACACCGTCGTTGCCTTCGTCGACGAGTGCCGGGTATCCGGTCACCGAACCAGCGCCCGCGCCGGAACGTTCCCTGCGTTCGCCACCGCGGCGCACCGCGAGCGTTTCCGGCAACTCGCCGAACGTCCATTGGCGAAGGCCCTTGCGCTCGAACGCCGGTCCCTCGGCCGCGAACGACAGGCGCGCTGCCTCCTGCAGTCGCTCGCGCAGGGGCGCGAGATGTCGATCCATCGCAAGTTCTACGCCCGCGGCGTCGACGACGCGCACGTTGATCCGCAGGTGCGGCGGCAGCTCGACCGCGTCGAGCGTCCTCGCGGCGAGCTCCTCGCCGGTCCGCTCGGTGACGTAGCCTGCGAGCGCCGCGGACAGCGACGGGTTCGTGTGCGGCGATGCAGTCGCGGACGGCAGCGTACTCGCAGACAGCGACGCGTTCGCGGGCCGCGCCCGTTCCAGAAACGACGTGACCGTGGCCGGCAGCGGCACGAGCCGGTTGCGAACACCCTTCGGCAGCGCCTTCAGCAGCAGCGTGACCTTTTCGCGCACGAGTCCCGGTACGAGCCACGACAGCGCGGCGTCGTCGACCTGATTGAGCCGCGCGAGCGGCACGGTCAGCGTCAGGCCGTCGAGTGGATGGCCTGGAGCGAAGCGATACTCGAGCGGAAATTCGCCGCCCCCGGCATCGAGCGTTGCGGGAAAGAGCGTCTCGGTCACGGTTTCCGCCGCGTGCCGCATCAGCAATTCGCGCGTCAGGAACAGCCGCCGCGGGTCGTTTCGCTCGCTCGCCTTGCGCCAGCGCTCGAACGTCGCGCGCGAGACGACATCGTCAGGGATCCGTTCGGCGAAGAATGCGGCGATCGCCTCGTCGTCGACGAGCACGTCCTCGCGCCGCGCCTTGTGCTCGAGCGCCGCGATCTCGGCCATCAGCGCCCGGTTGTGTGCGGCGAACGGCGCATCGATGCCGAGCGCGTCGGCAACGAGCGCCTCGCGAATGAACACGGCGCGCGCTTCGGCGGGTGCGATCGCACCGTACGAGACGGGCCGGCCCCCGACCAGCGTGAGGCCGTACAGCTTCACGCGCTCGCGCGCAACGACCTCGCCGCGGTCGCGGTCCCAATGCGCGTCGAAATGCTCGCGCACGACGCGATCGCCGGCGACTGCCTCGATCCAGTCCGGCTCGACGCGGCCCGCGCAACGCGCGAAAAGCCGCGACGTTTGCGTGAGCTCGGCGGCGAGCACCCATTTGGGCGGCTTCTTCGCGAGCCCGGAGCCCGGATGCAGGAAGAAGCGCAGCCCGCGCGCGCCGTCGAACTGTCCGCCCATCGTCGCCGCGGGCTCCGACTTGACGCCGATGTTGCCGAGCAGGCCCGCGAGCAGCGAGCGGTGAATCGCGGCATAGCGCGCCGCGTCGATCGTGGCGGGAAGCCGCGTGTCCGCACGAATGCCCGCATCGCCCAGCACCGCAACGAGTTGCGAATGCACGTCGCGCCACTCGATCATCCGCAGGAACGACACGAAATGCGCGCGACACGCTTCGACGCGCTTGCGATGCGACAGCGCCTTCTGCGCCGGGCTGTCGAAGAATTCCCATAGCGCGATCAGCGACAGGAAATCCGAGCGCGCGTCGCGAAACGCGAGATGCGCCTGGTCCGCCGCCCGCGCGCGCTCGAGCGGGCGCTCGCGCGGATCGGGAACGGACAACGCACTCGCGATCACGAGCGCCTCGGCGAGGCATCCGTTCTCGCGCGCCGCGAGCACGATGCGACCGACACGCGGATCGAGCGGAAGCTTCGCGAGCTCGCGGCCGCGCGGCGTCAGCGCGTGATGCGCGTCGACGGCGTCGAGCTCCTGCAGCAGCTGGTAGCCGTCGGCAATCGCGCGCGGCGGCGGCGGATCGAGAAACGGAAACGCGGCGACATCGCCGAGCGCGAGCGCGGCCATCTGCAGGATCACCGCCGCGAGCGAGCTGCGGAGGATCTCCGGATCGGGGTGCGCGGGACGCGCCGCGAAGTCGTCTTCGGCGTAGAGCCGCACGCACACGCCGTCGCGAACGCGGCCGCAGCGGCCGGCGCGCTGGTTTGCCGACGCCTGCGCGATCTTCTCGATCGAAAGCAGCGTCGTCTTGTTGCGCACCGAGTAGCGCTTGACGCGCGCAAGGCCGCTGTCGATCACGTAGCGGATGCCGGGAACGGTGAGCGACGTTTCGGCGACGTTCGTCGCGAGCACGATGCGCCGTCCCTGCGACGGCGCGAACACGCGCTGCTGCGCATCCACGGTGAGTCGCGCGTACAGCGGCAATATCTCGAGCGCGGCCGCGTACGGCCTCCGCGCAAGCGCACGGCGCAGCACGTCGGCCGTCTCGCGAATTTCCCGCTCGCCGGGGAGAAACACGAGGATGTCGCCCGCGCCTTCGCGCCACACGTCCTCTGCCGCGGCGGCGATCGCCTCCTCGAGTTCCTCCTCGTCGTCGGCCTCGGCGTCGCCGCTGCGGAGCGGGCGGTAGCGCACTTCGACCGGATACGTGCGGCCCGCGACGTGGATCACCGGCGCTTGGCCGGCCGCGGTGGCGAAATGCCGCGCGAAGCGTTCGGCATCCATCGTCGCCGACGTGATGACGAGCCGCAGGTCGGGCCGGCGCGCGAGCAGTCGCTTCACGTAGCCGAGCAGGAAGTCGATGTTCAGGCTGCGCTCGTGCGCCTCGTCGATGATCAGCGTGTCGTAGCGCGAAAGATCGCGGTCGCTTTGCGTCTCCGCGAGCAGGATGCCGTCCGTCATCAGCTTGACGTACGCGTCCGGACGCGTGCGGTCGGTGAAGCGGACCTTGTAGCCAACCGCTTCGCCGAGCTTCGTTCCGAGCTCCTGCGCGATGCGCGCGGCGACGGCGCGCGCCGCGATGCGGCGTGGCTGCGTGTGGCCGATCAACCCGCGTTCGCCGCGGCCGGCGTCCAGGCAGATCTTCGGCAGCTGCGTCGTCTTGCCCGATCCCGTTTCGCCGGACACGACCACCACTTGATGCGCGCGAATGGCGGCGGCAATGTCGGCGGCGCGCTGCGCGATCGGCAGCTCGGGTGGATACGTTACGCGCGGCTTGTTGCGCGCACGCGCGGCGAAATCATGGGGCCGCGGCATCGGAAGCTGCAGCCGCGGCATCCGGCGCAGGCAGTACGGAATTGCCGCGCTCGGGCGCGGCCGGCGTGCCTTCGCGCCGCAGGTAGCGCGTGAGCCAGACGGCAACGATTATCGTGACCAGCGCATCCGTTGCGAACGGCAGCCAAGCGCCCGCCTGCGACGCCTTCACGGCGCCGGTCATCAGCACCACGGTCGCCGCGAATGCGGGCACGAGCCGCGCGTCGTAGCGCAACAGCAGCAACAGCACGGCGCTCGCCGCTATGCCGGCGATCAATCCCGACACGAGCGCACCCGCGAGATTGCTGCGACCCTGCACGAGCGCAGCCGCGCATTCGAGTACGACGACGACCGCGACCGCGAGCCACAGCCGCTGCGAAAAGCCGCGCGTCAGCCGCGCGACGACATAAACGACGAAGAGCTCGAGGCTCGCGAACGCGATGAAGCCGACGCCGGACAGCAATCCGCCCGCGACGGGCAGCGCCTGCGATTCCCACGCCGAGCCCGGCCAGCGCGGCACGTCGGGCAGCGCGAGCGACGCAAGCGCGACCTGCAGTCCCACGACGAACGCGCCGGCCGCGATCGCCGCGAGTGGCGCGGGCCAGCGTCCGATGCGCGCCAGCGGCGCAGCCATGCGCGCGCCGAATGCGCCCACACCCGCGCAGAGTCCGGCCAGCAACGAACCGAAAAGCGCCGCTGCGAGTCCGCCGATCGCCTTCGTCGCGAGCTGCGTCGCGACCGGCTCCGCCGTCGTGAGACCCATCGCGACCGACGGCCACGCATTGACGGACGCCAGCACGGCCGTGACGAACGTGACGGCAAACACGATGCGCAGAAGCTTCGTATCCACGCGGTGGCGGACGAAGCCGAGGATGCCGACGACGAGCGCCGCGAGACCCGCCGCGAAGAACAGGATGACGGCGACGAGGCCCAGGATCTCCAACTGGTGATTGCGCTCGCGTTCGGCGCGCGTCCACGTTTCCGGCACGTGGACGAAGCGCCCCATGCCCGCGACCGCATCGCCCGCGACGGTGACGGCGTAACGCGCTTCGCCACCCGTACCGACGGCGATGCGGGGATCGCCGAACACGAAGGACCAGTCGGTGCGCGCCGGACGCTGCTCCTCGTCAGCCGCGACGAGCGTGAGCTTGTCCGCGTCGGCGTCGAACGAGGCGGCGAGCGCGCGGCTCGCGAGCGCGAGCGCCGCCTCGCGCGCCAGGTGCGGACCGGGTTGCGCCTCGGGTATCGCGTGCGAAAACGCGCGCATGCGCCGATCGTTCGTGATCGCGACACGCCATTCCTCGGCACGCTCGGCGACGTCGCCGTCGAATTTCGCATAGCGCACTTCCCACGTCGGCGGCGCGAGAATCGTCCCCACGAGCCGGCGGTAGGCGTCGGGGCCCGCCTCGCGCCACACGAATTGATGCCACGTCCATTGCCCGGGCTCTTCGCTCGCGAGTTTCACCGTCGCGAACCGCTGCCATTCCGCGGAGAGCGTCACGCCGCGCGCGGCGAGGGCGGCGTCTGCGGCGGCGATCGCGTCCGCCCGCGAAAGCGAAAGCGGCGGAACGTCCGCGCGAAACGGCGCGAGCAGCGCCCACGCGACGACGCCCGCGACGCCGAGCACCGGCAGCGACCGCTGGAATGCGCGGGAGATCCGGCCCGCGGCCAGCGCATCGGGAACGGCATGATCGTCGGCGTGCGCGCCGGGGCGCCACGCGCCATTGCGGAGCGCGTCGGACAATTCCGCCCACCGCCCCGCCTGCCAGCGGCGCAGAACCACGACCGCCAGCGGCACGAGCGCCGCCATCACGACGAGTGCCTGTTGCGCGCGCGCCCCCGGCGCGTCGATCAGGAACAGCGGAATCGAAAAGAGCGCGAGGTCGAACGTCGCGTGCAGCAATATGGTGGGCAGCAAGCCGAAGCGCAGGAAGATCAACGCCCACACGACCGAGGGCAGCAAGAGCTCGACCGGACGCGAATACGCGGGAAAGCCGGGATAGTTCGCGTGCGCACCGCCGAAGACGAGCGCCTGCAAGACCACGGCGAGCGCGATCCCCACCGTGCGATGGCCGTAGCGCGCGCCGATCAGCGCGCCGAGCGACAGCGGTATCGCGCGGAATACGCATTCCTCCATGAACCCGGCCTGCAGCGACAACGCGATCGGCGAAAGTGCCGGAACCGCGGAGCCGAGGATGTTCGGGTCGGTCAGCACCTCGGAGGGCTGCCACCAGCCGAGCCAGCGGTTGGTCGCGTAATAGAACGCTGCGATCAGCGCGAGCTCGAGCGGGACGAACAGGTACCCGCCGATCGTCCTGCCGGCAACTTGCGGCGATGCAGCCGCGTCGCGCGACCACAGTCGCCACAGCTGCGGGTGGTGCGGAAACGCGCGCCGCGAAAGACTTTCGGCGGCCATGAACACGAGCGCGTAGGCGAGCCCGCCGCCGATCGCGATCAAAAGTGCAGCCGCGCCCTGCTTCGCCCAGAACGTCGCGAGCGTTTCTGTCGTGTCGGCGCCGAACCAATCGCCGCTCGACGATGCGAGCGAGCTTGCGGCGAGCAGCGCGCCGACGACGAGTCCGGCGGCAATCGCAGGCCGCCATTCCAGCCAATGCCGGCGCGCGAGCCACAGGACGGCGAGGATGCAGCCGCCGATGCCGTACAGCACGCCCGCGGTGACACTCGCGAGCGTCGCAATCAGGTTGTTCGCGCTGCGCAGCTCGCGGTATCGGCGCTCGAACGCCTCCGGAACGTGCACGAATGGCGCGACGCCGGTCAACTCATCGCCGGACACCTCGAGCGCCATCCGGATGCGCGCGTCCTGCAACGGCTCCGGCTGCTCGTACGTGAACGTATGGTCGATGCGGCCCGACGTCTGCGTCTGCTGCGATTGCTCGAGCAGCCGATACCGACCGATGTCGATGCCGAAATCGCGTGCGCGTCCTTCGGCAAGCGCACGCGCCGCATCGGCGTCGAGCGCCCTGCGGGCCGGGTCGTGCACATAGCGCTCGGGCAGGCGGCGCACGAAGCCGGCCACGGCGCCGTCGGGCCCGAGCCGGACGATCGTCTCGTCGATCGCGCCGAGCGTGAAGAGCCGCACTTCCCACCAGTACGGCGAATAGCGTTCGCCGCGGGTCAGCGCGGCGAACGCGTCCTTGCCGCCGCCTTCGAGCTCGACGTAGTTCTGCGTCGTCGCGTCGTGCGAAAAGCGTGCGGCGACGCGCGCGTCGGCCGGCGTGCTCGCGGCGCGCGCCGCCAGCTCACGGGCGGCGGCGATCGCTTCGCCGCGCGACATCTTGACATCGAGGTTGACGATCGGGATCGCGAGCGGAAAGAGTCTGGCCGCAACGCCGAGCGCGGCCAGCGCCAGCACCGCGTAGACGATCCAGAACGCGCGCCGGCGGGTAAATCCGCTCACGGCGCCAGTTCGACGATGCCGCGCGCCGCGAGATCGGCGATCGCGTCGTCGGCCAATTGCAACCGCTGCGCGAGCACGCTCGCCGTGTGCTGGCCGAGCAGCGGCGGCGCCGCCTCGTACGCGAGCGGCGTTCTCGAGAGCACGAGCGGTGCGCGCACCTGTGGCACCGTCCCGGCCAGCGGATGCGGCAGGTCGACGCGCATGCCGCGCGCGACGACGTGCGGATCGGCAAACACCTGGTCGAGGCGATTGATCGGCCCGCACGGAATGCCCGCCGCTTCGAGCGCGGCGAGCCAGTCGCGCTGCGTGCGCGTGCGCATCACGGCGTCGATCATCGGCACGAGCGTGGCGCGATTGCGCACGCGCGCGGCATTCGTCGCGAACCGCGCGTCTTCGGCCCATTCGCGCCGGCCCGCGACGTCGCAAAACTTGCGGAACTGGCCGTCGTTGCCGACCGCGAGGATCAGGTGCCCATCGCTGCACGCGAACACCTGGTACGGCACGATGTTGAGGTGCGCATTGCCGGCGCGCCCCGGCGCAACGCCGCTCGCCAGGTAGTTCATGTTCATCACCGCCATCATCGCGATCGATGAGTCGAGCAGGCACGCGTCGATCCGCTGGCCCCGGCCGGTGCGGTCGCGATCGGCCAGCGCGGCGAGAACCGCGACGGCCGCGTACATGCCCGTCATCAGGTCGCTGATGGCGATGCCAGCCTTCTGCGGACCGCCGCCGGGCACGTCGTCACGCTCGCCGGTGATGCTCATGAAGCCGCTGATGCCCTGGATGATGAAGTCGTAGCCTGCCCGCTCGGCGTACGGACCGTCCTGGCCGAACCCGGTGATCGACGCGTACACGAGCCGCGGATTGATCGCCACGACCGCCGGGTAGTCGAGGCCGTACTTCGCGAGCCCGCCGACCTTGAAGTTCTCGACGAGCGCGTCGGCGTCGCGCGCGAGCGCGAGCACGAGGTCGCGACCTTCCGGCTTCGTGAAGTCGATTGCGACCGACTGCTTGCCGCGGTTGCAGGCGAGGTAGTACGCAGCCTCGCCCGTGTCGTTGCCGTCGCGATCCTGCAGGAACGGCGGCCCCCATGCGCGCGTGTCGTCGCCGGCCCCGGGCTTCTCGATCTTTATCACCGTCGCGCCGAGATCGGCGAGCAGTTGCGTGCACCACGGCCCCGCGAGGACGCGGGAAAGGTCGAGGATCGTGAGATGAGAGAGCGGACCGGGCACGGGAGCGCGATTTCCGCGGCAAGCGGGCCGCGCCCGCATTCTAGCGAACGCGTCGCGCGTTTCCGCCTGCAACCTCTCGCGTCAAGCGGCCTTCAGCGCCGTTTGCACCTCTTCGAGCATCTTTTTCGCGTCGCCGAACAGCATCCGGTTGTTGTCCTTGTAGAACAGCGGATTGTCGACGCCCGCATAGCCGGACGCCATGCTGCGCTTCATGACGATCGAGTTCTTCGCCTTCCACACCTCG
>DATEIQ010000162.1:0-8301 GCA_035278845.1 Casimicrobiaceae bacterium | reverse complement strand
CCAGCAGCACCAGCAGGAACAGCGGCGCGGTGAGGCTCGCGACGTGCAGCAAGAGGCGGCCCGCGCGGAGGCTAGCAGCCCGAGGCGGAACGCTTGGTCACGACTAGATGCCGCGCTGGCCGATCAATGCGAGGAACTCGTCGCGCGTCGCTTCGGATTCGCGGAACGTGCCCAGTACCGACGACGTGATCATTTCCGAGTTCTGCTTCTCGACGCCGCGCATCATCATGCACAGGTGGCGTGCCTCGATCATCACGCCGACGCCGCGCGCGTCGATCGAGTCGAACACCGCCTGCGAGATCTGCTCGGTCAGCCGCTCCTGCAGCTGCAGCCGGCGCGCGAACATGTCGACGAGCCGCGCGAGCTTCGATACGCCGAACACGCGGCCGGTGGGGATGTAACCGATGTGGCAGCGGCCGAAGAACGGCAGCATGTGGTGCTCGCACAGGCTGTAGACCTCGATGTTCTTGACGATCACCATGCTGTTCGTCGTCTGCGTGAAGATGGCGCCGTTGATCAGTGCCCCCACGTCGGTGCGATAGCCCGACGTCAGGAAGGCGATCGCCTTCGCGACGCGCGAAGGCGTCTTCACGAGGCCTTCGCGATCGGGGTCTTCGCCCATCGCGAGCAGCAGCTCGCGCGTCAGGTGCTCGATCTTCGCGGTGTCGATGGTCATTTTCGTATGCAGGCAGCCGGCGAGCTGCCGGGAAGGAATTCCCTCAGTATGGAAGATCGGATTAACTTGCGCCACGTCGCCGGTTTGCCCGGGTACGCGTGGACGCACCTCTCCGGGACGTTTGCTAAACGTTTCGCTACCCGCCCGCGACAAGCAAGATTTGCCCGGGCGACCGGCCGTCGTGTAAAAAGTTCACGGACTTCATTCGCGTGCGTGTTTGGGGCACGATGCGCGAATGGGAGCCGTCCGATCGGCTATGCTTCGCTGCATGCGGGGTTGCTGCGAATGAGGTGTGCAAGCTGCGCCGCCGAAAACCCGGCCGGCGCCCGATTCTGCATTCAGTGCGGGGCGGAGCACGCGCTGCCGACGCCGATCGCCGCGGTGGCGGCCGCGGTGTCCGGCCAGCGCGGGCATGCGACCGTGGCGCGTGCTGCCAACGCCGCACAGGCGGATCTGCCGCATGAATACGAGGGGAACGCCGAGCGGCGATCGCGCGCGAGCGTCATCGTGGCGGCGTCCACGCGCGGGCCGCGCAGCACGCCTGAGCACCACGGCGGTACGCCAGATCACTATGGCCGCACATCAGAGCCCGACGGCAGTATGCCAGATCGCCATCGCGGTACGCGAGAATACCCAGTCGGCGCGCAACCGGCGTCCGCACGCACACAGCCGGCTCCCGCAGGTGCGCAGCCGGCTTACGCGCAGGGCCCCGCCAACGGTCACCTCGCGGCTTTCCTGATCGCCCTCGCATTCGCCATTGCCGCGGTGGCTTTCGGCGCGTGGAAGATGCTCGGCGGGCAGCTGCCCTCCGATGGCCGCGTTCCCCGACCTAATCAGAGCGTGATGTCATCGTTCCCGCCGGAGGAAACGCCGAGCCCTCGCAGGCCGATCGGCTCACCGACGCCGGCGCTGCCATCCGGTGCTTCGTCGCCCGACGCTTCGCCACCGCGACCGCCCGCTGATGCAACGTCGCAAGCACCGCGTGCGAGCGAGGACAAGGCCGGCGAAGCGGGCACAGCGACGAGCGCGAGTGCGACGCAGCCGATCGAGATCCGCTCGCTGCCCGCGAAGCCCGCACCACGGCCGCCGCATCGGCGCCCCACACCGGAAAAGGCGCAGCCCGCGGCGCAGGCGCCGGCTGTGCAGGCGCCCGAGCCGTCGCCCGCGCGTGCACCCGAAGTGGCGGCGGCGCCGGCGGCGCAGCCTTCCACCGTCGATCGCTGGACGCGCATGGCAGACGAGCTCTCGCGTTGCACGCGCGAGGATTTCATCACGCGCGTGATCTGCGATCAGCGCGTGCGTTTCCGCTACTGCGGCAATTACTGGGGCAAGGTACCGCAGTGTCCCGGCAGTCCCGCGCCCGAGCGCGGCCAGTAGCCGGCGCGCCCGCTTCATCTCGCGCCCCGTAGCCGCGCGGCCGCGCCCGCTTCATCTCGCGGCCCGCGGCCGCGCGGCGTAGGCATCGCCCTACAGTGGATTCCGCAGCGAGCCGATGCTCGGCCAACGCGCATCGCCGCTACGCTTTCGTCGTCGATCGAAAGCGCGCAAACGCGCGGCGATCGCAACGCGGAGAAGACATGACGCAGATCGTGGCAGGGATTTTCGACGACGAGCGCAGCGCGACCGCTGCTGCGCGAAAGCTGCGGGGCGCCGGCTTCGATGCGCTCGATCTCGACCAGTTCACCGTCAATCCGCCCGGGCGCCATCACGGGCTGCCGCTGGGTGGCGATGAGCACGCGGACGAGAAGGCCGAGGGGGGCGACAAGGCCGCGATCAAGGGCGCGGCCATCGGCACGGCGGTCGGTGCGGTCGCGGGCCTCGCTGCTACGCCGCTCATAGGTCCAGCGGCGGTGGCGGGCGGCGCGGCCGCGGGAGCGTATGCAGGCTCGCTCGCCGGCGCCGTGCAGAAGATGGGCGACGACACGCCTGCGCCGACGCCGCGGCCGGCCGGCGTCATGGTGGCCGTAAACGCCGGGACGCCGGAAGATTGCGAGGTCGCGATCGATGTGCTGCGCGAGCGCGGCGCGACGATGATCGAGCGCGCGAAGGGCGAATGGCGCGGCGGCAAGTGGGCCGATTTCGATCCGGTGCGCCTGCCGGACGTCGTCGAGCATCACGTCCCCGGCCAGCACGCCGAAATGCGCGACGGCACGGGCGCACACCGTGCGCAATGACGGCGGCTGCCGGATCAGTCGCCGCGGTCATCCGATGAGAGCGCCGCGCGACTTGCCGGGCCTTCGCACGCGGCGCGAAGGACTGCGCCGGATGCAGGAGGGTCGCTGGGGCTACGTGCTCGCGTGGCTGATCGGCGTGCCGGTGCCGATCCTGATCGTCATCTACCTGTTGCGTGGGTGCACGTAAACGCGGTCAGCCGCGGCCGACGAACGGCATGTTCGTGGCCATCACCGTCATGAACTGAACGTTTGCCGCGAGCGGCAGGCTTGCCATGTACAGCACGGCGCTCGCGACGTGGCCCACATCCATCAAGGGCTCGACGGCGATGTCGCCGTTCGCTTGCGGCACGCCCGTGGCCATCCTCGCGGCCATCTCGGTGGCGGCATTGCCGATGTCGATCTGGCCGCACGCGATGTCGTATTTGCGTCCGTCGAGCGACGTCGACTTGGTGAGGCCGGTAATCGCATGCTTGGTCGCCGTGTAGGGCGCCGAATTAGGCCGCGGCGCGTGCGCGGAAATCGAGCCGTTGTTGATGATGCGGCCGCCGCGCGGCTTCTGCGACTTCATCATCCGGATCGCGTGCTGCGTGCAGACGAACGCGCCGAGCAGGTTCGTGTCGATGACCGCGCGCAGCGTGGCAAGCGGCAGCTCCTCGAGCGGCATTGCGGGCGAGCCGATGCCTGCATTGTTGAAGAGCAGGTCGAGTCGTCCGAACTCGCGCTCGACGGTCGTGAACAACTGCGCCACCGACTCGGCATCGCCGACGTCGGTGACCACGGGCAAGACGTCGCCGGCGCGCTCGCCAGCCGCGCTGGCCGTTGCGTCGAGCGCATCGCGCCGCCGGCCGGCTGCGGCCACGCGATAGCCTGCGCCGGCCAGCGCCAAGGCGACGGCACGACCGATGCCGCTGCCGGCGCCGGTGACGATTGCGCACTTGCGCAGTTCGCTCATCGAATGATTCTCCTGCGGGTTCTGGAATCCGGCCGCCTTCGTGTTCAGCGGCCGTGTTCGCCGTGTGGAAGGCGCGACACTAGCACAGCGGCCGTTCGTTGCGCATTAGCGGTCGCTCGCGCGGTTTCGCCGCGCCCGCGGCTTCCAGGCGGTGCGAACAGCGAAGGAGGTGCGATCGCATTCCCTTGCGCGAAATCGACACCGACGCTGCGCAGCGCCTCGAGCGTGGCCGCCGATTCCACCGATTCGGCGATCGTCTGCTTGCCCATCACGCGGCCGATCCGGTGGATCGCCTCGACCATCGCCGCGTCGACCGGGTCGTGCAGCATGTTGCGCACGAAGCTGCCGTCGATTTTCAGGTAGTCGACCGGAAGCTGCTTCAGGTACGTGAACGATGACACGCCGACGCCGAAATCGTCGAGCGCGAACCGGCACCCCGGCTCGCGCAGCGCGCCGATGAAGTCCGCGGCCTTCGACAGGCTCGTGACGGCCGTCGTCTCCGTGATCTCGAAGCAGATCGATCGGTGCGGAATGCGGAAGCGCGTGAAGCTCTCGCGCACGTAATCCAGGAACTGGTCGTCGCCGATCGACGCCCCCGACAGGTTGATCGCGTACGTTCCGGCCACGGCGGCGGCGTCGCCCGCGGCACGGCGATCTGCGAGCAGGCGGAACACCGTGCGAATCACCCAGCGGTCGATCGACGGCATCAGGTGATAGCGCTCGGCGGCCGGAATGAATGCGATCGGCGCGATAAGTTCGTCGCGTTCGTCGATCAGTCGCACGAGCAGCTCCTGGTGCGACGTCTCCGGGCCCGCCACGTGCATCGCGCGCATCGGTTGCGCATACAGGCACAGGCGATCCTCGGCCAGCGCACGATGCAGCCGGTTCACCCATTCCATCTCGCCGCGGCGATGCGCGACCTCGCTGTCTTCCGGACGATAGACCTGCACGCGATTGCGGCCCTTGTCCTTCGCGAGATAGCACGCGGCATCGGCGGCGGACAGCACGCTTGCGAGCGTGTGCGGGCCGTCGGCGAGATTGACGAGGCCGATGCTCACGCCGATCGTGAACGAGCGGTTCTTCCACGCGAAGCGGAAGTCGACGATTGCCCTGCGTAAGGCTTCCGCGATGCGCAGCGCCGGCGCAGGCGGGCAGTGCGGCAGCAGGACGCCGAATTCGTCGCCGCCAAGACGCGCCAGCACGTCCCCCTCGCGAAGGCGCGGCCGCAGCAGTGCGCCGACCTGGCGCAGCAACTCGTCACCCGCTGCGTGCCCGCTCGTATCGTTGACGACTTTGAACTGGTCGAGATCGAGGTACAGCACCGCATGCTGTCCCTGCTCGGAGTCGCGATGCTCGACGATCGCGCGCAGGCGCTGCTCGAACTCGCGCCGGTTCAAAAGACCGGTGAGCGCATCGTGGCTCGCGAGGTTGGAGAGCCGCGCGGCGTACTGCCGCTCGCGGCTCATGTCCTGCACGACGAGCACGGCGCCTACCGTCCGCGCCGCACGATCGCGGATCGGCGCGACGCTGTAGTCGATGGCGATCGATTCGGCGCCGCGGCAGAGCAGCACGACGTTGCCGTCCGCCTCGATGACCGCGCCCTCGGTCAGTGCGCGGCCGACCGGATCGGGAATCGGTGCGCCGGTGACTTCATCGACGACGGCGAATACTTCCGCAACCGGTCGCTGCCGCGCTTCGCCGAGCGGCCAACCGGTGAGGCGCTCGGCCACTGGGTTCATGAATTCGATCCGGCTCGCCGTGTCGACGGTGACGACGGCATCGGCAATCGAGGCGAGCGTCACCTGCGCGCGCTCCTTTTCCTCGAACAGCAGCGCTTCCACCTGCTTGCGCTTCTGGATGTCCGACAGCGAGCCGACCAGGCGTTCCTCGCTCGCGAGCAGCGCCGCGCGCAATTCGCCGCGCTGGACGAACAGCCGCCGCAGCGTGACGCCCGCGAGCGCGAGCAGCGACGCGCCCGCGAACAGGCGCGCGACGAGCAGCCAGAAGCGCGTTTGCGGATCCGTCTGCTGCAGCAGGTAATCGGCGACCGCGAGGCCGACGATCAGCACGACAATGCACACGAACGGCCAGATCGTGGTCAGCACCGGCTCGATCGGCGGCGCGCGCTCGTCACGATGTGCGGGCGTCGGTGCGGCCCAGGGGTTCGGCATTGTGCTCAATGGATCACCCTCCGCGCGATCGCGCGTCGGGGCAATTCGCGCTTGGGGCGGCCCTGCGCGCTCATCTTCCGGCCGGCGCATCGGACGCGGCGACGGACGCATGCTCTGCGTGCGAGTCGGCCGGCTCCGCATCGCGATCCGGCATTCCGCGTGCACGTGCCGGCGCGCCTTCGGTCAGCGCTTTCCACGACGGATGCCGCGCCGCGCTCGTCCATACGGCCCAGTGCAGCGCGGACAGCGCCGCGGGATCGGCGAGTAGCTGGCTCTTGTCGGCGGGTGTCAGCGCCGCCAATCCGCCGTGCAGCGCGCGCTCGGCGAGCGCGGTGTTCATCAGCGCGCGCACGCGATCGGTGCCGGTGCGTCCCGCAGCCTGCGCGCACATCAGCGCGTTGGTGATTGGATCGACGATCGCTGCGGCCACGTCCGCGGGCTGCGGCGCGTGATGCCAGTACCGGCGGGTCGCGCGCATTACCGGCGGAGGATGCGATTCCTCGGGGATCAGGAAATACTTGCGCCGTCGCAGCTTGCGGCCAAGGCCGACGCGGCTCGTGAACACCGACAGCGGAATCGACAGCATGAGTGCACCCACCACGGGTAGCAGCCACCACAGGTACGACGGGTTCAGCCACCAGACGATCGCCGCCCACAGCACGCCGACGAGCGTGTGCAGGCCGTGGCGCCGCAATGCGTAGCGCCACCCGGTTTCGCTGTCGCCGCGCGGCGGCGATTTCCAGCGCACGGCATGCCCGGCGAGCGCCATGGCGACGAACTGCGTGTGGAACAGCATGCGGATCGGCGCGAGCAATGCGGACAGCAGCATTTCGCCGGCGAGGCTCACGGCGAGTCGCAGTCGCCCGCCGTGCGGCGCGGGGTCAGTCCAGGCGATGCGCAGGGCCGCGAGGATTTTCGGCAGAAACAGCAGCACCGCGGTGGCGGAGAAAAGCGCGATCGCCCACTCGGGCCGCCATTGCGGCCACAGCGGGAACAGTTGATACGGCTCGATGAAATATTTGGGCTCGCGCAGCGTGTGAATCGCCAGCAGCACGGTCGACAGCACCAGGAAGACGAACCAAAGTGCGGCCGACAGATAGGCGAGCACGCCGGTCATGAACACCGCACGGTGCGCAGGGTGGAGCCCGCGCATCCAGAACAGCCGGAAGTTCATCAGGTTGCCCTGGCACCAGCGGCGGTCGCGTCCGAGCTCGTCGATCAGGTTCGGCGGCATCTCCTCGTAACTGCCGGGCAGGTCGTACGCGATCCATACGCCCCAGCCCGCGCGGCGCATCAGCGCAGCTTCGACGAAATCGTGCGACAGGATCTCTCCCGACAGCGCGCCGCGGCCGGGCAGCCTGCCTATCGCGCAATAGCGGATGAACGGCGCCACGCGAATGATCGCGTTGTGACCCCAGTAGTGCGATTCGCCGAATTGCCAGAAGTGCAGGCCGGCGGTGAACAGTGGTCCGTAGACGCCGGTGGCGAACTGCTGGACGCGCGCGTACAGCGTGTCGCGGCCGGCCGCGCGCGGCGCCGTCTGCACGATGCCCGCGTCAGGATTCGCCTCGGCGATGCGCACGAGCGACGTCAGGCAATCGCCGGTCATGACGCTGTCGGCGTCGAGCACGATCATGTAGCGATACTTGCGGCCCCAGCGCCGGCAGAAGTCGGCGATGTTGCCGCTCTTGCGCTTGATCCGGTGCTGGCGCCAGCGATAGAAGACGCGGCCAAAGCCGCCGACCGCGCGGCACAGCGAAAGCCACGCGTCGATCTCGGCGACGCGCGTGTCGGCATCGCCCGTGTCGGACAGCACGTAGAAGTCGAAGCGATCGAGCGCACCGGTTTGCGCGAGTGATTCGTACGTGGCGCGCAGCCCGGCGAAGACTCGGCTCACGTCCTCGTTGCAGATCGGCATCACCACCGCCGTGCGCGCGTCGGACGCGATGTCGGCGGGCGCGTCGCCCGCCATGTGCCGCGAGATCGCGTAACGGTCGCGGCCGCGCGCAAGCAGCCAGAATCCGGCCAGCGCGGTCCAGAAGCCGGCCGAGATCCAAGCGAAGAGCACGGCGAACAGGACGAGAATCGCGATCTCGAGCGGCTCACGACCGTGGTACGGCAGCACGCGCAGCATGTAATCGGTGGCGATGATCGTCTGGCCGACGATCAGCGCCGCGAGCACGATGCGGCGCCGCGACGCGTGGCCGCGCGAGCGCCGGCCAGGATCCCTCGGATGCGCGTCCTGCGCGGAGGCCCCGCGCTTCCCCTCTGCCCCGCCTCGCCGGCGCGGCATGGCGCGCAACCACGCGTGCGGCGCCATCGGGCTTC
>DATEIQ010000161.1:0-2866 GCA_035278845.1 Casimicrobiaceae bacterium | reverse complement strand
TGTCGTTCATCACGACGAGGTCGCCAGGCGCAAGCAGGCCCGGCAGGTCGGTGAAGCGACAATCGGCAAGCCGCGCGCCGTCGACGTGCAGCAGGCGGCTGCCGCTGCGGCTCGCGGCCGGTGCCTGTGCGATCAGCGCGGCCGGCAGGTCGTAGTCGAAGTCGGCGAGCGTGTACGGATTTGCCATCCGTTTCCGCGCGACGTTCGCGTTCGCGAACGGATCTGGGCGGGCTCTACTTCGGGTCGAAGCGCAGCGAAGCGGAGTTGATGCAATAACGGATCCCCGTCGGCGGCGGGCCGTCGGGGAACACGTGGCCGAGGTGCGCGTCGCAGACGTTGCAGATCACTTCGGTGCGGCGCATGCCGTGGCTCGTGTCGAGCTTCTCGCGGACATTGGCGGGATCGAGCGCCTTGAAATAGCTCGGCCAGCCGCAGCCCGAATCGAACTTGGTGTCGGACTCGAACAGCGGCGTGCCGCAGCAAACGCAGGTGTAGATGCCGTGCTCGTGGTTGTGCACGTATTCGCCGGTACCCGGGGGTTCAGTGGCCGCGTGCCGCGTCACCGCATATTGCATCGGCGAAAGCTGCGCTTTCCACTCGGCGTCGGATTTGACGATCTTGATCATGGAAGCCTTCTTTTGGTGCCGGGAGAGGGAGTCGAACCCTCACGCTGTTGCCAGCGGCGGATTTTGAGTCCGCTGCGTCTGCCATTCCGCCACCCCGGCGATGCTCGCGTCTCGGCCCGTTAACGTGCGGCGCCGCATGAAAGCGCATTATCGCGCACCGCCGCGCACGCGCTCGTAAATGACGAAAGCGTACTCGACCGCGTCCGGTCCCGGGCTCGTATGCGTCTCGCGCGCCGTTTCGCGCCATTGCGATGGATCGAGCGGCGGAAACGTCGTGTCGCCTTCGAAGTCGCGCGCGATCTCGGTGATGTACGCCGTGTCGGCGATCGGCATCGCCGCGAGATAGAGCTCCGCGCCGCCGATGCAGAACACGGGTCCGGGATACGTGGCCGCGGCAAGCGCCGCGTCGAGCGAATGCACGACGATCGCACCGTCCGCCTGGAATCCGGCCTGGCGCGTGACAACAACGTTCTGACGCCCCGCCAGCGCGCGCGGCAGCGACTGCCACGTGCGGCGTCCCATGACGATCGAATGCCCGGTGGTGAGCGTGCGGAACCGGCGCAGGTCTTCCGGCAGCCGCCAGGGAAGCGCGCCGTCGCGGCCGATGACGCCGTTGCGCGCCACCGCGGCGATCAGCGCGAGAGGCGGCAATGTCATAATCGCTCGATTATAGCCAGCCGGCGCTCCCGTTTTCGGGCCACGCGTGTATTACCCGCGCTCGTTCCTCAAGTTCATCCTGCTCGGCTTCCTGCTCGTCAGTCTGCCGCTCGTTTACGCGCTCGCCGAGATGATTCTCTCGCTCGACCGGCTCGAGTCGCAGGGGCGGCAGGAGGTGTTGCAGGCCGCGCAGGCGGGACGTACGAGCCGCCTGCTGTACGAGCAGGCGACGACGCTCGAGCGCGTCGCACGCCAGCATCTGATTCTCGAGGATGCCGCGCTGCTCGACGAATACGGCAAGCTGCGCGAGGAGTTCCGGCAAACGACGCGGCAACTTGCCGCATTGCCGCTCGAGCCGTCGATGCAGGCGGGACTCGACAAGCTCGCCGATCGCGAGAGCAAGCTGCACAAGCTGCTGCTCGCGCCCAAGCGCGCGCCCGACGTCGCGACGGATCTCGCCGACGGCTATGCGCAACTGGTCGACGGCGCGCAGGCAATGCTCGCGTCGTCGACGCAGCTCACGCAAAGCGCGATCGAACGCCTGCAGGAGACGGCGACGCAGGGCCGCGAAAAGTGGCTCTACGTCGGGTTCGCGACCGTCGGCATCGCCATTGCGCTCGCGATCGTGTTCGCGACGCTGATCGCCCGACCAATCCGCCAGCTTGACCTTGCGATCCGCCGGATGGGCAGCGCGGATTTCGGGCACGCGATCGAAGTGACGGGACCCCAGGACCTGCGCTACGTCGGCCAGCGGCTGGAATGGCTGCGCAGCCGCCTCTCCGACCTCGAACAGCAGCAGACGCGCTTCCTGCGCCACGTCTCGCACGAGCTCAAGACGCCGTTGACCGCGGTGCGCGAGGGCGCCGAGCTGTTGCGCGACGGCGTCGGCGGCAAGCTCACGCCCGAGCAGAACGACATCGTTCGCATCGTGCGCGACAACACGCTCAGCCTGCAGAAACTGATCGAGGATCTGCTCGCGTACCACCAGACGCGCGCGATGGAACCGGCGGCGCTCGGACCGGTCGCACTGCCGGATGTCGTGGGCCGCGTCGTTCGAGAGCAGCGGCTTGCAGCACTCGCGCGCATGATCACGTTCGATTCGAAGCTCGCGCCGGCCACGGTGATCGGCAACGCGGAGCGATTGCGCACCATCGTCGACAATCTGCTATCGAACGCGATCAAGTATTCGCCGCGCAACGCCACGATCGAGCTCGCCGTCGGCGTGAACGACGGCGGCGCGGTGCTCGACGTCATCGACGAGGGGCGTGGCGTCGCACCGGCCGACCGCGCGCGCATCTTCGATTCGTTCTATCAGGGCCCGCCGCCCGTCGACGGCCGCGTCAAGGGATCGGGACTCGGCCTCGCGATCGCACGCGAATACGCGCAGGCGCAGGGGGGCAGGATCGAGGTCGGCGCGCGCCGCGACGGCAAGCGCGGCGCGTGGTTTCGCCTGTGGCTGCCCCTGGCAGGCGAAACGCGGGCGCCCGCACCCGCGCCGGCGCTCGCGGACGGCCAATGAGGAGGCATGCCGGGACGATCGGCTTCGTGATCGCGCTTGCCCTGGCCGGATGCGCGACGCCGCC
>DATEIQ010000160.1:0-4454 GCA_035278845.1 Casimicrobiaceae bacterium | reverse complement strand
ACGTGCGTGAAGATGTCGAGCGGACCGGCGCCCAACAATTTGTGGATCGCGTGCCACTCGTCGTCGATCGGAATCTGGATGTCGATCTGCCACACGCGAAGCGCAACGCCGGCCACGAATGCCACGACGAGTAGCGCGTTGAAGGCCACGGCGTCCGAGTGCGCGCCCATGCGCGCGCGGGGCTCGGCCGCGGCCACGGGCCGAGCCGTCATCCGGCGGGAGTCGCGATCGGCGGCTCGTGCGCCGACAGCCGCAACTCCGGTGCGCCGGAAAATATCCGCGGCTTCGCGATGCCGGCCTTCCACGCCAGATAGCGGGCGCAGACCCCGAGCACGCCGAGGCCGTAGATAACCGAGCGGTGGAAGCCGATCTCGCTCGCATCCTCGAAATATTTCGTCGGGCAGGAGATCTCGCCGATTCGCATCCCGAACGCGTGCGCCTGCACGAGCATCTGGTTGTCGAACACGAAATCCTGCGAGTTTGCGAGCAGCGGCAACTCCGCCAGCACGCGGCGCGAGAACGCCCGATAGCCGGTGTGGAACTCGGACAGCTTGGTGCCCACGAGCAGGTTCTGCAACGCGGTGAGCGCACGATTGGACACGTACTTGTAGAGCGGCATCCCGCCGCGCAGCGCCGTGTTCCCGAGAATGCGCGAGCCGATGACCACGTCGTAGACGCCGGAGGCGATCATGCCGGCCATGGCGGTGATCAATCGGGGCTCGTACTGGTAGTCGGGATGCAGCATGACGACGACGTCGGCGCCGTCGTCGAGCGCCGCGCGGTAGCACGTCTTCTGGTTGGCGCCGTAGCCCAGGTTCTCCGCATGGCGGTGCGTGACGATGCCAAGCTCGCGCGCGACGGCGAGCGTCGCGTCGTCGCTGCCGTCGTCCACCAGCAGCACGCGGTCCACGACGTCGTGCGGAATCGCCGCGTAGCATTGCGCGAGCGTCTTCTCCGCGCGATAGGCGGGCATTACGACGACGATCCGATGACCGTGAAGCATGAGTCGGGGCGCGCCTTAGCGAAACACCCACCAGCGATAGACGAGATAGTTGACGACAGTCAGCAACGCCGTCGTCGTGATCTGTGCCGGCCACACGCCGACGCCGGCATGCGTGAATGCCCCGAGCAGCGCGGAGTTCGCAGCGAGTTGCGCCGCGATCGCGACGACGAACCGCACGCCGGCAGCCTGGACACCGCGCGTGGGCGCGAAGATGTGCGCATACGAAAGTACGAAGCGCGTGAGCGCCCCGGCGAGAAAGCCGATGGCGCTGGCCGGCACGGCCGGCAGTCCCGCGCGCAGCAGTGCGTACATCAACGCGTAGTGCGCGGCGACTGCCGCGAAGCCGGTCGCGACGTGCAGCGAGAAACTGTGAATCCAGTGCGCGAGCCCGCTGCCCGATGGACGGCGCAGCGCCGCCTCCAACAGCGCGGCGGGAAAGCCTCGGCGGGGCACGCGGGAATCGTCGGTCAAGCGGAGATCGGTGGCATGCTGTGCAAACCCGGTGCGGGCATGATACAAAACGCGAACGGCGCAGCCGCAGCCGCGCCGTTCAGTTCCGATCGCTGCGCCGGCGAGGCCGGCGCGTGACGGACGAGTTAAGCAACCGATAAGAATCAGCTCTTATCGTCGCCTTCGTCGAAGACAACCGATGGAGGCACCGATGTACGACCGACCGATTGCACACGCTCTCGCGCTCGCGGCGCTGGCGATTGCACCTGGTGCGGCACTGGCCGTGACACCCGCCGACGTCGCCCGCAACTACGCGGAGGAGGCGAGGCAGGCCGCGCCGCAGTTCAGCGGGTTTTCCGCCGCCCGGGGCAAGGCGTTCTTCGAATCGAAGCATGGCGGCGAATGGAGTTGCGCGTCCTGCCATACGGCGAACCCGGTCGATCCGGGCCAGCACGCGAGAACGGGCAAGCCCATCGCACCGCTCGCCCCTGCCGGAGATGCCGAGCGCTTCACGAGCCTCGACAAAGTCGAGAAGTGGTTCCGGCGCAATTGCAACGACGTTCTCGACCGCGCGTGCACTGTGCAGGAGAAGGGCGACATCCTCGCGTACCTGATGGAGCTTTCGCAGGGAGCGCGGCGATGAACGCACGAAGCCAGGCCACCTCGCGCGTGCGCGGCCGGGTGGGCGCAGCGGTTGTCTGCGCCGCCGTCGCGGGCTTACTTGCATCGCCGGGGGCGATCGCCAGCGGACCGAAACGGTCTGCGGCGACGAACGCCGCCTGGAAGAGCGAATGCGGGAGCTGTCATGTCGCCTACCCCCCTAGCCTGCTGCCTGCGGCATCGTGGCGCGCGATCATGGCCAGCCTCGACCGTCACTTCGGCACCGACGCGACGATCGATGCGCCGACGGCGGCGGCGATCGAGGAGTTCCTCGTCGCCAGCGCGGGACGGGACCGCTCGCGATCGCCGACCACGAAACCGGTCCTGCGCATCACCGAGACGCGCTGGTTCCTGCACGAGCACGATGATGTGGCGCCGGCGACGTTGCGAAGCCCGGCCGTGAAAAGCGCGGCCAATTGCGGCGCGTGTCACCTGAACGCCGACAGCGGGCGCTTCAGCGAGCGCGAAATCCGCGTTCCGCCGTCGAAACCCTGAATGAATTTACCGGGAAACTGAGGAAGATCATGGACAAATCGATGATTCGGGTATGGGATCTGCCCGTGCGGATCTTTCATTGGCTGCTCGTGCTCTCGTTCGCCGGCGCGTTCGTCACCGCCGAATCCGAGCGCCTGCGCGACATCCACGTCATGCTGGGCTACACGGTGCTCGGGCTGCTTGCGTTCCGGCTCGTCTGGGCGGTCGTGGGCACGCGCTACGCCCGACTGTCGAGCTTCGCGTTCGGGCCGCGCGCCGTCGCCAGCTATCTGCGTTCGCTGCTGACGACGCATCCCCGGCATTACCTCGGCCACAATCCCGCGGGCAGCTGGGTCATCTATCTGCTCGTTCTGCTCGGAATCACCGCCGGCGCGACCGGATACGCGACGTACAACGACATTGGCGGTGAATGGATGGAGGACCTGCACGAGGGCGTCGCGAATACGATGCTCGCATTGGTCTTCGTGCACGTCGCCGGCGTCGTCGTCAGCAGCCTCCTCCACCGCGAGAACCTCGTGAAGGCGATGGTCACCGGCTACAAGTTTCGTCGCGACGAGCACCCGGGCTGAAGGCCGCGGACGAATGCGGATCCTCGTTGTCGAAGACGACCCGCTGCTCGGCGATGCATTGCATGCCGGCTTGCGCCAGCGTGGCTTCGACACCGATTGGGTGCGCGACGGCGTGGCCGGCGAGCTCGCGCTCCGCGGCGAACCCTTCGCAGCGGTGGTGCTGGACCTCGGCCTGCCGCGCCAGGATGGCCCGACGCTGCTGCGCAAGACGCGCGCGCGAGGCGCGGATACGCCGATTCTGGTGCTGACCGCGCGCGATGCGATCGACGAGCGTGTCGCGACGTTCGACAGCGGCGCCGACGACTATGTCGTGAAGCCCGTCGATCTCGACGAGCTGGCGGCGCGCCTGCGCGCGCTGATTCGTCGCTCGCGCGGCGAGCCTGCGCCCGTGCTCGAAATCGGATCGTTGCGGCTCGACCCGGCGGCACGAAGCGTGACCTTCGAGCAGCGCCCCGTGGACTTGCAGGCGCGCGAGTTCAACCTGCTGCAGGAGCTCATGAGCAATGCGGGGCGCGTCCTGTCGCGCGACCAGCTCGAGCGCAGGCTGTATCCGTGGGGCGAGGAAGTCGACAGCAACGCCGTCGAAGTCCACGTTCATCACCTGCGCAGGAAACTCGCGCCGGCGCTGATCCGCACCGTCAGGGGGGTCGGCTACATGATGCCCCGTGAAACCGGAAAACGTGCGCGCTGATCGGGCCCACGGGCACGAGCGCGGCGCACCGGCGCGCTCGATGCGCCGCGAGCTTCTCGTGCTGCTGCTCGGCGCGGTCGCGATCGTCTGGATCGCCACGGCAGTCTTCAGCTACTTCGATGCGCGGCACGAGCTCGACGAATTGCTCGACGCCCACCTCGCGCAATCCGCTTCGCTGCTGATCGCGCAGGCCGGACACGACCTCGACGAAATCGAGGAGCACGCAAGCGACGCGCACCGCTATGCGCGGCGAGTCGCTTTCCAGTTCTGGCGACGCGGCACGGCGCTCGAGCTGCACTCGAAGAATGCACCCGACGTGCGCCTGTCGCCGCGCGAGGAAGGATTCAGCGATGCGCGCATCGACGGCCGGCGCTGGCGCGTGTTCAGCGCCTGGGATCACGACCGGCGCTACCTCGTGCAGGTCGGAGAGCAGGCCGCGACGCGCGATGCGATCGTCGGCGCGATGCTGCGCGGCATGCTGCTGCCGCTCGCCGTGGCGCTGCCGGTGCTCGCGATCCTGCTCTGGCTCGCCATCGAGCGTGCGCTGCGGCCGCTGCGCACGCTGGGCCGCCAGGTCGCCCATCGC
>DATEIQ010000159.1:0-4706 GCA_035278845.1 Casimicrobiaceae bacterium | reverse complement strand
TCAACACGTTTCGCGGGCTTGCGCCCGGCGAGGCGTTCCTGCTCGTCAACGATCACGATCCCAAGCCGCTGTACTACCAGTTCAAAGCGGAGCTCGGCGATGTGTTCGACTGGGAGTACCTCGAAAGCGGCCCCGAGGTCTGGAAGGTGCGCATCGGCAAACCGCAATAACGCCGGATCGGCAAGCAGCAGCAATGCAGCACCGGCAAGCCGCAGCCATGCAATGACCGCCCGGCGCGTCTACCTGGCGGTCATCGTCACCCTGCTCGTCGTCATCGCGGTGCTCGTCTACAAATTCGTCGTCGCTGGGTCGACCGTCGCGGGCGACGATGGCCGCACGGCGGTCGTTCTCGCGCCGGGCGAGCGCGCGTTCATGCTGCAGGAGATGCGCGAGTTCGTCGCTGGCATCGCGCAATTGACCGGCGCGCTCTCTCGCAACGACATGCCGGCTGCTGCTGACGCCGCCGCGACGATGGGAGCCGCCCGGGCCCACGACGTGCCGGTGGCGATGATGGGCAAGCTGCCGATCGGGTTCAAGAAGCTTGCGTTCGGCGTGCATCGAGGCTTCGACGCGATGGCGGCCGACGCGCGACAGTTCGCAGACCGTGACCACGCGCTGGGCCAGCTTGCCGGCGTGCTCGAACAGTGCGCCACCTGCCACGCTAGCTACCAGATCGGCGCCGCTGCGCCGCGCTGAAAGTTCGACGCGCCGCGCTTTTCGAGCGGTGCAGCTACTTCATCAGCCCCGGCAGCCAGAGCGAGATCGCCGGCACGTACGTGACGATCAGAAGCGCGAGACACATCGCGCCGTAGAACGGCCACAGTTCCTTCGACACCTGCTCCATCGTCACCTTCCCGATCGCGCAGCCGACGAACAGCGTCGGTCCGACCGGCGGCGTGATGAGGCCGATGCCGAGATTCAGGATCATGATCATCCCGAAGTGCACCGGGTCGATGCCGAGCTTCAGGATCACCGGCATGAAAATCGGCGTGCAGATCAGGAGCATCGGCGCGAGATCCATGAACGTCCCGAGCAGCAGCAGCAGGATGTTCGCGAGCATCAGGAACACGTACTTGTTTTCCGAGATGCTCAGGAAGAAGTACGTCACCTTCGCCGGAATCTGCATCAGCGCCATCATGTAGCCGAAGGCCACCGAGAACCCGATCAGCATCATCACCATCGCCACCGTCTTGACGACGCGATGCACGAGCCGCGGCAGCTCACGCCAGCGGTAGTCGCGGTAGACGAGGAACGTGACGAGGAACGCGTACACGCAAGCGACCGCCGCCGATTCCGTCGGCGTGAACACGCCGCTCAGGATGCCGCCCATGATGATGACGACGGTCACGAGTCCCCAGAGCGCCTCGCGGACGATCCGCGGCACTTCCGACAGCGGCACCGGCTCGGACACCGGCAGCTGGCGCCGGTGCGCGGTCCACAGCACGAGGCCCATCAGGCACAGCGCGAACAGCAGGCCGGGAAAAATGCCGGCGAGGAACAGATGCGCGACCGACACGGTGCCGCCCGCGGCGATCGAGTAAATGACGGCGTTGTGCGAAGGCGGAATCATCAACGCCTGCACCGATCCGCAGATCGTCACGTTGGTTGCGTAGATGCGCGGATAGCCCGCCCTCACCATTTGCGGAATCATCACCGAGCCGATCGACGCGGTGTCCGCGACGGAAGATCCCGAGATGCAGCCGAACAGCGTGCTCGCGAGCACGTTGACCATGGCGAGGCCGCCGCGGATGAATCCAACGAACACCTTGGCGAGGTTGACGAGGCGCGTCGCCATGCCGCCTTCGGCCATGATCCCGCCGGCGAGCACGAAGAACGGGATCGCGAGCAGCGCGAAGTCGTCGGTGCCGTCCGAGATCTTGAGCATCACCGCCTCGAGCGGGATGTCGACGTAAATGGCCGCGACGATCGCCGAAAGGCCGAGCGCGTACGCCACCGGGATGCCGAGCGCGCAGAAGAGGACGAACGAACCGAGGAGCACCAGAATATCCATCGTGGCCCTCTACTCGAGCTCGGCAGGCTGGTCGTTGAACATGTACGACGTCTTCGGCGCGGGGCCGAGCCAACGCTTTTCGATGATGAACAGCAGGGTCAGCAGCCCGGCAAGCGGAATCGGCAGATAGACGATCGCCTGCGACAGCCGGGGGAATTCGGCCAGCGTCTGGAAGCGCGTCACCATGCACAGGTCCGCGCCGTAGACCAGCATGAAGAGCGCGGTGGCCGCCATGCACGCGTCGATGCCGATGCGCATGACGTGCCGAACACGCGGCGGCACCGCGTTGACAAGCGCCTCGACCGCGACGTGGACGTTCGCGCGATAGACGGCGGCGCCGCCGAGAAACGAGAACATCACCATCATGACCACCGACGCGGGCTCGGGCCACGACAGCGGTGCGTTCATCACGTAACGCATGAACACGCCGAGCGGAATGATCAGCGTGATCACGATGAGCGCCGTGCCCGACAGCACGATGCACGCGACGTAAAGCCACTCCATCGCCAACCGATAGCGATCCCTGCCACTCATTCGCCGATCCCCGCCGGACAAAGGAAGGGCGCCGCGCCCTCACCGAGGCTGCGGCGCCCTGTTGCAGGCCGTTACGCCGTTTCCTGGATGCGCTTCAACAGCGCGGCGTACTTGGCGCCGTACTTGTCGCGGATCGGCTGCGTCGCCTTGTAGAACGCTTCCTTGTCCGCCTTGACGAACTGCACGCCGAAGCCCTTCAGCTTCGTCTCGGCGTCTCGGACCATCGCGTCCCACAGCTGGCGCTGCTCCATCTGCGCCTCGCGCGCATGCTTCCGAAGCATCGCCTGGTCGTCCTTCGAGAGCGTCTCCCACGTGCGCTTCGAGAACACGAAGATTTCGGGGATGATCAGATGGCCCGTCAGGCTGTATACCTTCTTGACCTGATAGTGGTTCTGCGCGAGCACCGTCGGCTCGTTGTTCTCCGCGCCGTCGACGACGCCGGTCTGCATCGCCTGGTAGAGCTCGTTGAACCCCATCGCGACGCCGTTGCCGCCCATCGCGTTCATCGTCTCGACGAAAATCGGGTTGCCCATCGTGCGGATCTTCATGCCCTTCAAATCCGAGGGCTTGGTGATCGGCCGGTCGCAGTAGACGTTGCGCGTGCCGGCATCCATCCATCCGAGCACGATCAGTCGCGACGTCGGCGCGTTGGACACGCGGTCGAGCAGGTCCTGCCCGATCGGGCCATCGATCACCTTCCGCATGTGCGCCTCGTCGCGGAAGATGAACGGCATGTTGAAGACGTTGAGATCGTCGACGACCGGGCCCATGGCGCCGACGGAGATGCGTGCGATCTGCAGCGCGCCCACCTGCGCCTGCTCGATCATCTCCTTCTCGCCGCCGAGCTGCATCGACGGAAACATCTGGATCGAGATGCGGCCGTTCGTCGACGTCTCGAGCTTCTTGCCCATCCGCTGGATCGCCTCGACGGTCGGATAGCCGAGCGGATGCACGTCCGACGCTTTCCACACCATCTTGTCCTGCGCCCGGCCAACCCCCGGCATGCCCGCGGTGGCGGCAGCCGCCAGCGACGACCCGCAAACCTTCACGAACTCACGACGCTTCATGGCGTTGCTCCTCTCCTGTTGTGAAGTGCCTGCGGCCGTCGGGCTTTCGAGACGGTCCGCGGGTGCGGAAGCTTAGTGGAAAGCGGTGCGCCGGGAAAGCCCGCTGGGCCGGAGCCAAGGCGGGCTCGAATGGTTGGCCGTCATTTCCAGAGTTCCACCGGCTCACCTCGCGCGCGCATCGCGTCGGCGCGTCCCTGCAGGTAGCGCTGGAACGACGGCTCGTTGCGATACGCGCCGCTCGCGACATAGGCGAACGTGCTCGCGAAATGGAACGGCCGCAGGTAAGCGCCGATCCGGAATACCTCTGCGCCGGTCGCGTCGAAGAACACTACGGACGGCGTGTACGTCACGCCGAGCGCGCGCGCGAATTCACCGGCTGTCGTGGCGCGGCCGTCCGGCGTCGTGAGCGGCATCGTCGTGCCGAGCGCGAAGCGCACGACGTCGAACTGGCGCACCTGCGCCATCACCGCATCGCGGCGGAACGCTTCGGCATGCAGTTCGTCGCAAGGCCCGCAGTCGACGGTCTCGAAGATCACCGCGAGCGGCTTGTCGCCCGGCTTGCGGCGCAGGTCGTAGGGTGCGCGCAGGAAGAATGGCTCATCGGCAAGCTTCGGGCTGGCCCGCTCCTTCGCGTGCGCGCGCACGTAGTCGCCGAGCGATTGCGTCCGCTCGAGCTTGCCGGCGGCATAGTCGAGCACCGCCTCGAACCGGTTGGGCGGGTAGTAGCCGTCGAGACGCACGATCGGCTTGCCGGCTTCGTCGAAGATCAGGATCGTCGGCGTGAACTGCACGTGCAGCACGCGTGCGAGCTCCTTCTCGGTCATCGTCCGGCCGTCGGTCCATGTAACCTCGCGGTCGCCGAACACGTTGATCGCCGTCGCGACGAAATGCCGGCGCGTCTTGTCGACGATCGGCTGCTGCGAGAAATTGACCGTCATCAGCTTCGTGCAGTAGGGGCAGCCGTCCTGGCCGAAATACACGAGCAGCCGCTTGCCGTCGCGCGCGGCCTCGTCGATGTCCTCGCGAAAATCGAGGAACGTCGTCGCAAACCAGCGCGGGATGTCGATCGCGTGCGGTGACGGCGTTTGCGCGAG
>DATEIQ010000158.1:0-11423 GCA_035278845.1 Casimicrobiaceae bacterium | reverse complement strand
CGCCCCCATGCCGATCCAGGTGGCTTTCTTCATTCCATCGCGCATCGCGAACCCCGCTTCGTTCTCATTGCCGCGCGGCGGCGAATGCCGCAATCCGCGACGGAACCTTCGTCGATAAAGTATACGCCTGCCCGAACTGCGCGATTCAATCGGGCGGCCGGGATATCCGACGGCCGGAGGCGGGAGGGCGGGCGTTGGTCCGGAAGCGCGGGGATTTAGTTCCCGAACCGCACGAGCGCGTGACCGGTCATTTCGGGCGGTTTCGGCAATCCCATCAACGCGAGCAGCGTCGGCGCGATGTCCTGCAGTGCCCCGCCGTCGGTCAGCGCTGCCGGTCGTCCCACGTAAACAAGCGGCACGCGGTTCAGCGTATGGGCCGTATGCGGCTGTCCGGTCGAGTCGTCGCGCAGTTGCTCCGCATTGCCGTGATCGGCGGTGATGACCACTTCGCCGCCTTGTCCGCGCGCCGCCGCGACGACCCTGCCGATGCACGTGTCGAGCGTCTCGATCGCACGCAGTGTGGCGGCGAAGTCGCCGGTGTGCCCGACCATGTCGCCGTTCGCGTAGTTGCACACGATGGCGTCGTAGCGCCCGGCCTCGATCGCGGCAACCAGGCGATCGGTCACTTCCACCGCGCTCATTTCCGGCTTCAGGTCGTAAGTCGCGACCCTGGGCGAGGGCACGAGGATACGATCCTCGCCCGGATAGACCGATTCCGTGCCGCCGTTGAAGAAATACGTGACGTGCGCGTACTTCTCCGTTTCGGCGATGCGCAGTTGATGCAGTCCGAGCCGCGCGATGTATTCGCCGAAGCTGTTGCCGATCGACTGCGGCGCGAACGCGATGCCGAGATGCCGGAACTCGTCGCCGTAGCTCGTGAGCGTCACGAAGCGGGCGAGGCGCGGCAGGCGCTTGCGTACGAAGCCGTCGAACGCCGGGTCGGTAAGCGCGCGCGTCAACTGCCGGGCGCGGTCGGCGCGGAAGTTCATGAACACGGCAACGTCGCCGTCGGCCATGCGCGCGGGCGCGCCGCCCCCCGCGACGATCGTCGTCGCCTGGACGAACTCGTCGGATTCGCCGCGCGCATACGCGGCGGCGAGCGCCGCCTGCGCCGTCCCGGCGGTGAAAGGCGCAACGCCGTCGACGATCGCTTCGTACGCCGGCTGCAACCGCTCGAAACGGCGGTCTCGATCCATCGCGTAATAGCGCCCGCAGATCGTCGCGATCCTCGCGTTCGCGTGGCGCGCGCATACGGACTCCATGAACGCAATCGACGCCGCCGCGCTGCGCGGCGGGGTGTCGCGCCCGTCGAGAAATGCATGGACGAAAACCTGTGCCGCCCCGCCGTCAGCCGCGAGATCGACCATCGCCGCCAGCTGGCGCTCGTGGCTGTGCACGCCGCCCGGCGACAGCAGGCCGAAGACATGGAGCGCGGCGCGGCCGCTGCACGCGGCTTCAACAGCGTCCAGCAAGACCGGGTTCCGCGCGAACTGCCCGTCGCGGATCGCGACATCGATGCGCGTGTAATCCTGATAGACGACCCGGCCGGCGCCGATGTTCAGATGCCCGACTTCCGAGTTGCCCATCTGGCCTTCCGGCAAGCCGACGCGAAGCTCGGATGCGTCGATCGTCGTGTGCGGGCACGTCGCGAGCAGCCGTCGCCAGTTGGGCGCACGTGCGCGCGTGATCGCGTTGTCGGGTGCGTCCTCGCGGCAGCCGAAGCCGTCGAGGATCAAAAGAACGACGGGGCGCACGGCGGATTTCGTGCCAACGGCCTCGACCGCGGGCGCGGGAGCGGGGGGAACGAGCGTGTCCATGCGAACGAGGCGCCCGGCCGCAAGAACGGCGTCGCGCCTTACGCTATCATTTTAAGCTTTGCCGCAAGTTTGCATCCGATGCTCCTGCCGTTTCTCGAGAAGAACTGGCCGCTCGTGCTGGTGTTCGTGCTGTCCGGCGCGATGCTGCTGTGGCCGCTGCTGCAGCGGCGACTTTCGCCGGTGCGGGAAATCGGCACGCTCGACGCCACGCGCCTCATGAACTCCGGAAACCCTATCGTTCTCGACGTCCGCGAGCCGCGCGAGTTCGTCGGCGGCCGGCTGCCGAACGCGATGCACGTCCCGCTGTCCCAGATCAAGGACCGCGGCTCCGAGCTCGCCAAGTTCGTGTCGCGGCCGGTGATCGTTTACTGCGATCGTGGGCTGCGCGGCGGCGCTGCGGCGTCGGCGCTCGGCAAGCTGGGCTTCACGGAAGTGCAAAGCCTGCGCGGCGGTCTCCGGGCGTGGAAGGACGCGGGGCTGCCGACGCAAAAAATCTAGGTCGCAAAGTCGAGGCGCGAGCGATATGGAAACCGAACCGGCTGCGATCAGGCCGCGTGTGACGTTGTATACGACCGGGTATTGCGGGTATTGCGTCCGCGCGGAGCGGCTCCTCGCCGCGCGTGGCGCCGACGTCGATCGGATCCGCGTCGACGAGCATCCGGCCGAGCGCGTCGCGATGATGCAGCGCACCGGCCGGCGCACGGTGCCGCAGATCTACATCGGCGACCATCACGTCGGCGGTTACGACGACCTCGCGGCGCTCGATCGCGCGGGCCGGCTCGTTGCGATGCTGGGAGGCGAAGCCGCCTGACGAAACGGGCGAGGTGCTCGATCCGCGTTGCCCGATCCTGCGATCCTCGATCCTAGTAGAATCGCCGGTTTCGCCTTCTTAACCGGAGTTCCCCAGCATGGCCGAATCGCAGCCCGCCGCGAGCGCGGACCAGCAGCCCGCGGCACCGCAAGGCGGCGCGCAGCTTTCGATCGAGAAGATCTACGTTAAGGACCTGTCGCTCGAGAATCCGGGCGCGCCGCAATCGTTTCAGCTCGCCGAGGCGCCGCAGATCGAGGTCGGCCTGCGCACGCGAGGCGAGCAGGTCGCTCCGGATGTCTATGAATGCGTGCTGACGCTGACGGTGACGGCACGCAGCGGCGACAAGACGGTGTTCCTGATCGAGGCCGCCCAGGCCGGCCTGTTCACGATCCGCGGCATCGCGCCGAACCAGCTGCAACCGGTGCTCGCAATGCATTGCCCTTCCGTGCTGTTTCCGTATGCGCGCGAAACGGTTGCCGACGCGACGCTGCGCGCCGGCTTCCCGCCGGTTCACCTTGCGCCGATCAACTTTGAAGCGCTCTACCAGCAACAGCTCGCGCAAGCCGCAGCCGAAACGCCCGCCGTCACGAACTGACGCCGCGCGGGCGCTGCGCGGGTGCGCTGCCGCGCTGCTCGCTCTGGCGATACCGTTCGCCGCTACGGCCGCGGATTTCCGCGCCACCCGCGAACCCGCGACGGTGCTCTACGATGCGCCGTCCGCGCGTGCGCGGCCGCTGTTCGTCTATGGTCGCGACGTGCCGGTGGAAACGCTGGTGAGCGTCGAAGGCTGGACGAAGATTCGGGACGCCACCGGCACGATCGGCTGGATGCCGGCGAAGTCGCTCGGGGACAAGCGAGTCGTCGTCGTGCGCGCGAACGTTGCCGACATCCGCGCCACTGCCGAGGACGCGGCGCCGGTCGTATTCCGCGCCGAGCGCGACGTGCTGCTCGACGTCGCCGAAGCGGCGCAGTCGCCTGCGGCGACGCAGATGCCGGGCTGGATCAAGGTGCGCCATCGCGACGGCCAGACGGGATTCATCCGGCTGTCGCAGGTCTTCGGTTTCTGAGCGTCGATCAAATGGGCGCGACCGCGTGCAATCGCGCCCCGGGCGCGAGTCTCGGCAAGCGCTCAGCGGAGAGCGTTGCGCGGTGAGCGAAGTGGCCGTGCTCGGCGGCGGCGCGTGGGGAACGGCGCTCGCCGTGCATCTTGCGCAATACAGCCACGTGCGCCCGCGCGTCAAGCTGTACATCCGCTCGGAAGCGCAGCTGCGCGACTGCCGCGCAGCGCGGGAAAACCGGCGCTATCTGCCCGACGTGCGACTGCCTGATTCGATCGTGCTCACGTCCTCGCTCGACGAAGCAGGCAGCGCAGATCTCCTGTTCGCAGCGACCCCCGTCTCGGAACTGCTTCCGCTCGCCGCGATGTTGAAATCGGCGGGCGTCGTCGCTCCGCTCGTGTCGCTGGCAAAGGGTTTCGTCGGGTCCGGCGACGACTGGTCGTTGCCGCATCGCGCGCTCGCATCCGCTTGGCCGCGGCCCGTCGGCACGGTGACCGGCCCGACGTTCGCCGAGGAAGTTGCACGCGGGTTGCCCACCGCGCTGGTGGTTGGGGCAACCGACACCGCGCTCACGACGAGCGTCGCTGCGCTGTTACGCGGCGACACGCTTCGCGCGTATGCGAGCGACGATCTGCCCGGCATCGAGGTGGGCGGCGCCGTCAAGAACGTGTTCGCGATCGCGGCGGGCACGAGCGACGGCCTGGGCTTCGGCGACAACGCGCGCGCGGCGCTGATCACGCGCGGACTCGCCGAGGCGGGCCGGCTGTCTGCGGCGCTTGGCGGCCGGCGCGAGACGCTGACCGGCCTCGCCGGCCTCGGCGATCTCGTGCTCACCTGTACCGGCAACCTGTCGCGCAACCGCCGTGTCGGCCTGGCGCTTGCTAGCGGGCAGCCGCTCGCGCACATTGTGGAATCAATAGGACACGTCGCCGAAGGCGTCACTGCCGCGCGCGCCGCCCGCGATCTCGCGCGGCGATTCGCGCTCGACATGCCGATCGTCGACGCCGTGCATCGCGTGCTGTACGAGAAGTTCGCGCCGCGCGACGCCGTGCTCGCGCTTCTCGCGCGCGAGCCGCGAGCCGAATGACGATGCGCCGCGCGCTCGCGATCGTCACGTGTTTTCCACCCGGGAGGATGCGATGCCGATGCGCGCAGCCCGCCTTGTGATTGTCGCAATGAGCTTGCCGATCGTATCCGGAGCGGCTGCGTCGCCGCCGTTCTTTCCGCCGGAATCGCCCGCGCGCCCCGTCGTCGACGTGCTGCACGGCACGACGCTGACCGATCGCTATCGCTGGCTCGAGAACGGCAAGGATCCGGAAGTCCAGGCCTGGACGCGCGCGCAGCACGCCGCCACCGTGCAGTTTCTCGATCGCAACGCGAAGCCCGTGCCCGGCATGAAGGACGAGCTCGCCCGCTATTTCGATCGCGATCGCACCGACCCGCCGCTGTTCAAAAACGGCCGCCAGTTTTTCCAGCGCACGCATCGCGGCGAGCCGCAGGCGAAGCTGTATACGAAGATCGACGGGCGCGACGTGCTGATCTTCGATCCGATCGCGCTCGACCCGTCGGGCAGAACGCGCATCGGCGCCGTGATACCCAATCGCGACGCGACGCGCCTCGCCGTTGGCGTGTACGCACAAGGCACCGAGCGGAAGGACTTCCGGATCATCGACAGCACGACCGGGGCGCAGATCGGGCCGGTGATCACCGGCCTCGACAGTTTCGGCTGGGCGCGCGACGAGCGCTACGCATTCATCACGCCGCGCACCGCCGAATCGGACGCGAAGCAGGAGCCGATGCGCTGCCTGCGGCATCGCCTCGGCAGCGACCGTGCCGGCGACGAGCTGCTGCTCGCCGTCAAGGATGCGAAGAACTACTGCGCCGTCTACGAGCCGGAGGAAGCGGACGTCACCGTGTTCGAGACCGGTGACTTCTGGTCGAACACGATGAGGATCCGCCCGATCGGTGCGAGCGTCGAGCCGCGGACGATCTACACGAGCGACAAGTACCGCGCGGAAGGCGTGTTCAAGCGCGACCGGATGTACTTCCGCACGAACGACGCGGCGCCCAACTGGAAGCTGATGGTCGCGTCCTACGAGCGGCCGGAGTTCCGCGACTGGACGACGCTCGTCCCCGCGCAGGCCGACGTGCTGGCCGACGCGACGGTGACGAGCACCTATGTCGTGGCGACGATGCGCGAGGACGTGCAGTCGCTGCTCGTCGTGTACGACCTGGCCGGAAAAAAGGTCAAGACGCTCGCACTGCCGGAGTTCGGCAACGTCACCGGCATCGCCTACGACATCGACGCCGACCGCGGCTACGCGACCGTCGCGTCGTTCACGTCGCCGTACAAGGTGTGGGCGTTCGACGGCAAGTCGCTCGCCTGGGAGCGCGTCTGGCAGGACGATCCGCCGCTCGACCTCTCGGCCATCGTCGCTGCGCGCGTGTACGTCAAGGCGCGCGACGGCGCGAACATCCCGGTGTTCATCGCGCATCGCAAGGACCTGAAGCTCGACGGCGCGAATCCGACGCTGCTGCATGTCTACGGCGGCTTCAACGTCACCGTCGAGCCGTTCTATCTCGGCAGCTATTCGTCGTTCGTCAACCGCGGCGGCGTGTTCGTCGATGCGGGCGTGCGCGGCGGCGGCGAGTACGGCGAGAAGTGGCACGAGCAGGGAATGCTCGCCAACAAGCAGACGACGTTCGACGACACGATTGCCGTCGCGGAGTGGCTGGTGCGCGAGCGCTACACGACTCCGGCGAAGCTTGCCGTGGAGGGTGGCAGCAATGGCGGGCTCACCGTCGGCGCGGTGATCACGCAGCGACCGGATCTCTTTCGCGCGGCGATCTGCCAGGTGCCGCTGCTCGACATGATCCGCTACCACAAGTTCCTGATCGCGCGGTACTGGATTCCGGAATACGGCGATCCGGACCAAGAGGACGATTTCCGCTGGCTGCTTCGCTATTCGCCGTATCACAACGTGCGCAGTGGCGTGAATCTCCCGGAGACACTCGTGGTCGCCGGCGAATACGATTCGCGCGTCGATCCGCTGCACGCGAAGAAGTTCGTCGCGGAAGTGCAGGCGAATCCCGGGCAGGTGTCGCCGTTCCTGCTGTACATGGACTTCGACAGCGGGCACGGCACGGGCAAGACGCAGCAGCAGCGCGTCGTCGATCGCGACTACGAGCTGCGATTCCTGATGAATGCGCTTCAGGTATCAGGCATCGGGTATCAGGAATCGGGGCCCCGGAATTAGGAAGCAGGAACTGATAGCTGATTCCTGCTGCGTGATACCTGTTACCTGAACCCGGCCTGGCGCCAAGCCTCGTAGACGGCCACGGCCACCGCGTTCGAAAGGTTGAGGCTGCGCACGCCTTGGCGCATCGGGATGCGCACGCGCGCGTCGGGCGAAAACTGCGCAAGCACGTCGGCGGGAAGGCCAGCCGTCTCGCAGCCGAACGTCAGCACGTCGCCCGGCGCATATGCGACGTCGTACGCGGAGCGCGTCGCCTGCGTCGTGAAGGCGAGCCAGCGGCGCGGCGCAGCGGCGTCGAGCGCGCTCCTGCAGGCGCCGAAATCGCGGTGCACGCGCACGCGCGCATATTCGTGATAGTCGAGGCCCGCGCGGCGCAGGTCGCGATCGTCCATCCGGAATCCCAGCGGCTCGACGAGGTGCAGCTCGGTCCCGGTGTTGGCCGTGAGGCGGATCACGTTGCCGGTATTGGGCGGAATTTCCGGATGCACGAGAACCACTGCGAACAACGATGCTCTCCTCTTTGGCCGGGGCGATCAGCGCGCCTTCGGTGAAGGGGTGCGCGCGACGACCCAGGCCTCCACGCGCGCTGCGCCGGAATCATGCATCGCGGCAGCCGCGGCGGCGAGCGTTGCGCCGGTGGTCATGACGTCGTCGACGATCGCGACCGTGAGGCCGTCGTGGCGCATCGTTGCCGCGAACGCTCCGCGTACGTTTTGCGCGCGGGCTGCAAGACCGGAGGCCGCCTGCGGCGGCGCATCGCGGACGCGGCGCAACCCGTTTGCAAGCGGCACGCCCAGCCGCAACGATATCCGACGCGCGATCTCCTGCGCGTGGTTATAGCCGCGCACCAGCTGTCGCGAGCGCGCAAGCGGCACGGCGACCAACACGTCGGGCGCGACGGTTCCGCGCGCCGTCACCGCGGCGACGATCGCATCCGCCAGCGGCTCGGCAAACGCAAGCCGTCCTCGATACTTGAACGAATGGAGGAGGCGATCGGCCGGGAAAGCGTAGCGCCACGCCGCGATCGTCGCTGCCTGCGGAGGCGGCGCGACGAGGCAGGCGCCGCACGTGGCGCCGGACGGCGATGCGGATGCGCAGCGCGGACAACTTTCGTCGATGCGGGGCATCTCACGGATGCATGCATCGCACAGCAGCGCGTCGCCGCTCGGATCTGCACAAAGCGAGCACGTCTGTGGCAATGCCGCGCGCAATGCACGGGCGCATGCCGCCGCCGCATGCGCTCGCATGCGGCGCGAGCGCAATCGCGCGCTGTCAAATTTCGTCGTGCCCGCATTTGACAGCATGCGCTAGAGTGTCTCCATGCCATTGGCATTGACTTCGCCGTCGATCGTGCGCCGCCTTTGCGGCGGACGCTATCGGCCATCCGCATGAGCTTCGCAGACGTCGCCGTCGCTGCGAGGCCGGCGCACGGCCACGCCGCACGCGGCATCGACGATTTGCTCGTGCTGTTCGCGCTTCCGTTCGCCGACCTGCTGTACTCCGCGCAGCACGTGCATCGCGCGCATCATGCGCCGAACACGGTCCAGCTTTCGACGCTGCTGTCGATCAAGACGGGCGGCTGTCCCGAGGATTGCGGCTACTGCCCGCAGGCGGCGCGTCATCATGCCGGCGTCGCGAGCGAGCCGCTGCTCGCCATCGACGAGGTCGTGCAGGCCGCGCGTGTCGCGAAGGATGCCGGCGCCACGCGCTTCTGCATGGGCGCGGCATGGCGCGGACCGCGCGAGCGGGACCTCGCGCCCGTGCTCGACATGGTGACGGCAGTGAAAGCGCTGGGTCTCGAGACGTGCTGCACGCTCGGCATGCTGAAGGAGGGGCAGGCCGAGCAGTTGCGTCGCGCGGGACTCGACTACTACAACCACAACCTCGACACGGCGCCCGAGTTTTACGGCGACATCGTGTCGACGCGCACGTACGAGGATCGCCTCGACACGCTGGCGCGCGTGCGCGAGGCCGGCATCAACGTCTGCTGCGGCGGCATCGTCGGCATGGGCGAATCCCGAAGGCAGCGCGCCGGGCTGATCGCGCAGCTCGCGCGACTCGCGCCCGAGTCCGTGCCGATCAATCACCTCGTGCAGGTGGAAGGAACGCCGCTGCACGCGCGGTTCGACGGCGAGGCGGCGCTCGACCCGCTCGAGTTCGTGCGCACGATCGCGGTGACGCGGATCGCGATCCCGCGGGCGATGATCCGGCTCTCGGCGGGACGCCGCGAGCTCGGCGAAGCGGTGCAGGCGCTGTGCTTCGCGGCCGGCGCCAACTCGATCTTCTACGGCGACAAGCTGCTCACCACCGGCAATCCCGACGTCGCGGCCGACCAGGCACTGTTCGACAAGCTCGGCATCGTGCCCGCGTGACGCGGCTCGCATGGGTGCGATTGCGGACCTCGAGCGCGACCTCGCGCGCCGCCGCGCCAATGGCCTCGCGCGCGAGCGCCGGATCGTCGAATCGCCGCAGGGTGCCCGGATCCGCGTGGGCGAGCGGACACTGCTCGCGTTCGCGAGCAACGATTATCTCGGACTCGCCAACGCACCGGCGCTGATCGCCGCGGCGCGCGACGCGGCGTTGCGGTGGGGCGTGGGCGCGGGCGCATCGCACCTGATCGTCGGCCATGCGGCCGCGCATGCCGCGCTCGAAGACGAGCTGGCCGCCTTCGTCACACCTTGTGCAGGCGCGCGTGCACTCGCGTTTTCGAGCGGCTATCTCGCCAATCTCGCGATCCTGACGGCGCTCGCGTCGCGCCACGACGCGATTTTTGCCGACAGACTCAACCATGCGTGCCTGACGGATGGCGCATTGCTGTCTCGCGCGTCGCTCGTCCGCTACCGGCACGTCGATCTCGACCATCTCGAACATGCGCTCGCGGCGTCGGGTGCGCAGCGCAAGCTGATCGTCACGGACGCCGTCTTCAGTATGGACGGCGACATCGCGCCGCTGCCCGAGCTGCTGCGTCTTGCCGATGACCACGATGCGTGGCTCGTCGTCGACGATGCGCACGGTTTCGGTGTGCTGGGCGAAGGGCGCGGCACGCTCGCGCACTTCGGCATCGAGTCCGAGCGCATCGTCTACATGGGAACGCTCGGCAAGGCCGCCGGCGTGGCCGGCGCGTTTGTCGCCGCGCACCCGAGCGTGATCGAAACGCTCGTCCAGTCCGCGCGCTCGTACATCTATACGACTGCGGCACCGCCGTTGCTCGCCGAGACGCTGCGGGCGGCGCTCGCGGCGATCCGCGAGGGGGACGAACGGCGCGCGCGCCTCACCGAGCTGATCGCGGCCTTCCGTCAGTCCAGCGGCGATTGGCCCTGGAAGCTGCTGCCTTCGTCGACGCCGATCCAGCCGATCGTCGTCGGCGACGTGGATGCGACATGCGCCATCGCCGACGCGTTGCTTGCGCGCGGCATCCTCGTGCCGCCGATCCGGCCGCCGACCGTACCGGCCGGAACGGCGCGGCTCCGCGTGTCGTTGTCCGCCGCGCATTCCCCCGCCGACGTCGGGACACTGGTGGGGGCGTTGTGCGGGATCGCCGAAGGCCGAGCGTGAACGCGCGCGACGACGGCCTCCCGGTCGGCTCGCGCGACGGCCGCCTGATCAGCGCGTGCGCGAACGGAGTTCACGTCGAGACGACGGGCGCCGGATCGCCGCTCGTTCTCATTCACGGATTCGCAATGCAGGGTGGCGTCTTCGCGCCGCTCGTGCCGGCGCTCGCCCTGCGTCATCGCGTCCACGTCATGGACCTCCCGGGCCACGGCGCCTCCGCGCCGATCGAGCCGTACGATCTCCCGGCGCTCGCGGACGCGCTTCACCGCGCCACAGTCGATCAGGTCGAGCCGCTCGCCATACTCGGCTGGTCGCTCGGCGGCATGGTCGCGCTCGAATTCGCGCGCACGCGGCCTGGGCGCGTGCGCAGCCTGGTGCTCGTCGCGACGACGCCGTCGTTCGTCACACGACCCGATTGGCCGAATGCGATGGCGCCGGCGACGCTCGCCCGCTTCGGCGACGAGTTGCGCGTGGCGTACCGGGCGACGCTGTTGCGCTTCCTGACGCTGCAGGTCCAGGGCAGCGACGAGGGACGACGCACGCTCGGGGTGCTGCGGGAGCGGCTGTTCGCCGGCGGCGATCCGGATCCGCGGCAGCTCGACGCCGCGCTCCGCCTGCTGCGCGACGCGGACCTGCGGCCTTCGCTGCCGAGCGTGCGCGTGCCGGCACTCGTCATCGGCGGCGCGCGCGACGCGCTGGTGCCGCTCGCGGCCACGAAGGCGCTCGCCACGGCGCTGCCGTTTGCGACGCACCGGACGATCGAAGGCGCCGCGCATGCGCCGTTCCTGTCGCATCCGGCGGCGTTCGCCGCCGCACTCGAAGGCTTTGGCGATGGCTGAGTCGCGCTACCCGGCGCCCGATCCGCGCGACGTCGACCCCGCAGCTGTTCGAAGGAGCTTTGCGCGCGCGGCCGCGACGTACGACGCCG
>DATEIQ010000157.1:0-11026 GCA_035278845.1 Casimicrobiaceae bacterium | reverse complement strand
TCGATCAGGCGTCCGACCCGACGCGCAAAGTCATGCGCTCGGCAGTCTGCGTCAATTCGACCTTGTTGAGGAAGTTCTGACCCAGAAGGGCCTGAGGTCCCGCGCTCCCCACCCCGACGCGCCGCCGGCCACGGCGCTCGCGACTCTGGGCGATCGCGTCAGAGATCGCGTATGCAAGGCCGGTGCCGCAACAGCCAGAAAGCGGCGTAACCGATGACGGTCGTCGATCTTCTGCGGCGAATTTTCACGCGCGCCGGTAGATCTCCGAGCCCGCCTTCACGAACTCCACCGCCTTCGCCTCCATGCCCTTCGCGAGCGCGTCGGCATCGCTCAATCCCTGCTTGGCCGCGTAGTCGCGCACGTCCTGCGTGATCTTCATCGAGCAGAAGTGCGGCCCGCACATCGAGCAGAAGTGCGCGAGCTTCGCGCCGTGCTGCGGCAGCGTCTCGTCGTGGAATTCACGCGCCTTGTCCGGATCGAGGCCCAGATTGAACTGGTCCTCCCAGCGGAATTCGAAGCGCGCCTTGGAAAGCGCGTTGTCGCGCAGCTGTGCGCCGGGGTGACCTTTCGCGAGATCGGCGGCGTGCGCGGCGAGCTTGTACGCCATGATGCCGTCCTTGACGTCGGCCTTGTTCGGCAAGCCGAGATGCTCCTTCGGCGTCACGTAGCACAGCATCGCCGTGCCGTACCAGCCGATCATCGCGGCGCCGATCGCGCTCGTGATGTGATCGTAGCCGGGCGCGATGTCGGTGGTGAGCGGGCCGAGCGTATAGAACGGCGCCTCGCCGCACAAGCGCAGCTGCTCGTCCATGTTGTGCTTGATCAGGTGCATCGGCACGTGGCCCGGCCCCTCGATCATCACCTGAACGTCGTGCTGCCACGCGACCTGCGTGAGCTCGCCGAGCGTCGCGAGCTCGCCCATCTGCGCGTCGTCGTTCGCGTCGTGGATCGACCCCGGCCGCAGGCCGTCGCCGAGCGAGAACGCGACGTCGTACGCCTTCATGATCTCGCAGATCTCGGCGAAGCGCGTATACAGGAAGCTCTCGCGATGATGCGCGAGGCACCACTTCGCCATGATCGAGCCGCCGCGCGACACGATGCCGGTCATCCGCTTCGCGGTGAGCGGGATGTAGCGCAGCAGCACGCCGGCGTGAATCGTGAAATAGTCGACGCCCTGCTCGGCCTGCTCGATCAGCGTGTCGCGGTAGATCTCCCACGTGAGTGCTTCCGCCTTGCCGTCGACCTTCTCGAGCGCCTGGTAGATGGGCACGGTGCCGATCGGCACCGGCGAGTTGCGGATGATCCACTCGCGCGTCTCGTGGATGTTCTTCCCGGTCGAGAGGTCCATGACCGTGTCGGCGCCCCAGCGGATCGCCCACGTCATCTTCTCGACCTCCTCGCCGATCGACGACGACACGGCGGAGTTGCCGATGTTCGCGTTGATCTTCACGAGGAAGTTGCGGCCGATGATCATCGGCTCGGTTTCCGGATGGTTGATGTTGCACGGGATGATCGCGCGGCCGCGCGCCACCTCGTCGCGGACGAACTCGGGCGTGATCGCCGCCGGGATGGCCGCGCCGAAGCTGTGGCCGGGATGCTGCCGGCGCAGCGCCTCGGGCATCCGCGCCAGCGTCTCTTCGCGCAACTGGTTCTCGCGGATCGCGATGAACTCCATTTCCGGCGTCACGATGCCGCGGCGCGCGTAGTGCATCTGCGTTACGTTCGCGCCCGGCTTCGCGCGGCGCGGCGGCCGGTGCAGGTCGAAACGCATGCCGGCGAGCGCGGGATCAGCGAGGCGCGCGCGGCCGTAGGCCGACGTCGGCGCCTCGAGCGTCACCGTGTCGGCCCGCTCGTCGATCCACGCGGTGCGCAGTCCCGGCAATCCCTGGCGAATGTCGATGCGGGCGGCCGGATCGGTGTACGGTCCCGACGTGTCGTACACGGCGAGCGGCGGGTTTTTCTCCGTGCCGAACGAGGCAGGCGTGTCCGACTGCGCGATCTCGCGCATCGGCACGCGCACGCCGGCGCGCGAGCCTTCGACGTAGATCTTGCGGGATGCGGGCAGCGGCGCGACCGCGGCGGAATCGACCTTGGCGTCGCGTGCAAAGAACTGGTCGTTGGCGTTCATCGTGCTCCTTCACAGGCCGGACGAAGGAGCAGTGGAAGAACCCACGCTTCCCTGCGCCGGCATTATCCGAACAGGTTCCAAGGGTGCTCTCTCACCGACCCGCACCGATTCGCGGGAAGGACCCCTAGCGTGCCGCCAGTTTACCCCCATCGGCTTGGCGTGCGGCAGAATGCGTGCGACATCCGCGCCTCTCGACTTCCGAGCGACATGCGATCCTGTATTCAGTGCGGCTTCGAGCTGCCGCCGAACGCGCGCTTTTGCGCGCAATGCGGCGCTCGTGCCGATGACGCGGCGGCGCCGCCTGCCGCATCGCTGCCCGCGGGCGAGCGGCGGCAGGTCGCCGTGCTGTTCGCGGACCTCGCCGGCTACACGCGCCTTTCGAGCACGCAGGATCCCGAACGGACGCACGCGCTGCTGACGAAGTTTTTCGAGCTCGTCGACGGCGTCATCGAGCGCTTCGGCGGCACGATCGACAAGCACATCGGCGACGCGGTCATGGGCGTCTTCGGCGCACCGGTCGCGTACGGCAACGACGTCGAGCGCGCGCTGCGTGCCGCCATCGCGATCCACGATGCGGTGGCGCGGCTGCCGCGCGAATCCGGGCGCCCGTTCGGAACGCACATCGGCATCGCGAGCGGCGAAGTGATCGCTGCGACGACTGGCAGCGCGGCACATCGCAATTACACGGTGACCGGCGACGCGGTCAATCTTGCCTCGCGCCTGACCGATCTCGCTTCGTCCGGCGAGACGGTGGTTTCCGAAGGCGTCGCGCAGGCGGGATCCGCGTTCGCGCACATGGAGCCGCTCGGTTGCGTCACCATTCGCGGCCTGCCGGGCGGCATTCGCGCGTGGAAGCTCGGCGGCGTTCACGTGGATGCACGCGCGGCGCAGCCGCTCGTCGGTCGCGATGCCGAGCGCAAGCGCTTCGCCGATCTGCTTGCGCGCGCATCGAGCGAGTGCAAGGGCGCCCTCGTCGTGTTGCGTGCCGATCCCGGCATGGGCAAGACGCGGCTCGCCGAAGCGCTGCTCGCGGACGCGCGGGCCGCCAGCGCGCAATGCCATGCCGCCACCGTGCTCGATTTCGGGGCGGCGAGCGGACACGACGCGATTCACGCGCTCGCATGCAGCCTGCTCGACGTGCCGCCGGCCGCGGCGACGGCAGGGCGGCGCGCGGCCTTGGACCGTGCGATCGCGTCTTCACGCGTGCGCAGCGACGACGAGCCGTGGCTCGCCGATCTGCTGCTGATCCCGCAGCGCGCGGAGAGTCTCTACGAGGCGATGGACGACGAGGCGCATCGCAGCGGCAAGCTGCGCGCGCTCGCGCAGCTTGCCGAAACCGCGGCGATCGATCGTCCCGTCGTCCTGCTGGTGGAGGACGTGCATTGGGCATCCGAATGGGTGCTCGTATGCCTGCATGCGCTCGCCGGTGCGACCGAACGCGCGCCGGTGGTACTTGCGTTGACGACGCGGCGCGATGGCGATCCTGTCGGCGAGCGGTGGCCGGAGTCCGACGTGATCCTTTTCGACCTGCCGCCGCTTGCACGCAACGATGCACTCGCACTGGCCCGCTCGCATCTCGCCGCGGCGCCCGACATCGCCGAGCGCTGCGTCACGCGGGCGCAGGGCAATCCCCTCTTTCTCATGCAGCTGCTGCGCAGCGACACCGACGAGGAGGCGGTTCCGCCGACGATCCAGACCGCCGTGCTCGCCCGCCTCGACCGGCTGCCGCAGCAGGACAAGTCGGCGCTCCAGGCGGCCGCCGTCGTCGGCCAGCGCTTTCCGCTCGACTTGCTTCGTCATCTGGTCGGGGACCCCGGGTATTTTCCCGCCGTGCCGGTCGCGCGCGAACTGCTGCGTGGCGACGACCGCGGCGACGAAATGATGTTCACGCACGCGCTGATCCGCGACAGCGCCTATGCGTCGCTGCTGCACGCGTCGCGGCGCGAGCTGCACCACAAGGCCGCGAGCTGGTACGAGGGACGCGATCCCGCGCTTTGCGCCGAGCATCTCGACCGCGCGGAAGATGCGCGCGCGGCGGATGCGTATCTCGCTGCAGCACGCGCCGAAGCGAATGCGATGCGCACCGAGGCGGCGGTCTCGCTCGTGACGCGCGGGCGGCAACTGCCATCCGGTGGTGCGGCGCGCTTCGGCCTGGCGTCGCTTGCCGGGGAGCTGTACGCGCGACTTGGCCACGCCGCCGAGTCGATCGCGGCATTCGAATCCGCGCTCGATGCCGCGGCCGACGATCGCGAGCGCGCCGCGGCGTGGATCGGCGTCGCATCCGGGCACCGGATGCAAAGCGCGATCACGAAGGGACTTGTGGCGCTCGATGCGGCGGAGGAAAGCGCCGATCGCGCCGGTGTCACGGCGCAGCTCGCACGCATCGCCTATCTGCGAGGCAGCCTGCACTTTTCCGCGGGCGCCGCCGGCGAGTGCCGTCGGCATCACGAGCGCGCGCTTGCCTTGGCGCAGCAGGCCGACGATGCAGAATACGAGGCGCGGGCGCTCTCCGGCATCGCCGACGCCTTGTATGCGCAGGGAAAGATGCGCTCGGCGCAGTCCGCGTTCCGGCGCTGCCTCGACATATGCGAGCGTGCCGGCCTGACGCGCTTGATGCCGACGAACCTGTGCATGGTCGCGATCGTCGACGCGCTGTTCGGACGCATCGACAATGCGCTGACGCAGTTTCGCGAGGCGCGGCGCCTCGCGCACGGTCTGCGCGATCGCTTCGCCGAAACGATGTGCGAGGAATCGACCGGGTTCGTGCTCGCGTACTGCGGGCGCTATGCCGACGCAGCGGAGCCACTGACGCGCGGGATCGCGCTCGCGCGCACGGTTGCCGCGCGGCGTTTCGAAGTCATCCTGTACACCGGCCTGGCCCTCGTACGCGCGCACGACGGACGCGACGGCGAGGCGCGTACGTGCCTCGAGCAGGCGTGGTCGCGCAGCAACGACGTCGGTCCGCGGTTCGCCGGACCGCTCGTCCTGGGCGCAAAGGCACGCCTCGCCGTGAGCGACGACGAGCGGCGCGCGGCGCTCGCCGACGGCGAACGGCTGCTGCGCGAAGAATGCGTCGCGCATTGCCATCTTGCGTTCTATCACTGGGGCATCGAAGCGCTGCTCGAGGCGCGCGAATGGCCGGAAGTCGATCGCTATGCCGACCGGCTCGAACAGGCGATGCATGGCGAACCGCTGCCGGTTATCGAGCTCCTGGTCGCGCGTGCACGCGCGCTCGCCGAAGCCGGCCGCGGTGAACCCGATCTTGCAACGCTGCGTGCATGTCTCGATCGCGCGCGAGCGTGGGACCTGACTGCTTACGTGCCCGCCCTCGAGGCGGCGGTCGCCGTCGCACGCGCCTAGGGTCTGAACAGGCTCTAATTACCGGCATCCCGCCCGCGGCGCTCCGGAATCCGTCCGCCGCGGGCGATCAGCATGAGTAGTCCGAGCAGCACGAGCATGAACGGAATGATGTAGCGCCAGTGCGTGCCGTAGCGGTCATGCGCGAGCCACGCAAGGCCGATGGCGATCAGGAACGGGCCGATGACGACAGAGTTCTTGTTGATGCCGTCGATCGCCATGACGGCTACACCCGCGGCGATGAACCCGAGCGAGATGATCCAGTCGACGTCGGGGAACAGCCGCAATTCCCACAGCAGCCAGCCCAGGCCGACGGCGATCAGCGTGACCGGGATCGATGCGTCTTTCATGGTTGTGAGACTCCGCGCCGACGAACGCGCCGGAGCATAGCAAACGCGACATCGCAGCCAATAGTCGGCGAATTTGCCGATGCCGGCATGCGCCAGCGGCTCAATCCGCGTGGGCGGGCGGCGGATGCAACGCCTCGCCGTGCGCCCTCCGTGCTGTGACCCACTCGCGGAACTGCTCGAAGTAGAGATAGACGACCGGCGTGATGTAGAGCGTCAGCAACTGGGACACGACGAGGCCGCCGACGACGGCGAGCCCGAGCGGCTGGCGCGAATCGCCGCCCGCGCCGATCGCGAGCGCGATCGGCAGGCTTCCCATCAGCGCCGCCGCCGTCGTCATCATGATCGGCCGGAAGCGCGTCATGCACGCCTGGAAGATCGCGTCGTCGGCAGACTTTCCCTGGCCCCGCTGCGCGTCGATCGCGAAGTCGATCATCAGGATCGCGTTCTTTTTCACGATGCCGATCAGCATGATGATGCCGACGAACGCGTACATGTCGAGGTCGCTGCGGAACAGCAGCAGCGTGACGAGCGCGCCGAAGCCGGCGGTCGGCAGCCCCGACAGGATCGTCACCGGATGGATGAAGCTCTCGTAGAGGATGCCGAGCACCAGGTAGATGACGAAGATCGCCGCGACCAGCAGTATTCCCATGCCGCGCAGCGACGACTGGAACGCCTGCGCGGTGCCCTGGAACGTGCCGACGACCGTTTGCGGCAGCTGCATCTCGCGCGTCGCTGCCTGGATCTCCTCGATCGCCTGCGACAGCGCGACGCCGGGACGCGTGTCGAACGAGATCGTCACCGACGGCAGCTGACCCTGATGGTTGATCGCGAGCGGCCCGACCGTCGGCTTCAGCGTAGCCACCGCGTTGAGCGGCACGAGCGCGCCGGTGTTCGAGCGCACGTAGAGCAGCGACAAGACGGACGGATCCGTCTGGTAGCGCGGCTCGAGCTCCATGATCACCCAGTATTGGTCGGTCGGCGCGTAGATCGTCGACACCTGTCGCGAGCCGTATGCGTCGTACAGCGTGTTCTCGATCGACTGCGCCGACACGCCGAGCGCCGACGCTTTGTTCCGATCGATGTCGACCGTGATCTGCGGCTGCGTGATCTGCAGGTCGCTCGTCACGTCGGTGAGCTCCGGCAGTGCGCGCAGCTTCATCAGCACCTGCGGTGCCCACTTGTACAGCTCGCTTGTGTCCGTCGCCTGCAGCGTGTACTGGTATTGGCTCTTGCTGAGGCGCCCGCCGATGCGGATGGCCGGGATGTTCTGCACATAGGCGGTGATGCCCGGAATGCGCATGAGCTGCGGCCGCAGCTCCTGCACGATCTCGTCGGCCGTGGGGCGTTGCTCGCGCGGCTTCAGTGTGACGAACAGCCGCCCGTTGTTGAGCGACGCGCTCGGCCCGCCGGCGCCCGCGAACGACATCACGTTCTCGACGTGCGGATTGCGCTGGATGATCGCCGCCACCTGCTGCTGCAGGTTCGCCATCGCGTCGTACGAAATGTCCTGCGCCGCCTCGGTGATGACGAAGAGCTGGCCCACGTCGTCGCTCGGCAGGAAGCCCTTCGGCATCCATGCGAACAGGAACGCGGTGCCGGCAAAGATCGCCGCGAACACGATCATCGTGAGCCGCCGGCGGCCGAGCACCCAGCGCAGGCTCGCGCAGTAGGCGGCGAGCACCGCCTGGAACGCGCGCTCGTTCGCCGCGAAGATGCGTCCGTGGTCCTCCTTGCGCTCGACCTTCAGGAGGCGGCTGCACAGGAGCGGCGTGAGCGTCAGCGAGACGAAGCCGGACAGCAGCACGGCCACGATGATCGTCACGGCGAACTCGTGCAGCAGCCGCCCGAGAATGCCGCCCATGAACAGCACCGGGATGAACACGGCGACGAGCGAGACCGTCATCGAGACGATCGTGAAGCCGATCTCCTTCGTGCCGTCGAGCGTCGCGCGGAGTCGCGGCTTCCCCATCTCCATGTGCCGCGTGACGTTCTCGAGCACGACGATCGCGTCGTCGACGACGAAGCCGACGCACAGCGTCAGCGCCATCAGCGACAGGTTGTCGAGGCTGTAGCCGAAGACGTACATCAGCGAGAACGTGCCGACGATCGACATCGGCAGCGCCAGGCTCGGGATCACCGTAGCCGCGACGCTGCGCAGGAACACGAAGATCACGCCGACGACGAGGCCGAGCGCGAGCAGGAGCGTGAACTGGACGTCGTGGACGGACTCGCGGATCGACTGCGAGCGGTCGTACAGGATCGAAAGCTGCACCGACGGCGGCAGCGCCGCCTGGAACGACGGCAGAATTGCGCGGATCGCGTCGACGACCTCGATCGTGTTGGTACCCGGCTGGCGGCTCACCGCAAGCACGACGCCGCGCGTGCCGTTGTACCAGGCCGCGACCTTGTTGTTCTGGACGCTGTCGAACACGCGTCCGATCTGCGCGAGGCGGACCGGCGCACCGTTGCGGTAAGTGACGATCAGCGGCGCGTATTCCTTCGCTTCCGCGAGCTGGCCGGTCGCCATGACCGACGTCGCGCGCTCGCGGCCGTACAGCGTCCCGGTCGGCAGATTGACGTTCGCGGCACCGATCGCCTGCTCGACGTCGGTGAGCGCGATGCCGCGCGTCGCGAGCGCATTGGGATCGAGCTGGATGCGCACCGCGTACTTCTGCGAGCCGTACACCTGCACCTGCGCAACGCCGCTGATCGTCGAGATGCGCTGCGCGAGGTTGTTTTCCGCATAATCGTCGACGACCGCCAGCGGCTGCGTCTTCGACGTCAGCGCGAGCAGCAGGATCGACGACTCGGCCGGGTTCACCTTGCGCTGCGTCGGCGGCGTCGGCATTGACGACGGCAGCGAGCGTGCTGCCGCGGCGATCGCCGACTGAACGTCCTGCGCCGCCGCATCGATGTTGCGGTCGAGCGCGAATTGCAGCGTGATCGACGTGCTCCCGCTCGTCGACTGCGACGTCATCGAGTCGATGCCGGCGATCGTCGAAAACTGCTTTTCGAGCGGTGTCGCGACCGCGGATGCCATCGTGTCGGGGCTCGCGCCCGGAAGGCTCGCGGAAACGAGAATCGTCGGGAAGTCGACGTTCGGCAGCGCATTGACCGGCAGCAGGCGGTAGGCGGCGACGCCGAACGTCAGGATGCCGAGCATGACGAGCAGCGTCATGACCGGGCGATGGACGAACAGCGACGCGATGTTGACGCCGAGGCGGCTGCCGTCGGACGCGGCGCTTGCGGGCGGCTCGCTCATCGGTGGCTTGCGCCGGCCGGATGCTCCATGGGACCAGGGCCTGTCGGCATTCGTGGCAAATTGTCAGAGGGGCGGCGTGCTCGCGCAGCTCACGCACCCGCGCCCGGCGCGAGCGCCACCTCGACACCGGGAGCAAGGCGCAGCTGACCGACGGTGACAACCGTCTCGCCGGGTGCGAGCCCTGACGCGATCACCGTGATGCTGCCTTCGCTGCGCGCGATCTTCACGTCGCGCAACTCGACCGTATGGTCTTTCCGGACCACGAAGACGTACTGGCCGTTCGGCCCGTTCTGGATCGCCGTCGACGGCACGGCGATCGCATTCTTCTGCTGAGTGAGCGTCAGCGCGACGTTGACGAACTGGCCGGGCCACAACGTCTTGTCGGCGTTCGCGAACTCGGCCTTCAGCCGGATCGTGCCCGTCGTGACGTCGGTCGTGTTGTCGATGAACGAAAGCCTTCCGGCGATCGGTGCGCCGGTGCCATTCGCGAACGATGCGCTGACGCGAAGCTCGCCGTCGGCCTGAAATTTCCGCACGTCGGCAAGCTGCTGCTCCGGCACCGCGAACGACACGTTCACCGGCACGACCTGGTTGATGACGACCAAGGGATTGGTGTCGTTCGCCTTGACGAGGTTGCCTTCCTGGATCTGGATCTTGCCGGCGTAGCCGGTGATTGGCGTGCGAATCGTGCAGTAGTCGAGCATGAGCCGGATGCCGGCGATCGCCGCCTCGTCGGCGCGTACGGTGGCTTCGGCCGTCGCGACGTTCGTCTTCATCTGCGCATAAGCGTCGGCGGAGATGAATTTGCGCTCGAGCAGGTCCTTGTAGCGGCGGTCCTGGTCGCGCGCGTGCGAGAGCAGCGCCTGGTCCTTCATCAGGTTCGCCTGCGCCTGCGCGAGTTGCGCCTCGAACGGGCGACGATCGATCTCGAACAGCACTGCGCCCTGCCGGACCTCGTCGCCTTCCTTGAACTTCACGGCGACGATCTGCCCGTCGACACGCGCTTTCACGGCGACGCTCGTGTAAGGCTCGACGTTGCCGATCGCATGCAACGTCACCGGCACGCTCTTCTGAACGACCTCCGCGACGCTGACCGGGACGGCCGTGGGCGCCTTCGGCGCCGCGGCGCGCGTGCCGGGCATATAGTCGAATGCAATAAAAGCAGCACCCGCGGCGACGGACAGCAGGACGGCGAACAGGACGACGCGCGGGCGGGCCGACATCGTGCTAGGACTGGCGCGGCGGCACTTTGATTCCCGCTACAATGGCCACGGCGTGCTCGAGCGTCCCATGAACGCGCGGGTGTAGTTCAATGGCAGAACGGCAGCTTCCCAAGCTGCATACGAGGGTTCGATTCCCTTCACCCGCTCCAAAACCCGTACTGTCTCGGGGCTCGCTCCGCGCTCTCGGGTCGCTCGCCTCATTTTGCGACGGAGTTTGCCGTCGCTGCCTACGGGCGCAGGTACGCGAAGCCCTGCTGCTGCTTATGCATGATCTCGACGACGCCGGCCGGGACGTAGCCGATGCCGTTCAGCATGTCCGTCTTCGCGAGCTTTTGACCGCGCATCGTGTTTTCGCAGGCCTCGATCTTCACGCCGCCCGCCAGCGCTTCGCCGACGCGGCTGCCGACGACAGAATCGTGCTTCAGCATGCCGATGCCCGGGCCATAGGCGACGATCTCGATCTCCACGTTGCCGGCGCCGAGATCGGCCTGCAGGTTTCGCGCGTTGTTGAGCGCGAGATTCCATTTGCCGGGATCGTTGTCGCTCACCTGCATGACGACGCGGTTCTTCGCCGCGGGTTGCTGCGCGCATGTCACGGCCGGGAGGAGCGCGAGCGAGGCCGCGGCGAACGACGCCACGGCGAGGCTGCGAAGGCTGCGAATGCGCGTCATGGATGCCCTGACTCGGTGAGCGGCCGCGTTACTTG
>DATEIQ010000156.1:0-10089 GCA_035278845.1 Casimicrobiaceae bacterium | reverse complement strand
AAAAGATCGCGCTGCGCCGCGCGATCGCAATGGGCTTCAACAGCGACGAATTCATCAAGGTGTTCTACGGTGGCCAGGGCCTGCCCGCCAATCAGCTGCTGCCGCCGGGCGTCAGCGGCCATGACCCTGCGCTGCCCGCCGGGTCGATCTACGACCCGGCGGGTGCGCGCGCGCTACTCGACCGCTTCGGCTTCAAGGACCGCGACGGCGACGGCTATCGCGAAACGCCGGACGGCAAGCCGCTCACCGTCGTTCGCGGCACGCTGCCCGAATCCTGGTACCGCGAAGCGGATACGCTCTGGAAAAAGAACATGGATGCGATCGGTATCCGCATGCAGGTACAGCAGCAAACGTTCGCCGAGCTGCTGAATCTGAGCCGCAGTGGCAAGCTGCCGATGTTCAATCTCGGCTATCGGTCGCTCGAGCCTTCGGGCTATCAGATCCTGCAGACGTTGTGGAGCCAGTCGCCACGCGACATCAATCCGTCGCAGTTCCACCAGCCTGACTACGACGCGGCGTACGAACAGTTCCTGCGCACACCGTCGGGACCCGCCCGGATCGCGCTGGCGCGCAAGATGTCCGAAATCTCGCAAGCGTACATGCCGATGATCCTGCACACCTACGGCGTCGGCAACGTGCTGCACTACCCGTGGGTGCAGGGCTACTGGCCGTCGCCGTTCGGCTTCTCGTGGAAGTATCTCGACGTCGACGTGGCAATGCGCAACGCGCAGTTGAAGGCCGCGAAGCGCTAACCGGACGGGGTCGGAGCTGTAAGTATTGCGGCGTTGACCGCATGGCTGAAGGAAACGAGTGCGCGCCGCAATACTTACAGCTCTGACCCATTCTAGGTTTCGGTGGGCACCGCGACGCCGAACAGCGTCTCGCGCAGCTTGTAGAGTCGATCGCGCAATTCCGCCGCGCGCTCGAACTCGAGGTTCTTGGCAGCATCGAGCATCTGCTTCTCGATCTGCCGCAATTCCTTCTCGAGATCCTTCTCCGGCATCGCTGCGTAGCGCGCCTTGACCTGCGCGGCCTTCCGCTCCTTCCGTTCCTCTTCGATGTCGTACACGCCGTCGATCATGTCCTTGATGCGCTTTTCGACGCCCTTCGGCGTGATCCCCATCTTCTCGTTGTAGGCCATCTGCTTGGTGCGGCGCCGTTCGGTCTCGCCGATGGCCGCCTCCATCGAATCCGTGGTGCGATCGGCGTACAGGATCGCCCTGCCGTTGATGTGCCGCGACGCACGGCCGATCGTCTGGATAAGCGAGCGCTCGGCGCGCAGGAAGCCCTCCTTGTCGGCGTCGAGCACGGCGACCAGCGACACCTCCGGGATGTCGAGGCCCTCTCGCAACAGATTGATGCCGACGAGCACGTCGAACTCGCCGAGTCGCAGGTCGCGAATGATCTCGACACGCTCGACGGTGTCGATGTCGCTGTGCAGATAGCGCACCTTGACGCCATGCTCGCCGAGGTAATCGGTCAGGTCCTCCGCCATCCGCTTGGTCAGCGTCGTCACGAGCACGCGCTCGTCGCGCGCGACTCGCAGGTTGATCTCCGTCAGCAGATCGTCGACCTGGGTCGCTGCCGGCCGCACGTCGAGTACCGGGTCGACGAGGCCGGTCGGCCGCACGACCTGCTCCACCACCTGTCCCGCGTGCTTGTGCTCGTAGTCGGCCGGCGTCGCCGAAACGAAGATCGTCTGCGGCAACATCCGCTCGAACTCGTCGAAGCGCAGAGGGCGATTGTCGAGCGCGGACGGTAACCGAAAGCCGTAATTGACGAGGTTTTCCTTCCGCGCACGATCGCCGCGATACATGCCGCCGACCTGCGGAATCGTCACGTGCGACTCGTCGATGAACATCAGCGCGCGCGGCGGCAGATAGTCGATCAGCGTCGGCGGCGGCTCGCCCGCCTGCCGTCCCGACAGGTGGCGCGAATAGTTCTCGATGCCTTTGCAGAAGCCGATCTCGGCCATCATCTCGAGATCGAAGCGCGTGCGCTGCTCGATCCGCTGCGCCTCCACGAGCTTCATCTCGGCGACGAACGCCTCCTTCTGCTGGGCAAGCTCCGCCTTGATCGCCTCGATGGCGTCGAGCACCTTCTGCCGTCCGGTCACGTAATGCGACGAAGGAAAAATCGTGTAGCGTGCCATCTTGTGCCGCAGATGACCGGTGAGCGGATCGAAGAGCTGCAGCGACTCGACCTCGTCGTCGAACAGTGAGACGCGCACCGCATTCTCGGCATTCTCGGCGGGAAAGATGTCCAGCACGTCGCCGCGGACGCGGAAAGTGCCGCGCCGGAAATCGAGCTCGGCACGCTGATACTGCATTTCCGTCAGGCGCTTGATTGCATCGCGCTGCGTGAGCTTGTCGCCCTGCCGCACGTGCAGGATCATGCTGTGGTATTCGGTCGGGTCCCCGATGCCGTAAATCGCCGAGACTGTCCCGACGATCACGCAGTCCGGCCGCTCGAGTATCGCCTTCGTGGCCGACAGACGCATCTGCTCGATGTGCTCGTTGATCGAGCTGTCCTTCTCGATGTACAGGTCCCGCGACGGGACATAGGCCTCCGGCTGGTAGTAGTCGTAGTACGAGACAAAGTACTCGACGGCGTTGTTCGGAAAGAACTCGCGGAACTCGGAATAGAGCTGCGCTGCGAGCGTCTTGTTCGGCGCGAGCACGAGCGCAGGACGACCGCTGCGCGCAATGACGTTCGCCATCGTGTAGGTCTTGCCCGAGCCGGTGACGCCGAGCAGCGTCTGGAAGGACAGCCCGTCTTCCAGGCCTTCGGTGAGGCGCTCGATCGCCTCCGGCTGGTCGCCGGACGGCTCGAAAGGCTGGTGAAGCTCGTAGGGGCTGCCGGGATACTTGACGATCATGGGTTCGATGCTTCGATCGGCGAACCGATCATTTTAGTTCCGAAACGGTGTGCTCCGCGTCGGCTGTCGGCGGCGGAACGTCGAACTGCAACGCCGCGAGCCGCGCGTACAGCGGGTTCTCGCGCACCAGGGCATCGTGCGTGCCGAGCGCGACGATATGGCCGCGATCGACGACCGCGATGCGGTCGGCATGGCGGACCGTGGCGAGCCGGTGCGCGATCATCAACACGGTGCGCCCAGCCATCAGTCGCTCGAGCGCGCGCTGCACGATGCGCTCGCTCTCCGCGTCGAGCGCGCTCGTCGCCTCGTCGAGCAACAGGATCGGGCGATCGGCGAGGATTGCGCGTGCGATCGCCAAGCGCTGGCGCTGGCCGCCGGAAAGGCGAACGCCGCGCTCGCCGAGCAGGCCGGCGAATCCACCCGGCAACCGGTCGATGAACTCGGTTGCATACGCCGCGTCGCAGGCCGCTTTTACTTCCGCGTCGGTCGCGTCCGGGCGGCCGTAGCGGACGTTCTCCAACACCGTCGACGCGAAGATCACCGGATCCTGCGGCACGAGCGCGAGTTGTCGGCGCACGTCTCGCGGATCCGCCATCGCGAGATCGACGCCGTCGATGCGTACGACACCCTTCTGCGGATCATAGAAGCGGAGCAAGAGCTGGAATACCGTCGTTTTGCCCGCGCCGGACGGGCCGACCAGCGCGACCTTCTCGCTTGCGCGCACGTCGAGGGAAAAGCGATCGAGCGCCGGCGCATCGGGTCGCGACGGATAGTGGAACGTCACGCCGTCGAAGTTCAGCGCGCCTCGTCCGTGCGCGGGCATCGGAACCGGATGTGCGGGCGCCTGGATCGCGGCCTCGGCGCTCAGCAACTCGAACAGTCGTTCCGTCGCTCCTGCCGCGCGCTGCAAATCGCCCACGACCTCGCTGATCGAGCCGACCGCGCCCGCCACGAGGACAGCATAGAACACGAACGCCGAAAGCTGGCCGGCGCTCAAGCGACCTGCGACAACGTCGTGCCCGCCAATCCACAGAATGACGCCCACCGCGCCGAACACGAGCAGGATGACGGCCGCGACGAGCAGCGCACGCTGGCGGATCCGCCGCACCGCCGTTCCGAACGCTGCTTCCACGCGCGCGGTAAAGTCGCGCCGGTCGAGCGCCTCGTGGCCGTAACCCTGCACCGTGCGGATCTCGTGCAGCGACTCGTCCAGGAACGCGCCGACATCGCCTACCCGGTCCTGCGTCGCCCGCGCGAGTTTGCGCACCCGCCGGCCGAACAGAATGATCGGAAACACGACAAGCGGCACGCCGGCCAACACCAGCAACGTGAGCTTCGGGCTCGTCAGCGTCAGCATGACGATCCCGCCGATCATCAACAACACGTTGCGGATCGCCATCGATGCGCTCGAGCCGATCACGGTTTCGAGCATCGTCGTGTCGTTGATCAATCGCGAAATCACCTCGCCGGTACGCGTCGCTTCGAAGAACGATGGCGGCAAGTCCAGCAGGTGATCGAAGACCGCGCGGCGCAGGTCCGCCGTGACGCGCTCGCCGAGCCACGACACGTGGTAGAAGCGCATGTACGTCGCGCCCGCCATGACGACGATGACGCCGAGCATCAGCGCCAGCATGCGATCGAGCTCCCGGGCATCCGCCGCGGCGAAGCCCCGATCGACGACGAACTTCAGGCCCTGCCCCACGGCCAGCACCGCGGACGCCGCAACGATGAGACCCACCGCCGCGAGCAGGATCTCCCGGCGGTAGGGCCGGAGAAAGCGGGCGACGCGCGAGAGCGTGCGCAGCGCCGTCAGCGGCGGAATCTTCGGTGCGGGTTCGAGGCGGGTGTCGGCGCGGGCCATCGGCAAGCTGCGTCACGGCGAACGGAAGGGGCAACGAATCGTCGCTCGTCGACCCACGCAAATGGGGACGGCGCGCCGCTTCGTCAAGCGCGCCCTGTACAATAACGCGTCGCCGCATACCATCCCACGCCCGATGAACGCTCCCCTCGCCGCCTCGCTGTTCGGCGCCGTCGATCTCGCTCCACGCGATCCGATCCTCGGCGTCACGGAAGCCTTCGCCAACGACGCGAATCCGCGCAAGGTCAACCTCGGCGTCGGCATCTACGTCGACGACAACGGCAAGATCCCATTGCTCGATTGCGTGCAGCGCGCCGAGCGCCAGATGGCCGACAACCCTACGCCGCGCGGCTATTTGCCGATCGACGGTATTGCGGCGTATGACCGGTCGGTGCAGCGCCTGCTGCTCGGCGCCGACAGCGAAGTGATCGCGCTCGGTCGCGCCGTCACCGTGCAGGCGCTCGGCGGAACCGGCGGCCTCAAGGTGGGTGCCGACTTTCTCCGCCGCTTCGCGTCGGCGCCGCTGTTCATCAGCGACCCGAGCTGGGAAAATCATCGCGCGCTGTTCGAGGGTGCGGGCTTCGAGGTCAAGACATATCCGTACTACGACGCGGCGACGCACGGCCTCGACTTCGCCGCGATGCGCGCGTCGCTCGAGAAGATGCAGCCGGGGTCGATTGTCGTGCTGCACGCGTGCTGCCACAACCCGACCGGCGTCGATCCGACGCTCGCGCAATGGGACGAGATCATTGCGGTCGTCCGCTCGCGCGGGCTCGTGCCATTCCTCGATCTCGCCTATCAGGGATTCGGCGACGGCATCGACGCCGATGCCGCTGTCGTGCGCCGCTTCGCCGCGACGCCCGGCCCCGTGTTCGTCTCGAACTCGTTCTCGAAGTCGTTCTCGCTCTACGGCGAGCGCATCGGCGCGCTCACCGTCATCACGGCAGACAAGGACGAGGCCGCGCGCGTGCTGTCGCAACTGAAGCGCGTCGTCCGCGCCAACTACTCGAACCCGCCGACGCACGGCGGCCGGATCGTCTCGATCGTGATGGACACGCCCAAGCTGCGCGAGATCTGGGAGATGGAGCTCGGCGGGATGCGCGAGCGCATTCGCGAAATGCGCGACTCGCTGGTGAAAAAGCTCGTCGAGCGCGCGCCGCACCGCGATTTCGATTTCGTGCGGCGCCAGCGCGGCATGTTCTCGTACTCGGGCCTGGACCGCGAGCAGGTCAGGCGACTGCGCGACGAATACTCGATTTACGCCGTCGACACCGGCCGCATTTGCGTTGCCGCGCTGAATTCGAAGAACATCGAATACGTCGCGGATGCGATCGGCGCCGTCGTCGCTTGACTCGGGGACGCGCTATCAGCCAGGGTACCCGGATGCTATAATTCGCCCCTCCGCGGGAATAGCTCAGTTGGTAGAGCGCAACCTTGCCAAGGTTGAGGTCGCGAGTTCGAGACTCGTTTCCCGCTCCAGACTTTCGGGGAGAGCGTAATGCGGCTCTCCCTTTCGTTTTCCGGCCGCAGTGAAATATCCGGCGGCCGTGGCGGGATGGCAGAGTGGTCATGCAGCGGCCTGCAAAGCCGTGGACGCCGGTTCGATTCCGACTCCCGCCTCCAGATTCACCCGGAAAAGACAAGCAACGCGCGTGATTCGCGGAAGCTCGCGCGATAATTCGTCACGTGCGCCGAATCATGAAGTCCCGCGACATTGCGGCCGCGATCGCTCGCGGCCGCAATGCTTTCACTCTTGCACTACTTTGCAGCGCTGCTCGCCTGCGGAGAAGTCGTCGAGCCGTGGCTCATCGCGCTGCCGCCCGTCGAGCTCGACGTGCCGGGAGTCGTCGACGTACTCGGACTGGCCGAGCTGCTCGAACTCGACGCTGCGCCCTGGCCTTCGACGCCGAGCGCTGCCAGCGTCTTCTGGTCGAGATCACCCGATTGCGGCAGTCCCTGCGCCTGCTGGAAGCTGCGCAGCGCGCCTTCCGTCTCCGGACCCATCTGGCCGTCGATGGCGCCGGTGTCGAAGCCCTTGTCCTTCAGCGCCTGCTGCGCGGAGCGGACGAGCGAGGCGTCGTGGCTGCCGGAAGATGCGGTTGCATCGCTGGACGACGTGGAGGAATTCTGCCCGCTGGACATCGTCGACGGATTCTGGCTCGACATCGCCGCCGACCCGTGCCCGCTGGCCGACGTCCCGGCCTGTGTGGAATAACTCTTGTCGCTCGAGGAAGACGACGTCGACGCGTCGTTGCCCGCCGCGACGCTCGCGCCGGCCATGGACAGCGCGGCTATTGCAACTGCGATTTGGCGAAGTTTCATTTCAACATCCTTTCATCGACTGGTTTGCGCCAGCGTTGCACGAGCGCGATTCGTTTGACGCGCCGTTTGCGCCTGCGAACACAATAGGGAGCAACTGCCGTGCCGCACTCGGCTCGAACGCGGATGCGCCGAATGCCGCGCCGGGCGCGCGATTCGGTGAAAGTTCCCCCGCCACGCGCATTCGCGCGGCGCAGCGCGTGCAATCGTTACTGCCCGCCGGAGCCGTCCGGTTCGGGGCGTAAGGCATAGGCGGACACCGCACGACCGCATGCGCGTACGTCTTGAATCGCGATCGAAACGCTCATGGGCTCGCATGCGCTAGACTCGCTCGATGAACACCGGCTACGACATCGCTGCGCTCTACCGCGCCATCGGCGAAACCACTTCGGATGCGATCATCTTCGCCGGCCGCGACGGCATCATTCGCCTGTGGAATCGCGGCGCCGAGCTCATCTTCGGGTACACCGCCACCGAGGCGATCGGACGGAGTCTCGACCTCATCATTCCGGAACGCTTGCGAAAGGCGCACTGGGACGCATTCGATCGCTCCATGGAAACCGGGCTCACGAAATACACCGATCGCGTGCTCACCACGCGCTCGATGCGCAAGGATGGCGCCCGGCTCTACGTCGACCTCGGTTTCGGGCTCGTAAAGGATACGAACGGCGTCCCGGTCGGCGCGTTCGCGACCGGACGCGATTGCACGGAGCGATATGAAACCGAGCGCGCGCTCAAGGCGCGCGTGCAGGAGCTGGAAGGGCAATTATCGGCGGCACCGCGGCCGTCTTGATCAGTGCAGGAGCACCTTGCGGAGGACGACGGCGTCGTTGTGAGCTTCGTCGCGTGCCGCGTAGACCAGCGTCACCGTGCCTTGGCGGGCAAGCGCGCGCAACTCCGCGATAGCCTCCCGCTGACTGCGCAGCTCGGCCATATAGCGCCGCTCGAACTCCGCAAAGCGCACAGGATCGTGACTGAACCACGTCCGCAGTTCCGCACTTGGCGCGAGGTGCTTCATCCAAAGGTCGATCGCAGCCTCGGCTTTCGCGACACCGCGCGGCCACGACCGATCGACGAGAATCCGGGTACCGTCGGCCGGATCAGGCGGTTCGTACGCTCGCTTCAACCGGACGTTCTTCGCCGGTACCTTGGATGTCACTCTGACGAACGGGCCAGACGCTCGGCGAGAATGACGTCTCGCACCTACCCGCCCCTCCTTCGTCTTTTCGGTCTTTTCAGTTGCTTGACGCTTTCGTTCCGACGCGGTTCCCGCGGCCGTCCCGGCGATAGCAGTCAGGAGGACAGGCGCGGGCGGCTTCCGAGATCGCGCGAAAGGTAGCGCTGCCGGTATTCCTCGAACGGCACCGAGTCGGATTCTTCCACGTCGCGCTGACGCGCGAGCGATTCGGCGGCCAGATGCTGCAGGCGCCGCTGCGCCTCGGGCGCAAGCGGCTGCGCCATGATTTGCCGCCGATGCTCGAGCGATCGGGCGAGCGCGAAATCGACGTATGAGTTACCGTGACGCTCGTGCATTTCGCGTAGCACCCGCGCCGAGGGCGTCCGGTCCGGATCGCCGATTGCAGTGCGCGCAGCCGCCATCGCCTCGCCGTACGCGTTCCCGCCGTGCACGCCGTCGAGTGCCGCCGCGAGCGGCGCACATTCGGTGAGCAGCGCGCTTCCCCACGCCGCGAGAGCTACCGTCTCGCCGCCGCGGCGAAGCGCGAGACCAGGCTCGCGGCCGCGCTCGGCAACTCGATACTGGTTCTGCGCGATCGTCGCGATCTCGTCGGGCGTGTCCGGCGGACTGTCGGTGAGCAGGCAATGCAACAGGAAAACGTCGAAGAAGCGCATCGTCGCGGTGGCGACGCCGACGGGCGAGAACGGGTCGACGTCGAGGCTCCGGACCTCGACGTACTCGACGCCGCGCTCGGTCAACGCGTGCAGCGGGCGTTCTCCGCGGTTGATGCGCCGCTTCGGCCGGATCGTGCCGTAGAACTCGTTCTCGATCTGCAGCAGCGTCGTCGCGAGTTGCCGATAACCGCCGTCGTCGTCGCGAATGCCCATCGCGGCATATTGCGGATAAGGCTCGGTGAGCGCGTGGTGCAGTGAGCCGGCGTAGTTCGCGAGGCTGTTGTAGCTGACCGCCAGCGAACGCTGCGCATCGCTCTGGTAGCCGAGCGGCCCCATCCGCAGCGACGTCGCGTGCGGCAAGTACAGCGTATCCGCGGAAAGCTCCTGCAGCTGATGCGAGCGGCCGTCGACGAACGAGCGGCAGGTTGCCGGCGATGCGCCGAACAGATAGAGCGGCAACCAGGAATGCCGCCGGAAATTACGGATCAGCGCGAAGTACGCGTCCGTGCGGAAGGCAACAGGTTCGCACGTGTCGGAAAGCGCTCGCTGCAGCGCCGCCATCGTGGATTCGGACAGCGAAAAATTGTAGTGAACCCCCGAGATCGTCTGCATCCGGCTGCCGTACCGGCGCGACAGCCCCATCCTGTACACGGTCTTCAGCCGCCCCACGTTGGAGCGGCCGTACTGGCCGAGCGGGATGCGTTCGTCAGGCGGAAGCCGGCACGGCATGCTGCTCGCCCACAGCATCTCGTCCCCGAGCGCGCGATAGACGAACTGGTGGATCTCCCTCAGCTCCTGCACGCAGGCGTCCGCATCGGTATGAACCCCGGTGATGAGCTCGATTTGCGACTCGCTGAAGTCGGTCGTGATGTTAGGGTGCGTCAGCGCGGCACCGAGCGCGGCCGGATGCGGCGTAGTGGCCAGCCTGCCATCCGGGTTCACCCGCAGGCTCTCCTTCTCGATGCCGCGCAGCGTGCCTGCGAGCGCGTCCGGCGCAAGCTCGCCCAATCGCTCCTCGAGATGAACCACGCGGCGCCTCCCTGATCTCAATGACTGACTGCGACCGGACTTCGCGCTGACTTGACAACCCTTCGCGCTGCGCGCTCCGGGGCCTGTTCGCGCTTGGGGCGGCCCTTCGCGCTCACGCAGCGTGCCCGGGCAGCGCGCCCGGCGTCGCCAGCAT
>DATEIQ010000155.1:0-2189 GCA_035278845.1 Casimicrobiaceae bacterium | reverse complement strand
TCGTCGCGTAGATGACGAAAGGCAGCGACGGCGGGATGATCGGGCCGAGCGTCGCGGATGCTGCCGTCACGCCGACCGCGAAGCCCAGGTCGTAGCCCTTGTCGCGCATCGCCTTGATCTCGATCGTTCCGAGACCCGCTGCGTCGGCGATGGCGGTTCCCGACATGCCGGCGAAGATCACCGAGCCGATGATGTTCACGTGACCGAGGCCGCCCTTGAGCCAGCCGACGAGCGCGAGCGCGAAGTCGTAGATGCGGTTGGTGATGCCGGCGTTGTTCATCAGGTTGCCGGCGAAGATGAAGAACGGCACGGCGAGCAACGGGAAGCTGTCGATGCCGCTGATCATCCGGTGGACGACGGCGAACGGCGGCGTGCTGCCGGTGAGCAGGATGTACACGAGTGCCGAGCCGGCCATTGCAATCGCGACCGGCACGCCGGTCGTCATCATGCCGAGGAACGATCCGAGCAGCGCGGGAGTCATGAGTCGAGCTCGGGTTCGCCTGCTTCGCAGTTCATCGCGCGATCTCGTCCGCCGCGTCGGGGCGCTCGAGCAGCCCGTAGCCGCGGCGCCAGTTCATGATCGCCACCTGGATCGAACGCAGCGTCGCGCACGCGAAGCCGAACATGCACACGCCGTAGACGAGGTTCATCGGCAGGTCGATGATCGTCATCTTGTAGTTGACCATCTTTTCCATCATCTGCCAGGTGAGCACGGTCGCGAAAGCGAAGAACACGATCTTCACGACGTCGACGAGCGTCGCCAGCACACGTCCGGCCGGCCGCGGGATCAGCCGGTACAGGAAATCGACGTGGATGTGACGGCTCGTTCGCACGGCGGCGGAGACGCCGACGAAGACCATGCAGATCAGCAGATAGCGCGCAATCTCCTCGGTCCACGACGCCGAGTCGTTGAGCACGTAACGCGTGAAGAACTGGTAGAACACGTTCAGCGCCAGCAACCAGAAGAACGCGAACGCAATCCACGCTTCGGCCGTGTATTGACCAAGATCGATCGGCGCATCGGTGACGTGGAAATGCCCGGATTCGTCGAGGACGTGCTCGTCGGCTGGCGCGCCGGCCGAAACAGTCCGCGTATCCGGTGCCCGCACAGTGCCGATCGGAACCGTTGGCGTACTCATCGGTGATTCTGTGTCCTTCGAAGGCGGCCCGCCTTTCCCGCCGGCGGGCCGCGGTTGCGCAGCGCCTACTTGATCGCCTGGATGCGGTCCCAGTCCGCCTTCTGATAGCCCATCGACTCCAGCGAGACGCTCTTCGTAATCGCGTCCTGGAACGACTTCTTGTCGACGGCGGTGACCATCAATCCCTTTTTCTTGAACTCGTCCGCGAGCTCGGCTTCACGCTTGGTGATTTCGGCAGTCGCCTTCTGCGCGGCTTCCTGCGTGACGTCGGTGAACACCTTCTTGTCCGCGTCGGAGAGCTTGTTCCAAACGTGCGGCGCGACCTGCGTCGCGAGCGAGTCGACGATGTGCCCCGTCAGGATCACGGCTTTCTGCACTTCGTAGAACTTCTTCGCCTCGATCGTGGTGAGCGGGTTTTCCTGCGCGTCGACGGTGCCGTTCTGCAGGGCGAGATAGACCTCGGCGAACGCGATGGGCGTCGGATTCGCACCGCACGATTTCGGCAGCGCGAGATACGCAGGCACGTCGGGCACGCGCATTTTGAGGCCCTTCATGCCCGCGCAGTCGGTGAACGGCTTGTTCGACGTCGTGTGCCGCGTGCCGTAGTACGTCATCGCGGTCACCTGGATGCCGGTCTTCTGACGGTATTCGTCGGCGAGCTGCTTGAAGGCGTCGCTCTTCGCCCACTTGACCAGGTGGTCTCCATCGCGGAACGTGTACGGGTAGTAGCCGACGCCGAAGCGGGGCATCGTTCGCGCCGCGAACGAAAGGCCCGAGATGATCATGTCGACGGTGCCGAGCGTCATCCCCTGGTTGATGTCCGATTCCTTGCCGAGGCTCGACGCCGGGAATACGTCGATGTGATAGCGCCCGTTCGTGCGCTTCTCGATCTCGCCCGCAGCCCACACGGACCAGCGGTGGAACGGCTCGGACGTCTCGTAGACGTGCGCCCATTTGAGCTTCGTCTGCGCGGCCGCGGGCGCGGCGATCGTCAATGCCGCGGTCGCGGCGGCGGCCAACACCAGCTTGGACAGCAAACGCATCATGCCT
>DATEIQ010000154.1:0-3031 GCA_035278845.1 Casimicrobiaceae bacterium | reverse complement strand
TCGCCGCCGAACAGCCCAGCCATCTTCAGTGCCATGGAACCTCCGAATGCAACTTTGGCGCGGGCGCGTTCAAAGCGCGCGCGCTCATGCGCCGACCTGCAGGAACGCGGGGTCGCGCGCGAGCTTGCCGAGATCGATTTCCCGCCACGTCGCGCCGTCGCCTTCCGTCCAGCGCCGCACGTGCCAGGCGGGCTGCGCGGTGTCGTCCTCCACGGCCGTCAGTTGCGCGAGATTGCGCAAGCCGAGCACGCGCTGGACGACGACGCCGGCATGCTGCTCGCCGGTGCGCGCCGAAAGCAGCAGAAGGCGCGCGAGGTTGCCGAGGACGACCGGTGGAAAACCCAGGAATCGCGGAAAGTCGATGACGCTGAACAGGTTGCCGCGGATGTTCGCGAGGCCGAGAAACCAGGGCTTCGTCAGCGGGACGGGGACGATCGGCGGCACGGCGATCACTTCGCCGGCGTCGGCGAGGCGGATCAGCCAGCGCTCGTCGCCACATTGCAACCCGAGGCGCGACGATTCGACCTGCGCCGCCGTTTTTGCGGCGAGGCGGGTGGCGAGTTCCTGCTGGAACGAGCGCAGGTCGAGACGGGCGGCGCGGCTCATCGTCTGATTCCGTAACGATCAACCGAGCGCGACGATCTTCGCGAGCAGGGCGTCGCGATCGACCGGCTTGACGACGTAATCGCGCGCACCCTGGCGCAGGCCCCAGATCCTGTCCGTTTCCTGGCTCTTCGACGTGCACATGATGATCGGGATCGACTTCGTGTCAGGGTCGCGGCTGATCGCGCGCGTCGCCTGGAACCCGTTCAGGCCCGGCATCACGACGTCCATCAGAATCAGGTCAGGCTTCACCTGCCGCGCCTTGGCGATCGCATCCTCGGCGCTGTCGCTCGTGACGACGTCGTAGCCGGCCTTCGTCAGCAGGTCCTTCAGCATGTGGCGCTCGGTGGCCGAGTCGTCGACGATGAGGATCTTCCGGATGCTGCCCATCATGGCTCCCTTGCGCTCGGCGTCGCGGGCCGCGAGGATTTCGCGCGCGGTCATCGGGGTGGTCATGCCGTTACGCCGCAACGGCCTTGACGTGCGCGGCGACCGCCTTCAGCAGGCTTTCCTTGGTGAACGGCTTGGTGAGGTACTGGTCCGACCCCACCATGCGCCCGCGCGCGCGGTCGAAAAGGCCGTCCTTCGAGGACAGCATCACGACCGGCATCGCATGGAACCGGCTGTTCTTCTTGATCAGGGCGCACGTCTGGTATCCGTCGAGCCTCGGCATCATGATGTCGACGAACACGAGGTCGGGCTGGTGGTCGGCGATCTTCGCGAGCGCGTCGAAGCCGTCCTCCGCGAGGATGACCGTGCAGCCGGCCTGCAGCAGGAAGATTTCCGCGCTGCGGCGAATGGTGTTCGAGTCGTCGATCACCATTACCTTGATGCCGGAAAGCGAGTTGCGGCCCTGTCCGTCGTTGCTCATCGACGCCCGTGTCCAAAAACTGCATTGCGGCGGGGCGACCCGCCTTTATCCGAGCCGAGTCTGCCATGGGCCGGAGCGCTTGCATAGAGCATAAAGCTTGCCGGAATCGGCCGCTGCGGGCAAAACCGATGCAAACGCAACATCCCGGCATCTTTTCGCCGGGCGCCTCTGCCGCGCCGCGGCACGACGTGCCGCGAAATGACCGCGGCCGGACGGGCGGTTACCGGCCGAGGAACATCCGGTAGGCCGGATTGGCCGACTCGTCGACGTAGTCGTATCCGAGCCGGTCGAGAAAGCGCCGGAACTTGCCGCTGTCCCGCGGCGGAACCTGCATGCCGACGAGCACGCGGCCGTAATCGGCGCCGTGGTTGCGGTAGTGGAAGAGGCTGATGTTCCAGCCGGCGCTCATGCTGTCGAGGAAGCGCATCAGCGCCCCCGGTCGCTCGGGAAACTCGAAGCGATAGAGGATCTCGTGCTCCGCCGCCGGCGCGTGGCCGCCGACCAGGTAGCGGACGTGCAGCTTCGCCATCTCGTTGTCGGACAGGTCGTGCGCCTCGATCCGGCCGCGCGCGAGCGCCGCGAGCAGTTGCTCGGTCTCGCGGCGATTCGCGACCTCGATGCCGACGAACAGATGCGCGACCTTCGGATCGGCGAAGCGGTAATTGAACTCGGTGATCGAGCGCTTGCCGAGCAGCGCGCAGAACTCGCGGAAGCTGCCGGGGCGCTCGGGAATGGTGACGGCCAGCACGGCTTCGCGCTGCTCGCCCAGCTCGGCACGTTCCGCGACGAATCGCAGGCGGTCGAAATTCATGTTGGCGCCGCACGCGATGGCGGCAAACGTGCGGCCGCGGACACGGTGTTGCGCGACCCACGCCTTGACGCCGGCGACGGCGAGCGCGCCGGCCGGCTCGAGAATCGAGCGCGTGTCCTCGAACACGTCCTTCAGCGCCGCACAGATGGCGTCCGTGTCGACGCGCACGACCTCGTCGACGTACTTGCGGGCGAGGCGGAACGTTTCGCGGCCGACCTGCCGCACGGCGACGCCGTCGGCGAACAGGCCGACGTGCGGCAGCGTGATGCGGCGCCCGGCGGCGAGCGAGCGCGCCATCGCATCGGAATCCGCGGGCTGCACGCCGACGATCCGCACGTCGGGGCGCACGCGCTTCACGTAGGCGGCGATGCCGCTGATCAGGCCGCCGCCGCCGATCGCGACGAAGATCGCATCGAGCGGACCCTGGCACTGGCGCAGGATCTCCATGCCGATCGTGCCCTGCCCCGCGATCACGTCCGGATCGTCGTACGGATGCACGAACGTCGCGCGCGACTGCTTCTGCAGCTCGCGCGCCCTGGCGTAAGCGTCCGAATACGAGTCGCCGTAAAGCACGACCGTGGCCCCGCGCGCTTCGACGGCCGCGATCTTGATGTGCGGCGTCGTCACCGGCATCACGATCGTCGCCGAGGCTCCGAGGCGCTGTGCGGCGAGGGCGACGCCCTGGGCGTGGTTGCCGGCCGAGGCGGCGGCGACTCCGCGACGCAGCTCGGTGGGCGAGAGCCGCG
>DATEIQ010000153.1:0-19523 GCA_035278845.1 Casimicrobiaceae bacterium | reverse complement strand
GTATCCGAAAACCGTGTCGATGCGCTCGTACAACCCGGTCACGCGCGGGCACGCGGGCCAGATCAAGAAGGCGGTGCAGCTGCTGCTCGAGGCGAAGCGGCCGATGGTGTACACGGGCGGCGGCGTGATCCTGAACAACGCCTCGGAAGCGCTGACGCGGCTCGTGCGCCTGCTCGGCTTCCCGTGCACGAACACGCTGATGGGACTCGGCGGCATTCCCGGAACCGATCCGCAGTTCACGGGGCTGCCGGGCATGCACGGCACGTACGAGTCGAACATGGCGATGCAGAACTGCGACGTGCTGTTCGCCGTCGGCGCGCGCTTCGACGATCGCGTGATCGGCAACCCGGCGCACTTCTTCCGCGCCGACCGCAAGATCATCCACATCGACATCGATCCGTCGTCGATCAGCAAGCGCGTGAAGGTCGACGTGCCGATCGTCGGCTACGTCGGCGACGTGCTGGCCGAAATGGTGAAGCTGGTCGAATCGTCACCGACGCGCCCCGATCCAGCGGCGCTCAAGGCATGGTGGGCCGAGATCAAGGACTGGCAGCGCAAGGACTGCCTCAAATACGACCACGACAGCAAGCTGATCAAGCCGCAGGCAGTGATAGAGAAGCTGTACGCGGCGACGCGTGGCGACGCATTCGTCACGTCGGACGTCGGCCAGCACCAGATGTGGGTCGCGCAGTACTACAAGTTCGACAAGCCTCGCCGCTGGATCAACTCGGGCGGCCTCGGCACGATGGGGTTCGGGTTGCCGGCCGCCATGGGCGTGCAGCTCGTCAACCCGGATGCGACGGTCGTCTGCGTCACCGGCGAGGCGTCGATCCAGATGTGCATCCAGGAGCTCTCGACCTGCAAGCAGTATCACCTGCCGATCAAGATCGTGAATCTGAACAACCGCTACATGGGCATGGTGCGGCAGTGGCAGGAGTTCTTCTACGGCAACCGCTATGCAGAGTCGTACATGGACGCGTTGCCCGATTTCGTGAAGCTCGCCGAAGCGTATGGTCACGTCGGCCTGAAGGTGGAGAAGCCCGGAGACGTCGACGGCGCGCTGCGCGAGGCGCTCGCGATGAAGGACCGGCTCGTGTTCCTCGACTTCATCACCGACCAGACGGAAAACGTGTTCCCCATGGTGCCCGGCGGCAAGGGATTGACCGAGATGATTCTCGCGGAAGAACTCTAAAGAGAAGATCATGAGACACATCCTGTCGATCCTCGTCGAGAACGAGGCGGGCGCGCTGTCGCGGATTTCGGGGCTCTTCTCCGCGCGCGGGTACAACATCGAGTCGCTGACCGTCGCGCCGACGGAAGACCCGACGATGTCTCGGATGACGATCGTCACGAGCGGCTCCGACGACGTCATCGAGCAGATCACCAAGCAGCTCAACAAGCTGGTCGAGGTCGTGAAGGTCGTCGACCTGACCGACGGCAATCACATCGAGCGCGAGCTGATGCTCGTCAAGGTCCGCGCGGCGGGCAAGGACCGCGACGAGATGAAGCGCCTCGCCGATATCTTTCGCGGGCGCATCCTCGACGTGACCGACAAGAGCTACACGATCGAGCTCACCGGTACGGGCTCGAAGCTCGACGCGTTCCTGCAGGCAATCGAGCCCGGCGTGATCCTCGAGACCGTGCGTACGGGCGCGTCGGGGATCGGGCGGGGCGAGCGGATATTGCGGATCTAACCCAAGCACACAGAAGGGATGACCATGAAGGTTTACTACGAAAAAGACGCCGACCTCTCGCTCATCAAGGGCCGCAAGGTCACGATCGTCGGCTACGGCTCGCAGGGCCACGCGCACGCGCAAAACCTGAACGACTCCGGCGTCAAGGTCACGGTCGGCCTGCGCAAGAGCGGCGCGTCGTGGGAGAAGGCGAAGGCCGCCGGGCTCAAGGTCGCCGAAGTCGGCGAGGCGGTGAAGGGCGCCGATATCGTCATGATGCTGATGCCGGACGAGAGCATCGCCGCCGTCTACAAGAGCGAGGTCGAGCCCAACATCCGCAAGGACGCGACGCTCGCGTTCGCGCACGGCTTCAACATTCATTACGGTCAGGTCGTGCCGCGCGCCGACCTCGACGTCGTCATGGTCGCGCCGAAGGCGCCCGGGCACACGGTTCGCTCCACGTACGTCGCCGGCGGCGGGGTGCCGATGCTGATCGCGGTTCACCGCGACGCATCCGGCAAGGCGCGCGACGTCGCGCTGTCGTACGCCGCCGCGATCGGCGGCACGCGCGCCGGCGTCATCGAAACGAATTTCCGCGAGGAAACCGAGACCGATCTCTTCGGCGAGCAGACGGTGCTGTGCGGCGGCACCGTCGAGCTCATCAAGGCCGGCTACGAGACGCTGGTCGAGGCCGGTTATGCGCCGGAGATGGCGTACTTCGAGTGCCTGCACGAGCTGAAGCTGATCGTCGACCTGATCTACGAGGGCGGCATCGGCAACATGAACTACTCGATCTCCAACAACGCCGAATACGGCGAGTACGCGATCGGGCCGAAGATCGTCACTGCGGAGACGAAGCAGGCGATGAAGGAAGCGCTCGCGCGGATCCAGTCGGGCGAGTACGCGCGCGATTTCATCCTGGAAAACCGCGCGGGCGCGCCGACGCTGATGTCGCGCCGGCGGATGACTTCGCAGCATTCGATCGAGGTCGTGGGCGAGAAGCTGCGCTCGATGATGCCCTGGATCAAGAAGAACAAGCTCGTCGACCAGACGCGCAACTGACGGCAGGTTCGGGGTCAGAGCAATAAGTTGACTTATTGCTCTGACCCCGAAGTGCGGTCGTCGTACCGGCATGGCGCGAAAGCGTGACCTCGAGGCGGTGCGCGATGCGTTGCGCCGCGGCGACGATGCGCTCGCCGCGACGCTTTCCCGCGAGGCGCTGCGTGACGACGACGGCGATGCCGATGCGTGGAGCCTTCTCGGCATCGCGCTGCGGCGCGAAGATGCGGCGGCGTCGGAGGCGGCGCTGCGCCGAGCGATCGCGGGAAACGATGCGAACGCCGACGCGCGCTTCCATCTCGGCAATCTGCTGCGCGACCAGGGTCGCCTCACCGAGGCGATCGATGCGTATCGGATGGCGCTTGCGCGTCGGCCTGACCATCCGAGCCTGCTGAACAACCTGGGCCTCGCGCTGTTCGACGCGGGCGCGCACGCGGATGCCGAGCGCAGCTATCGGGCCGCGCTCGCGCTCGTGCCGGCGCATCGCCAGGCGCTCGGCAATCTCGTGCACGTGCTCTGCCGTGCGGGCCGCTATCGCGAAGCCGGCGAGGCGGCGGACCGCTACGTGCGGAAACATGCGGACGGACCCGCCGAGTTCTGGATCGACTGCGGCATCGCGCGCCACGCGCGAGGCGATCTCGACGGTGCTGCACAGGCATTCCGCAACGCCCTGCGCCAAGCGCCGAAGGACGCCACGGCGCTCTCGAATCTCGGCACGGTGCTGATCGACAGCGGCGACTATGTCGATGCGCGTCGTGCATTGGCCGCGGCCGTCGCGGCGACTCCCGGCGATCTGCACGCGCTGTCGCTGCTCGCGCATTGCGATGCGCATCTTGGCCGCTTCGATGATCTCGCGCGGGCACACGCGACAATCGTGTCGCGGCTCGCGTCCGACTCCGACTGCGGCATCAATCCGTTCCACGCGCTGGCAATGCCGCTGTCGCCCGCTGCGCTGCGACAAAGCGCGCGGCACTGGGCCGAGTCGATCCGCCCGGCATGCGCGTTATCGCCTGGCATCGTGCGCGAGCGCGGCAATCGGCTTCGCATCGGCTACGTGTCGTCGGATCTGCGCGAGCACGCCGTCGCCTATCTCGCGACCGAAGTGTGGGAACGGCATGACACCGCGCGCGTCTCGACGTTCGCGTACGCGATCGGGCCATCGGATCGTTCGCCGCTCCGCGAGCGCATACGCGCGGCGTTCGGGACGTTTCATGCGTGCCACGACCGTACGCCGGAGGAGGTCGCGCGGCTCGTCCGGGACGACGGCATCGATGTGCTCGTCGACCTGAACGGCTACACGACGTTCGCACGAAGCGAGATCTTCGCTGCGCGCCCCGCGCCCGTGCAGGTGCAATGGCTCGGATTCCTCGGGACGATGGGGGCGCCGTGGATCGACTGGATCGTCACCGATCGCGAGGTGACGCCGCCATCGATGCAGGCGCTTTTCGACGAGCGCTTCATGTACCTGCCGGATTGCTATTGCCCGAGCGATACGCGCCGGCCGGTGGCGAGCGACGTTCCGAGCCGCGTCGCATGCGGTCTTCCGCCTGCGGGCGTCGTCTTCTGCTCGTTCAACAACCCGTACAAGCTGCTGCCGGCCGTTTTCGACGCCTGGATGCGCCTGCTTCTTCAGGTGCCGGATGCCGTGCTGTGGCTCGCACCATCGAATGCTGCTGCGGCCGCGAATCTGCGGCGAGAGGCATCGCTGCGTGGCGTCGAGGCTCACCGGATCGTGTTTGCGCCGCGCGTGCCGCCGGCCCAGCATCGCGCGCGACACGCGCATGCGGACGTGTACCTCGACACCGTTCCCTATAACGCAGGCACGGCGGCCAACGATGCGCTGTTCATGGGTGTACCGGTCGTGACATGCCCGGGCGAGACGATGGCGAGCCGCGTTGCAGCGAGCCAGCTTCGCGCGATCGGCCTCGTGGATCTCGTGGCTTCCGATATGCATGCGTACGAGCAGCGCGCGCTTACGCTCGCGCTCGACGCGGACGAGCGGGAAGCCGTCAAGGCGCGCCTCGCACAGAACCGGCACACGCATCCGCTGTTCGACATGGCGCGCTTCACCGAGGCGCTGGAGACGGCGTTTACGAACGTGGCCGGCTGACGGTGCCTTGCGCGCATGCGACGGTGTCGCGCCGGCGACGTATCGCGCGCACCCGACGGTATACTGACCGCCCGGTACAGGGTCTTCCACGGAGCGCGCATGCGGTCGCACGCCGGTCAACGCGGATGGGTCGGTCTGCTCGTCGTTCTAATCGCGCTGGTCATCGTCGGCCTGCTCGCGAGAACGGCGCTCAAGGCGTATGGCGTACTCGACGAGCCGAAGGCGCAGGCCAAACCCGGCGCCACGGAAGTCGAGCAGGCGGCGACGATCACGCCGCGCAATGCACTCGAGCGCGCGAAGGGCGTGCAGGACATGGTGAACCAGGGGGCGATCGAGCAGCAGAAGCGCATCGACGATGCGATTCCCAAATGACGCTCGCCGCATCGTTGCGTTCGCCGGCGTGATCGAACTCGCATCAGCACCGAAGGCAGCCAGGTGACCGGTTATCCGCATCCGATCGTCGCGCGCGAAGGCTGGCCGTATCTCGCCGCCGTGTTCGTCGTCGCACTCGCGCTCACGATCGCGGCGTGGTCGCTTCCGGCCGCGGCATGGTGGGTGCTCGCGTTCCTCGCGTGGGTCGTGTTCCTGTTCGTCCTGCAGTTCTTCCGCGATCCGCCGCGCGACGTTCCGCAGCAGCCCAATGCCGTGCTGTCGCCCGCGGACGGCCGCATCGTGCGGGTCGGCAAGGCGCGCGATCCGTACCTCGATCGCGACGCGCTTCTGATCAGCGTGTTCATGAACGTGTTCAACGTGCACTCGAACCGCAGTCCCGTCGACGCGACGGTCGGCGACGTCTGGTACGAAGCGGGAACGTTCGTCAACGCGGCGCTCGACAAGGCGTCCACCGCCAACGAGCGCAATGCGCTGCGGCTCGTGACGCCGGCTGGCATCGACGTAACGTGCGTGCAGGTCGCCGGCCTGATCGCGCGCCGCATCCTTTGCTACGTGAAGCGCGGCGACCGTGTCGCGCGCGGACAGCGTTACGGCTTCATCCGGTTCGGGTCGCGCGTCGACGTGTACCTGCCGGTCGACGCGATTCCGCGCGCAAGCGTCGGCGACAAGGTCTACGCGACGACGTCGGTCCTCGCGGAGTTGCGGACCTAACCGCGCCGCCTGCTGATACGCTCGAAGGACGATGGACGACTACGACAGCGAGCGGCGGCTGCTCAAGAATCGCGTGCGGCGGCGCGGAATCTACCTTCTGCCGAACCTCTTCACGACCGCCGCGCTGTTCGCGGGTTTCTACGCGATCGTGCAGGCGATGAACGCCAACTTCGATCAGGCGGCGGTCGCCATTTTCGTCGCGATGGTGCTCGACGGCCTCGACGGCCGCGTCGCACGCATGACGCGCACGCAAAGCGCCTTCGGCGCCGAGTTCGACAGCCTGGCCGACATGGTGAGCTTTGGTGCGGCGCCCGCGCTCGTCATCTACGAGTGGGCGCTGCGCGACCTGGGCAAGCTCGGCTGGATCGCAGCGTTCGTCTACGTGGCCGGCGCCGCGCTGCGCCTCGCGCGCTTCAACACGCTGCTCGAGGTCGCCGACAAGCGCTGGTTCCAGGGCTTGCCGAGCCCCTCGGCCGCGGCGCTCGTCGCGGGCTTCGTGTGGATCATCGACGACCTGGGCTACGATCCGACCGATCTGCGCTGGGTCGCCTGGGCGGTTACGCTGTTCGCGGGGCTGACAATGGTCAGCAACCTCAAGTACTACAGCTTCAAGGCCATCAACCTGCGCAAGAGCGTGCCGTTCGTCGCGATCTTCGTGATCGTGCTGGCGCTGGCGTTGCTCTCGTACCAGCCGGCGATCGTGCTGTTCGCCGCATTCGTCGCATACGGGCTCTCCGGGTACGGCGTGTCCACCTGGATGCTGCTGCGCGAGCGGCGCGTTCGCGCCGCCGGATCACGTTGATGGCGCGTTCCCGCATCGCGGTGCTGGTGCCGTGCCGCAACGAGGCAGCCACCGTGGCCAAGGTCGTCGCCGACTTCCGCGCCGCGCTGCCGCAGGCGATCGTGTACGTCTACGACAACGGCTCGACCGACGCGACCGCGCTTGCGGCAAAGGTCGCCGGTGCGGTCGTGCGCGCCGAAGCGCGGCCCGGCAAGGGTGGCGTGGTCCGGCGGATGCTCGGCGAAGTCGACGCCGATATTTACGTGCTTGTCGACGGCGATGCGACGTACGACGCGGCGAGCGCGCCGCGAATGGTCGCGGAGCTCGTCGGCAACGACCTCGACATGGTCACCGCGGTGCGCGAGGAGCAGGGCGGCGGCGGCGCGTACCGGCGCGGCCATCGCCTCGGCAACCGCGCGTTCAATGCGCTGCTCGGTGTGCTGTTCGGCTCGCGCCCGAGCGACATGCTGTCGGGCTACCGTGTACTGTCGCGCCGCTTCGCCAAATCGTTCCCCGCGAATTCGCGCGGCTTCGAGATCGAGACCGAGATGACCGTGCATGCGCTCGAGCAGCGCTTGCCGGCGGGCGAGGTGCGAACGCCGTATTACGAGCGCCCTGTCGGGTCGCAAAGCAAGCTGTCTACGTATCGCGACGGCGTGCGAATTCTCTGGAAGACCGCGATGCTGTTTCGCGACGAACGGCCGCTCGTGTTCTTCGGCGCGTTCTCGCTCGCGTTCGCGATCGCCGGACTGGCGCTCGGCGGCAGCATCGTCATCGAATACATGGAGACGCACCTCGTCCCGCGGCTGCCAACGGCGATCCTTGCGACGGGATTGATGCTCCTGTCGTTTCTCGCGCTCGGCTGCGGCCTCATCCTGAACAACGTTGCGCGCGGTCAGCGCGCGATGAAGCGCCTCGCCTACCTTGCCGTCACCGCGAGCGGCGCGACCGTACCTTCGTCTTCCGCTCGAGCAGTGCCGGTCAGCGGGCCGGCGCTTCAATCCGCGTCAGTCGACACAGTTCGATAGGACTCGTCGGCATGTTGGTCCGCACGTCGGCGCAGGCGCCGGGCACGCGGCGCAACCGGTGCGCGGCAAGGTCCGCTTCACCCTGCCCGGGCGGAAACGACAGCGCATAGAGCGGGCCGCGGTGATCGCGCACCACCTGCGCGACATGCTCGGCAAGGCGGTTGTGGCGTCCCGGCGCGTTGACGTTGTTGCGGATACCCACGTGACGCGCATCCGCGGGGAAAAAGGGCAGCACGTACGCGATCGGTGCGTCGACGACGAGCAGCACGAGCGCGCCGGGCTCGATCGGCGGTACGCGCACGTCGAACCATTGCGGGCCGAAGTCGGTGCGGCCCCAATCGGCGGGCCGTGTCGTGGAGATCAGCAAGGCCACCGAAAGCGTGATCGCGACGACCGCGTGCGCCGGACGCAGCAGCCATCCGAGCAGCCCGACGATCAGCATCCCCGACACGATCTCCAGCGGAATCGTGTAGCGCGCGATGGAATGCACGATCGCCCACACGACGAACGACGCACCGGCGAACACCGCGATGAAGCGCCACTGCGGTGACGTCGTCGCGAATTGCGCTCTGGCGGATGCGGCGCTTCCCGACAGCCGCGCAATGACGAGGCCGCCCAGGGCGACGATTGTCAGCGCGTAGAGCATCGGCAGCCGCGCGTCGACGTACGCCAACTCGCTTACGAATCCCGGCCGCGGCGCGAGCATCGCGAACGGCAGCATCAGCCAGTCGCCCGCCGAATGCGCACCGAAACGCCGCGGCAGCACGCGATGCAAATCCCACCACGGCGAGCGAAAGAAACCGTTGGCATACGGGAACAGCGGATGGCCGAAGTGCTTCCACAATGCATACGACCACGCGCCATGCGCGGCCGCGAGACCGGCGATCCCGCCCGCGGCGTACCACGCGATGGCACGCAGATTGTTCGCCGTTTGCACGCGCCGCGTCACGAGCGCCGCGCATAGCCCGACCGCGTACGTCGCCGCGGTGAGCTTGAGACCGCTCGCGATGCCCATCAGCGCGCCGGCGGCAAGCGGTGCCGCGACCGCGTGACGCGCGTCAGCTGTCGCGACAGACGTGAGCGACACGATCGGCAGCAGCAGCCACAACGCCGCCATCGCGAATGCGGTGACGAGCCATTCGTCGGTGGTGCTTCCCAACTGCGCGATGCCCATTGCGCCCGTGAAGCCGATCGCGACCGCGGCGACGGTGGCGCCGGCGCGCTCCACGGCAGCAAGGTCGCCGAACAGCCGCCACGCAATGCGAATCGCGAAGTACGCGGCAACGCCGGTCGGCAACGCAAGCCACGCCGTGATCGTCCGCGGGTCGACGCCGGCCGCGACAAGCGCGTAGAACGGAACGTCGGGAAGCGGATTGTGAAACGTCTGGAGCTGTGCTGCCGCGATGTCCCAGTCGAAAATGCGGCCGCCAAGCCATGCCCAGGGGTCGTAGAAGTGGTAGTTCTGCAGATCCCAGTTCGCGTCCTGGCGACTCCTCAAGGCGGCCAGCCACGCGACGACGATGCACGCCGCGAGCAGGAGCGCGGCGCGTAGCGTTGGCGCAGCGCGCGTAGGCGGAGCGTTCATGGCGCGCGCGATTATGCCCGACGGCTTGCGCGAACCCCGGATTTGCGCTAGATTCCAACGGATGAGCAGCACCCTCTCGCAACCGAGCTTCGCCCAGAACGGCGCCCGGACCCTCGCGTCCGCGAACCTGCTCGGCCTGCTGCTTCTGCTGCGCCTCGCGCGCAGATAACTTTTCCCCCCTCGCTTCGAGCAGTTCCCGCCGCCTGATGTCAGGGGCGGTCCGATGCGTTCATTCGTTCACGGAAAGCGCGACATGCACTCCGCACCCGCACAGAAATACCGGCCGTTCGCTCCCATCGACCTGCCCGACCGCACCTGGCCTTCGCGCACGATCGGTGCGGCGCCCGTCTGGCTTTCGACCGATTTGCGCGACGGCAACCAGGCACTGATCGAGCCGATGGACGCGGCGCGCAAGCTGCGGATGTTCCGGCAGCTCGTCGACGTCGGCTTCAAGGAGATCGAGGTCGCGTTCCCGTCGGCGTCGCAGACCGATTACGACTTCGTGCGCAAGCTGATCGAGGAGGATCTGGTCCCCGACGACGTCACGATCCAGGTGCTGACGCAGTCGCGTGACGAGCTGATCCGTCGGACGTTCGAATCGGTGCGCGGTGCCAGGCGTGCGATCGTCCACCTTTACAACCCGACTGCGCCGCTGTTCCGGCGTGTCGTCTACGGCAAGGATCGCGCGGGCATCATCGACATCGCGACGTCGGGGGCGCGGCTCTTCGCCGAATGCGCGGCGGCGCAGCCCGAAACGGATTGGCGATTCGAGTATTCGCCGGAGACGTTCACGATGACCGAGCTCGATTTCGCGCTCGAGATCTGCGAGCGCGTCGTCGACGTGTGGGAACACGTCACGCCGCAACCGGTGATCCTCAATCTGCCCGCAACCGTCGAGGTCGCGACGCCCAACGTATTCGCCGACCAGATCGAATGGATGCACCGGCACTTGAGCCGCCGCGACCGCGTCGTGCTCTCGGTGCACCCGCACAACGATCGCGGCACCGGCGTGGCGGCTGCCGAGCTTGCCGTGATGGCGGGCGCCGACCGCGTCGAAGGGTGCCTCTTCGGCAACGGGGAGCGCACCGGCAACGTGTGTCTCGTCACGCTCGCGCTCAACCTGTATTCGCAAGGCGTCGATCCGAAACTGGACTTCAGCGACATCGGCAGCGTCATCCGCACGGCCGAATACTGCACGGCGCTGCCCGTGCACCCGCGTCACCCGTATGCCGGCGAGCTCGTGTTCACTGCGTTCTCCGGCTCGCATCAGGATGCGATCAAGAAAGGATTCGCCGCGCAACGCACCGAAGAAGCGCGCGGCAACGCGATCTGGGAAGTCCCCTATCTGCCGATCGACCCGGCCGACGTCGGTCGCACGTACGAGGCGGTGATCCGCGTCAACAGCCAGTCCGGCAAGGGCGGCATCGCGTTCCTGCTCGAACGCGATTACGGGCTCGCGCTGCCGCGGCTTCTGCAGATCGAGTTCAGCCAGGTGGTGCAGGCGATCGCCGACGACACCGGCAAGGAGCTCTCGCCGGCGGACCTGCATGCAGCGTTCGTGCAGGAATATGTCGCTCGCGACACCCCGATCGCGTACATCGATCATCGAGCAAGTCATGTGAGCCCGAAGGGCCGCCCCGCAGCGCTGGTGGCTCCGGCTGGCATCCCAAGCACGATAGCGCAGGAGGGTGGGCCAACGGGCGCGCAGGGCGCCGGCGAGCACCTGACGGCGCGGCTCGCGATCGACGGCGTCGAAACGCTGCTCTCGGGCGGCGGCAACGGCCCGGTCGACGCGTTCGTGCACGCGCTGCGCGAGGGCCTCGGCGCCGATGTCCACGTGCTCGCGTACCATGAGCACGCGACCGGCACGGGCGAGGACGCCACCGCCGTCGCTTACGTGCAGCTTCGTGCGGGAACGCGCACCGTGTACGGTGTCGGGCTCGATCCCAACATCGTCACCGCCACGCTGAAGGCCGTGATCGCTGCATTGAACCGCGGTTGCGCACAGGGCGCCGTAGCGCTGCAGCAACCGCTCGGAGCAGCCGCCGCATAGGACGCCGCGACGCATTCGCGAGCACAATGTGAACGGGCTCCAACGGAGGCTCTCATGTCCGACCATCTGATCATCTTCGACACGACGTTGCGCGACGGGGAGCAGAGTCCCGGCGCGTCGATGACACGCGAGGAGAAGACGCGCATCGCGCGCCAGCTCGAGCGGCTGCGCGTGGACGTCATCGAGGCCGGGTTTCCGGCGTCGTCGAACGGGGATTTTGCGGCCGTGCAGGACATCGCGAGAGCCATTCGCGACAGCACCGTCTGCGCCCTCGCGCGCGCGAACGAAAACGACGTCCGCCGCGCGGGCGAGGCGCTCGGGCCCGCGAAGTCGATGCGCATCCACACGTTCATCGCGAGCTCGCCGATCCACATGCAGATGAAGCTGCGGATGACGCCCGAGCAGGTGCTCGAGCAGGCGGTGAAAGCGGTGCGCTGGGCACGCGAATACACTGACAACGTCGAGTTCTCGCCCGAGGATGCCGGCCGGTCGGAGCCCGATTTCCTGTGCCGGCTGCTCGAGGCCACGATCGCCGCGGGTGCAACGACCGTCAACATTCCCGACACCGTCGGCTATACGATGCCGTGGCAGTTCGGCGCGCTGATCAAATCGCTGCGCGAGCGCGTTCCCAATTCCGGCCGCGCCGTCTGGTCGGTGCATTGCCACAACGACCTGGGCGTCGGCGTCGCCAATTCGCTCGCCGCGGTGATGAACGGTGCGCGGCAGGTCGAATGCACGGTCAACGGTCTCGGCGAGCGCGCGGGCAACGCGTCGCTCGAGGAAATCGTCATGGCGGTGCGCACGCGCAAGGACGTGTTCGCCTGCACGACGCGCATCGATACGACGCAGATCGTCGCCGCGTCGAAGATGGTGTCCGGAATCACGGGATTCCCGGTGCAGCCGAACAAGGCGATCGTCGGCGCCAACGCGTTCGCGCACGAGTCCGGCATTCACCAGGACGGCGTGCTGAAGCACCGCGAGACCTACGAGATCATGCGCGCGGAGGACGTGGGCTGGGGTGCGAACAAGCTCGTGCTCGGGAAGCTGTCGGGGCGGAACGCATTTCGTACGCGACTTGCCGAGCTCGGCATCGACCTGCCGGACGAGGAGGCGATGAACGTCGCGTTCGCACGCTTCAAGGAGCTTGCCGACAAGAAGGGCGAGGTGTTCGACGAAGACCTGCACGCACTCATGTCCGAAGAGGGCATCGTCGCCGCGCACGAGCACTACAAGCTGTCGGCGCTCAAGGTGACGTCGGAAACCGGCACGGTGCCGCATGCGCGCGTCGTGATGACCGTCGGCGACACGGAGGTCGTCGCGGAAGTGAGCGGCGACGGCCCGGTCGACGCGGTGTTCAAGGCGATCGAGCGGATGGCGGGATCGCACGCGCAGATGCAGCTCTATTCGGTGAACGCGATCACCGGCGGCACGGATGCGCAGGGCGAGGTGACCGTGCGTCTCGAGCGCGACGGCCGGATCGTGAACGGGCTCGGCGCCGACACCGACATCATCGTCGCGTCGGCGAAGGCGTACATCAACGCGTTGAACCGCCTGCACGACGGCGCCGTGCGCCTGAACCCCCAGCTGGCGGCCTGACGGGCTCTCGAAGCCCGCGGGCGGGGGTGGCGCCCCGCGCAGGCTAGAATACTGCGGTGCAACATGGCCCCGGTACCCTCCGGAGCCATGCGCCGCCGCGCCTCGAAATTCCGTGCCGCGGCAATCCAATCCGGAATCGAGGACCGCATGAACGCTCCGCGTTACGCCCCCGGCATCGAAATCACCGCGAAGGTCACGCCCGAATACGCGGAAATCCTGACCCCCGATGCCGTTGCGTTCGCCGCGCGCCTGCAGCGGGCGTTCGGACCCCGCCGCATCGACCTGCTCGCGCGGCGCGCGGCGCGTCAGGTCCGGTTCGACGCCGGCGAACTGCCCGATTTCCTGATCGAGACGCGCGCGGTCCGCGAAGGCGCGTGGACCTGCGATCCGGTGCCCGCAGACATCCAGGACCGCCGCGTCGAGATCACCGGTCCCGTCGACCGCAAAATGATCATCAACGCGCTCAACTCGGGCGCGAACGTGTTCATGGCGGACTTCGAGGATGCGAACACGCCGCTTTGGGACAACAACGTCCAGGGCCAGCTCAATCTGCGCGACGCGATCCGTCGACGCATCGACTACGTGTCGCCCGAGGGCAAGGCGTACCGGCTGAACGAGCGTACGGCGACGCTGTTCGTGCGGCCACGCGGCTGGCATCTGCCGGAGAAGCACGTGATCGTCGACGGCGAGCCAATTTCGGGCGGCATCTTCGATTTTGCGATCTACTTCTTCCACAACGCGAAGGGGCTGCTCGCGCGGGGGAGCGGACCGTATTTCTACCTGCCGAAGCTCGAGAGCCATCTCGAGGCGCGCCTGTGGAACGACGTGTTCGTGATGGCGCAGGACGACCTCGGCATCCCGCGGGGGACGATCAAGGCGACCGTGCTGATCGAGACGATTCTCGCCGCGTTCGAGATGGACGAGATCCTGTACGAGCTGCGGCATCATTCCGCCGGACTCAACGCCGGCCGCTGGGATTACATCTTCAGCTGCATCAAGAAATTCCGCAGCAATCGCGATTTCTGCCTGGCCGACCGCGCCCTTGTCACGATGACGACGCACTTCATGAAGAGTTATGCGGAGCTGCTCGTGCACACCTGCCATCGGCGCAACACGCACGCGATGGGCGGCATGGCCGCGCAGATCCCGGTCAAGAACGACGAGGCGGCAAATGCGGAGGCTTTCGCCAAGGTCAAGGCCGACAAGGAGCGCGAGGCGACGTACGGCCACGACGGAACGTGGGTCGCGCATCCGGGCCTCGTGCCGGTCGCGAAGGAAGCGTTCGACCGACTGATGCCGCAGCCCAACCAGATCGCGTCGAAAAAACGCGACGACGTGCGCGTCGGCGGCGCCGACCTTTTGCGGTTCGAGCCGGAGCAGCCGATCACCGAAAAGGGCTTGCGGCTCAACATCAACGTCGCGATCCAGTACATCGGCGCCTGGCTTGCCGGGCAGGGCGCTGTCCCGATCTTCAACCTGATGGAGGACGCCGCCACGGCGGAAATATCGCGCTCGCAGGTGTGGCAGTGGATCCGCTCGCCGAAGGGCACGCTCGACGACGGCCGCAAGGTCACGAAAGAGCTCGTCGCAACGCTGCTGCCGCAGGAACTGGCGGGCATCCGCAGTCTGCTCGGCGCCGCGTACGCGGAGGGCCAGTACGACGAGGCCGCGCGCATCTTCGCGGATCTCGTGAACAACGACACGTTCGTGGAGTTCCTGACGCTGCCCGCGTACGAGCGAATCGACTAGCGAACCGTGGACGGACGTGCATCATAAGCAACTTTTATCGAAAGAATTGTCATAGTTGATTGGACATGCTTGCAGCGCGAATTCAAAATGACTGCGTGGCCGGCGCGACGGGACACGCGCTCCGCACCGGCCCGGACGATGCGAGCCGATTCACCGTAAATCCGCGAGAGATCTCACAAGGAGTCCGGCAATGAAACCACTGAAGGGCACGAAGACGCACGACAACCTGAAGGCCGCGTTCGCAGGCGAATCGCAGGCGAACCGCCGCTACCTGTATTTCGCGAACAAGGCCGACGTCGAGGGGCAGAACGACGTGGCGGCGCTCTTCCGTTCCACGGCGGAGGGTGAGACGGGTCACGCGCACGGTCACCTCGATTACCTGTCCGCCGTCGGCGATCCCGCTACCGATCTGCCGATCGGTGCGAGCCGCGACAACCTGAAGGCGGCCGTGGCCGGCGAAACGCATGAATACACCGACATGTATCCGGGCATGGCCAAGGCGGCGCGGGGCGAGGGCTTCGACGAAATCGCCGACTGGTTCGAGACGCTCGCGAAAGCCGAGCGGTCGCACGCCAACCGCTTCCAGAAGGCGCTCGATTCGCTCGCCGACTAAACGCATCGAACGGCCGACGTGACGCTGCGCGAAGGCAACCTGCAGGCGCCGACCCGCCATCCGCTCGCGTGGCGCGACCCCGAGTTCTACGACGAGGCCGCGCTGTACAAGGAGCAGGAGCGGATCTTCGACATCTGTCACGGCTGCCGGCGCTGCGTCTCGCTGTGCGGCGCCTTTCCGACGCTGTTCGACCTCGTCGACGAAAGCTCGACGATGGAGGTCGACGGCGTCGCGAAGGCGGATTACTGGAAAGTCGTCGACCAGTGTTATCTGTGCGACGTTTGCTACATGACCAAGTGCCCGTACGTTCCGCCGCATCCGTGGAACGTCGATTTCCCGCACTTGATGCTGCGCGCGAAGGCGTACCGGTTTCGCAATCGGCCGGTTTCGGCGCGCGACCGGCTGCTGACGTCGACCGATGCGGTCGGCAAGCTCGCGACGATCCCGGTGGTCGTACAGGCGGTCAACAAGGCCAATTCGTCCCCGCTGGTACGCAAGGTGATGCAAAGCGTCATCGGCGTGGCCGAGGACGCGTGGCTTCCGCCTTACGCGGAGCGGCGTTTTCGCGAATCCGCGCCGCCTTCGCTCAAGTGGCCCGTTCGCGACGGCCAGCGCTCGCCAGGGAAGGTAGCGATCTTCTCGACGTGCTACGTCAACTACAACGAGCCGGGCATCGGCAACGACCTGCTGCGGCTGCTCACGCACTTCGAGGTCCCCTACCAAGTCGTTGCGGGTGACGCGTGCTGCGGCATGCCGAAGCTCGAGATCGGCGATCTCGAGCGGGTCGAGTCGCTCGCAAGCCGGAACATCGCGGTGCTCGCGCCCCTCGCCCGGGCCGGTTACGCCATCGTGACGCCGGTGCCGTCGTGCACGCTGATGTTCAAGCAGGAGCTGCCGCTGCTGTTCCCCGACGATTCCGACGTGCAGGCGGTCGCCGACGCGATGTTCGACCCGTTCGAGTATTTCGTCCTGCGCGAGCGCGACGGACTGCTCGACAAGTCGTTCAAGCGCGGACTCGGCAAGGTGAGCTATCACATCCCTTGTCACTCGCGCGTGCAGAACGTCGGGCAGAAGACGCGCGAGGCGCTGGAATGGATTCCGGACACAACGGTCAATACCGTCGAGCGCTGCGCCGGGCACGACGGCAGCTGGGGCGTGAAGCGCGAGTTCTTCGCGGATTCGATGAAGATCGGCAAACCGGTGTTCAGCCGGATGGCCGATGGAGATCCCGATTTCATCAGCTCCGACTGTCCGATCGCCGGGCGCCGGATCGAGCAGGGCATCGCGCAGGGTAGCGGCGAAGGCAAGGCGCGCAAACTGCACCCGCTGACGCTGCTGTGCATCGCCTACGGCCTCGGGTGACGGGAAACAATGCCAGCCATCACGCGTGACAGCCTGCTGACGCTCGAGGCCTACGCGAAAGAGCGGAAGGCGTTTCGCGCGCGCGTGCTCGCGCACAAGCGCGATCGCACGATCCATGTCGGCGAGCACGTGACGCTGCTCTTCGAGGACGAGCTCACGATCCGCTACCAGATCCAGGAGATGCTCCGCATCGAGAAGACGTTCGAGGAAGCCGGCATCCAGGAAGAGCTCGAAGTCTACAATCCGCTCGTACCCGACGGGCGCAATCTCAAGGCGACGATGCTGATCGAATACGAGAACGTCGACGAGCGGCGCGATGCGCTCGCGCGGCTGCGCGGCATCGAGGACGCCGTGTATGTTCGCGTCGAGGGCTTTCCCGATGTGCGCGCGATCGCCGACGAGGATCTCGAGCGCGAGACCGACGACAAGACGTCGGCCGTGCACTTCGTGCGCTTCGAGCTGACGCCCGCGATGATCGCCGCGTTCAGGGACGGGCGCGACGTCGCAGTCGGCATCGACCATCCGGAATACCGCGCGCAGGTGACGCTGTCGCCCGCGTCGCGTGCCGCGCTCGCCGCCGACTTCGCCTAGTCCCAACTTCGGGGTCGAAATCGGCGGCTACGCTGACGCCAGCGAAGTCGAAGTCCCAACTTCGGGGTCGAAATCGGCGACTACGCTGACGCCAGCGAAGTCGCCGCCCGTGACCCCGAAGTAGTCTTCAGTCGCGGAAGTTCTGATACTGCAGCGGATAGTCGGTGATCGACTTCCGCGCGAGCGCGATCGCTGACTGCAAGTCGTCTTTCTTCGCGCCGGAAACGCGAATCGCGTCGCCCTGGATCGATCCCTGCACCTTGAGCTTGCTGTCCTTCAGCAGCCGGACGATCTTCTTCGCGAGTTCCTGCTCGACGCCGGTGCGAACGGTCACCGCCTGCTTCACCTTGTTGCCGGAAATCTTCTCCGGATCGCCGTACTTGAGCGAGCGCACGTCGACCTGCCGCTTCGTCAGCTTGGCGACGAGGATGTCGGTCACCTGCTTCAGCTTGAACTCGTCGTCCGCGAACAGCGTCAGCGCTTTCCCGTCGTACTCGACGCGCGCGTCCGAGCCCTTGAAGTCGAAGCGCGTTCCGAGCTCCTTGTTCGCCTGGTCGACGGCATTGCGCACCTCGACCTGGTTGACTTCGGACACGATGTCGAAGGAAGGCATGGCGTGTTCTCCGCGTTGATCCGCCAACGCTAGCACGCCGCCAGCCGGCCTTGCAAACGAACGAGTACGTGCGCCGCTCGACCGCGCCGGGCGGCTACGCGTAGCGGAGCAGCGGCAGCGTGCGGACGTCGCCGCCGCGAAGGCCATGTGGCGACGTTTGCAGCCACTCGAGCAGCCGCTCCTCGGGCAGCGGCCGGCTCATGAAGAAGCCCTGCGCCTCGTCGCAGTCCATCGCGCGCAGGCGTGCGAGGCTCTTCTCGTCCTCGATGCCTTCGGCGACCACCTTCAGCCCGAGGTTGTGGGCCAGCTCGATCGTCGAACGGACGATCACCATGTCGTCGCTGTCTTCCATCGCCGCGATGAACGTGCGGTCGATCTTGATCTCGTGCACGCGCAGCTTGCGCAGGTACGCGAGGGAGGAAAAGCCCGTACCGAAGTCGTCGATCGACAAGCGGATGCCCAGCGCGTGCAGGCGGCCCAGCGTGTGCAGCGCGCGCTGCGGGTTCTCCATGAAGCTGCTCTCGGTGATCTCGAGGCACACGAGCTCGGGCGGCACGGCGCAGGTTGCAAGCAGGCTCGCGACGATGTCCGGCAAATCGGTGTTCTGCAGGTCGCGCACCGAGATGTTGACCGAAACCTGCAGCCGCATTCCCTGCGCAAGCCATTGCCCGCAACGCGTGAGCGCCGTCTCCAGCACGAAGCGCGTCACCGTGCGGACGAAGCCGGTGCGCTCGGCGAACGGCATGAACTCGATCGGCGGCACGATGCCCCGCATCGGGTGCATCCAGCGCACCAGCGCCTCAACGCCGCGCGTGCGACCGGTGCGCAGGTCGATCTTGGGCTGGAAGTAGACCCGAAGCTCCTGCCGCTCCATCGCCCGGCGCAGCTCGCCGAGCAGCGACAACTGCTCCTGCTGCGTCCCGTCGTGGGTCGCATCGTAGAAGGCGAACTCGGAGTTCGCAGCCTTCGCCAGATACATCGCGACGTCGGCGCGCGAGATCAGCGTGTCGGGCTTGTCGCCGTGCTCGGGAAAGCGGGCGATGCCGATGCTTGCGCCGACGTCGAGCCACTGGCCATCGGCATCGATCGGCTGCTCGATGGCTCGCAGGATCTTGTGTACCACCTCGCCGATCTGGTCCTCGTTGCCCGTGGGCAGGAGCACGCCGAATTCGTCGCCGCCAAGACGCGCGATCGTGTCCGATTCGCGCAGCGCCGCGCGCAGCCGCGTCGCGACCTCCCGCAGCACGTTGTCGCCGATCGTATGACCGAGCGTGTCGTTGATGTGCTTGAAGCGGTCGAGGTCCATCAGCATCACCGTGAGCGGCGTGCCGTTGCGCCGCGCGAGGTTCACGGCACCCGCCAGCCGGTCGTTGAACAGCGCACGGTTCGGCAGTCCGGTCAGCCGGTCCTCGTAGGCGAGGCGAAGGATCTCCTTCTCGTGCGACTCGATCCCCTCGCGCATGCGGTTGAACGCCTGCGCGACCGCGCCGATCTCGTCACCGGTCGCGATCTCGATCGGCTGCGAATAATCGCCGCGGCTGATGCGGGCGGCGCCCTTCGCAAGCCGGTTGAGCGGGCCCGTGATGCCGCGGGCGATGAAGATGCT
>DATEIQ010000152.1:0-3001 GCA_035278845.1 Casimicrobiaceae bacterium | reverse complement strand
GGAGCAGGCGATCAACGAGCTCGGCGACAAGCTGCTCGCGATCAAGAAGGAGTCGGGCCCCGACGCCGTGTTCTGGATCGGCAGCTCGAAGCACAGCAACGAGCAGTCGTACCTGCTGCGCAAGTTCGTGTCGTTCTTCGGTACGAACAACATGGATCACCAGGCGCGCATCTGTCACTCGACCACCGTGTCCGGCGTCGCGAACACGTGGGGCTACGGCGCGATGACCAACTCGTACAACGACATGCAGAACACGAAGTGCGCGTTGTACATCGGATCGAACGCGGCCGAGGCGCATCCGGTGTCGGTGATGCACATGCTGCACGCGAAGGAAACCGGCGCGAAGATGATCGTCGCCGATCCCCGGTTCACGCGCACGGCGGCAAAAGCCGATTACTACGTGCGGTTCCGCTCCGGCACCGACGTCGCGTTCCTGTTCGGCGTGCTGTATCACATCTTCAAGAACAACTGGCAGGACGACAAGTACATCCACGACCGCGTCTACGGCATGGACAAGGTCAAGGAAGACGTCATGGCCAAGTGGACGCCCGACAAGGTCGAAGAGGTTACCGGCGTTCCGGAAGCGCAGATCTACAAGATCGCCGAGATGATGGCGAAGAACCGGCCGTCCACGCTCGTCTGGTGCATGGGGCAGACGCAGCACTCGATCGGCAACGCGTTCGTCCGTGCATCGTGCATCGTGCAGCTCGCGCTCGGCAACATCGGCGTTTCGGGTGGCGGCGCCAACATCTTCCGCGGTCACGACAACGTTCAGGGCGCCACCGACATCGGGCCGAACCCCGACTCGCTGCCGGGCTACTACGGCGTGTCGACGGGCGCGTGGAAGCATTTCGCGGCCGTGTGGGGCGTCGACTACGACTGGATGCTGAAGCAGTTCGCATCGCAGGCGATGATGGAAAAGTCGGGCACGACGGTGTCGCGCTGGATCGACGGCGTGCTCGAGAAGAACGAGCTGATCGACCAGGACAGCAACCTGCGCGCCTGTGTCTACTGGGGTCACGCGCCGAACAGCCAGTCGCGCGGCAAGGAAATGGTCGAAGCGATGAAGAAGCTCGACGTCCTCGCCGTCATCGATCCCTATCCGTCCGCGACGGCCGCGATGGCCGCGATGGTGCGCAAGGACGGCGTCTACCTGCTGCCCGCGTGCACGCAGCTCGAGACGTCGGGCAGCGTCACCGCATCGAACCGCTCGCTGCAGTGGCGCGAACGCGTGATCCGGCCGCTGTTCGAGTCGCAGACCGATCAGGCAATCATGTATGCGCTGGCGAAGAAGTTCGGTTTCGGGCCCGAGTTCGTCAAGAACTACGAGCTCTGGAAGCCCGACGGCGACGCCAAGTTCGAGGAGCCCACGCCCGAATCGGTGCTGAAGGAGATCAACCGCGCGACCTGGACGATCGGCTACACGGGCCAGTCGCCAGAGCGGCTGAAGCTCCACATGAAGAACATGCACACGTTCGACGTCAAGACGCTCCGCGCCAAGGGGGGGCCGTGCGACGGCGACTACTACGGCCTGCCATGGCCGTGCTACGGAACGCCCGAGATCAAGCACCCCGGTTCACCGAACCTGTACATGACGTCGCGCACCATGATGGACGGCGGCGGGTGCTTCCGCGCGAACTTCGGCGTCGAGCGCGACGGCGTGTCGCTGCTCGCCGAGGACGGCTCGTTTCCGAAGGGCTCCGAGATCACCACCGGCTATCCGGAGTTCGACCACGTGCTGATGAAGAAGATCGGCTGGTGGGACGAGCTGACCGATGCCGAGAAGAAGGCCGCGGAAGGCAAGAACTGGAAGACCGACCTCTCGGGCGGCATCCAGCGCGTGACGATGAAGCACAACGTGCACTTCTGGGGCAATGCGAAGGCGCGCGCCGTCGTGTGGAACTTCCCCGACGGCATCCCGCAGCACCGCGAGCCGATTTACTCGCCGCGGCCGGACTTGGTCGCCAAGTACCCGACGCACGACGACAAGAAGGCGTTCTGGCGGCTGCCGACGCTGTTCAAGAGCGTCCAGCAGGCGAACGTCGAGAACAAGATCGCGGAGAAATTCCCGCTGATCCTGACCTCCGGCCGCCTCGTCGAGTACGAGGGCGGCGGCGACGAGACGCGCAGCAACCGCTGGCTCGCCGAGTTGCAGCAGGAGGGCTTCGTCGAGATCAATCCGTCGGACGCCAACGACCGCGGCGTGCGCAACGGCGAGTACGTCTGGGTGAAGACAGCCACCGGCGCGCAGCTCAAGGCGAAGGCGCAGGTGACCGACCGCGTAGGCAAGGGCACCACGTTCATGCCGTTCCACTTCGCCGGCTGGTGGATGGGCAAGGACATGCTCGAGTTCTACCCCGAGGGCGCGGCGCCGATCGTCCGCGGCGAGGCCGTCAACACCGCGACGACGTACGGGTACGACTCGGTGACGATGATGCAGGAAACCAAGACCACCCTTTGCCAAGTCGAGAAGTTCACCGCGTAGATGAACGCCCCCCACGCTCGCTGCACTCGCTGCCCAACCAGGGGGCGGCAGTGGCTTGGGGCGGCCTTGCGCCACTGATAGCGAGGATAGGACCATGGCCAGAATGAAATTCCTGTGCGATGCCGAGCGTTGCATCGAGTGCAACAGCTGCGTCACCGCGTGCAAGCAGGAACACGAGATTCCATGGGGCGTGAATCGCCGCCGCGTCGTGACGCTGAACGACGGCGTGCCCGGAGAGCGCTCGATCTCGGTAGCCTGCATGCATTGCTCGGATGCGCCGTGCATGGCCGTCTGCCCGGTCGATTGCTTCTACAAAACCGATGACGGCGTGGTCCTCCACGACAAGGACCTCTGCATCGGCTGCGGTTATTGCTTCTACGCGTGCCCGTTTGGAGCGCCGCAGTTCCCGCAGGCCGGCGCGTTCGGCGTGCGCGGCAAGATGGACAAGTGCACGTTCTGCGCCGGCGGTCCGGAGAAGGATGCGAACGCGCAGCTCGCGAAGTACGGCCGCAACCG
>DATEIQ010000151.1:0-3400 GCA_035278845.1 Casimicrobiaceae bacterium | reverse complement strand
TGACAGCGGGAAACCCCTCGTCGAGGTCGAATCGCATGCACGCGCCCGGAATCGCGATCGAGCGGATGCCCGTGCGGTTGTCCTGCCAGCTACCCGTCGCGAGAATCGTGCGGACGAGCTCCAGATACTGCTTCATCGGGTCAGCCCTTGCTCACGGCCGTCTGCGCTTTTGCGCGCTCCGGATGAAAGCCAGCACCACCGGCGCTTCGGGACCGCCCATCGCGTTCACACCACGTTCACGAACGCAGGCCACCGAGGCGCGGTCGCGTTTCGCACCGATGGGAGGATAGCGCACAAAAAAACGCCCGCAGGCAATCGCGGGCGCGGGGGATTTCGATGATCGCGCGTGCGCGCGCCGCTGCGGCGCGACGCGCCGCGCGCTAGACGATGCTCCGCGCGGCGTTGATGCGGTCGGCGAGCTCCTCGAGCGCAGCCTGCTGCGCACGCGATTCTTCGTCGCGCTTCGATTCCGATTCCGCCGCGGTGATCGAGGCGGCGTTGCCGGGTGGATCGAGTTCGGGTATCCGCATGTCCATGATGTCGGCTCGCTTTACGACGCACATGCGCGTCGTCGTGTCGAGCGACTAAAAGCAATCGACGTGCCACGCGAAAATGGACCGTTGCGAACGATGACGGGTGGCTGTTTTCGCGGTGCAACCGGCGATCGACGGCTGAAAATGCTGCGCCTGCGCAGCGGCCATCGCGGAACATCTGTCGCAGCGTGCCGACGCGACTTGCTGCAAAACACCTAATCACTTGATCTTTAGACGATCCGGATGTCGTTCGACAGCGACATGCCAAGCGTGCTGCGCCTGCGCATACCGTCGGTGATTTTTGCAATCGGTTCAGGCCTTCGCTTCCTTGAACATGCCGGGCTCGAGACGATGGCGTTGAAGCAGCTTGTAGAACTCGGTGCGGTTGCGCTTCGCAAGTTGCGCGGCCTGCGTGACATTGCCGCCGGTGATCTTCAGAAGCCGCACCAGGTAGTCGCGCTCGAACGACTTGCGTGCCTCCTCGAACGGCACGAGCGCGGCGGCATCCTCCTTGAGCGCGGCCGCCACGAGCGTCGCTGGAATCACCGGCGTCGGCGTGAGCGCGACGGCTTGCTCGAGCAGGTTCAGCAGTTGGCGAACGTTCCCGGGCCAGGGTGCGGCAACCAGCAGCGCCATTGCGTCGGGCGCAAGCGTCGATGGCGGCTTGCGATAGCGCTCGGCGAGCCGTCCGAGAATGTGCACGGCGAGCAGCGGAATGTCCTCTCGCCGCTCGGCGAGCGACGGCAGCTTCAGCGACACGACGTTCAACCGGTAGTACAGGTCCTCCCGGAATAAACCCTGCGCGCGCTGCGAGTCGAGGTCGCGGTGCGTCGCCGAAATCACGCGCACGTCGACCGGCATCGATTGCGTGGCGCCGACCGGACGCACTTCGCCTTCCTGCAGCACGCGCAGCAGCTTCACCTGCAGCGGCAGCGGCATGTCGCCGATCTCGTCGAGGAACAGCGTGCCGCCGTCGGCCGCCTGGAACAGCCCCTTGTGCGCCTGCACCGCGCCGGTGAACGCGCCGCGCGCGTGGCCGAACAGCTCGGATTCGAGCAGGTCGCCGGGAATCGCGCCGCAATTGACCGCGACGAAGCTGCGCTCGCGGCGCCGGCTCGCCTGGTGGATGGCACGTGCGAGCAACTCCTTGCCCGTTCCCGATTCGCCGAAGATCAGCACGCTCGCGTCGGAGTCGGCGACGAGCTTCGCCTGCCGCAGCAGATCTTCCATGCGGGGACTGCGCGTGATGATGCCGGCGCGCCATTCGCCGGCGGTCGTGTCGCTGCCCGCCGGCTCGCCGCCCGACAACTCGAGCGCCGCCGCCACCTTCTGCAGCAGGTCCTGGCTGTCGAACGGCTTCGTGAGAAAGCCGAATACGCCGCGCTGGGTGGCGCTTACGGCATCCGGGATCGTGCCGTGCGCGGTGAGGATGATGACTGGCAGGGCCGGGTGCTGCCGGTAGATGGCCTCGAACAGTTGCAGGCCATCGATGCCCGGCATCCGCAGGTCGGAGATCACCGCCGCCGGACGCTCGACCGCGATGGTGGCGAGCGCGGTTTCCCCGCTGTCCGCCGTGCGCACGCGATAGCCGGCCGACGTGAGCCGCAGGCTGATCAGCTTGAGGAGGTCGGGATCGTCGTCGACCAGCAGGATGTCACCGCGGGTTGTCTTGGGCATGGGTCGGTTCAGTGTCGGAGCCAGTGTGTTGGGCATGTATCGGAGTCTCTCGTTGCAATGTGGGCGCCGGGCGGGGGCACGGCAAGGCGACCGCTCGCAAGCCTCGGGCTGTCAGTGGCCCGAGCCGCCGCCGCCGGACGCGCCGCCGCCGCCGCCGCTGCGGACACGGTCGCGCAGCAGGCTGCGTTCCATCGCCCGCAGTGCCTCGAGTTTCTGAATCGCCGCGTCGGCCTTCTGCTGCTCGTCGCGAACAGCCCGCTGGCGTTCGATGACCTGCGACTGCAGCACCGAGGCGAGATGGCGCACCGGGGAACCGGCGGGCGCACTCTTCGCGACGTTCTCGAACAACTGGAGCGCGCGCTGATCGTCCTGCGGCGAATTGCGCACCAGCGTATAGAGCACGGCGAGACGAACGCGGTTCACGTCGGTCCGTTGACGCGCGAGCGCCTGCCCGGCCGCGGTGAGTTCCTTTTTCAGCTCGTCGTTCTGCAGCGTGCCGTAGCGCTGCAAATCGGCGAGGAGCGCGATCATTTGCTGATCCTCCGTCGGCTCGGCCGCCGGGGCCGGACCGATGACGACCGCGGGTGGATCGGCCGAGGTGTTGCCCGCGGCCGGGGTCGACGTGGGCGGGGCTGCGGCGGGCGCAGGCTCCGCAATCGGCGGAGGTTCAACCGGCTCGACCGGCTCGACAGGCGGCGACTCGACGAGCGGCGACGCCGGCGGCGTCACATACGCTTCCGGATCGTAATCGATGTCCGCGGGCATGATGGGCGTCGGCGGCGTCGCGCATCCGGCCAGCGCCAGTGCGATCGCGAAGCCGATTTTCCCGACACCGCGCCTCATTGGCCGTCCGCGAGCGCCGGCGCCGGCGCAGGCGCCCGCACCACACCCGCGAGGGGCAGCGACAGGCGAAACCATGCACCGCTCTTGCCGTCGCGGCGCGCGCCGACCTCGATCCGGCCGCCTTGCGCCTGCGCGTATTCGCGCGCGATGGCGAGACCGAGGCCCGAGCCCTTGACGCGCCCATCGACCGGCGCCGGTCCCTGGTAGAACGAGTCGAAGATGCGCGCCCGGTCCGCGGGCGCGACGCCGCGCCCCTCGTCGATGACGTCGAGCACCGCACAGCCGTCGCTCACGCTGACGGCGAGCTCGACCGTGGCGTTGCGCGGCGAATACTTGATCGCGTTCGA
>DATEIQ010000150.1:0-6721 GCA_035278845.1 Casimicrobiaceae bacterium | reverse complement strand
AAGGGGCAGAGCGGCGCGACGAAATCGGCGACGTCGAGAAACGTCTTGCCGTGGCGGTGCGCGAAGAACCACATCGCGACCAGCACGCCGAGAAATCCGCCATGGAAGCTCATTCCACCGTGCCAGACCTCGAAGATCTCGAGCGGATGCGCGAGGTAGTACAGCGGCTTGTAGAACAGCACGTAGCCGAGGCGGCCGCCGAGAATCACGCCGAACACGCCGAAGAACAGCAGGTCGTCGACGTCCGATGGACGCCAGCCGGCCAGCGCATGCGCGCGCGCGCGGCGGCGGCCGAGCACGACGAACAGCACGAAGCCCGCGAGGTACATGAGGCCGTACCAGCGAACCGCGACCGGACCGATCTGGAACGCGATGGGATCGAATTGCGGGTGCACGAGCATGCCGCCGATATAGCACACCGCGCGCGGTGCGCGCCTCCGAGACATCTCCGAGACATCTCCGAGACATCTCCGAGACATCTCCGAGGCTTCTCGGAGACGTTGGTGCAATTCTCGGCGCTCTCGAGCCCGGCGGTATCATTGATGCACCCCGAGTCGCTGCTCTCTGCCGGAGTTCCCCCGTGCCCGCCAATCGCCGCTCCCGCCTGATCACCGCAGGCGTCGCCCGTTCCCCCAACCGCGCCATGCTGCGCGCCGTCGGCTTCGGCGACGAGGATTTCGAGAAACCGATCGTGGGCGTCGCCAACGGCCACAGCACGATGAATCCGTGCAACGCCGGCATCCAGCCGCTCGTCGATCGCGCGATGGCGGCACTCTCGGAAGCGGGCGCAATGCCGCAGGTGTTCGGCGTGCCGACGGTCACCGACGGCATCGGCATGGGCACCGAGGGAATGAAGTACTCGCTGGTGTCGCGCGAAGTGATCGCCGACGCCATCGAGACGTCGGTCAACGGCCAGTGCATGGACGGCGTGCTCGTCGTCGGCGGCTGCGACAAGAACATGCCGGCCGGCATGATGGCGATGGCGCGCATCGACGTCCCGGGCATTTACGTCTATGCGGGAACGATCAAGCCCGGGCACTGGAAAGGGCAGGCGCTGACGATCGTGTCGCCGTTCGAGGCGGTGGGCGCCTTTGCGGCGGGCACGATGTCGAAGGAGGATTACGACGGTATCGAGCGCAACGCGTGCCCGACGGTGGGTGCGTGCGGAGGCATGTATACGGCGAACACGATGTCGTCGTCGTTCGAAGCGCTCGGCATGAGCCTGCTCGGAAGCTCGCAGCTCGCCGCACCCGATCACGAGAAGGCCGACTCGTCGGCGGAATCGGCGCGCATCCTGGTGCGCGCGATCGAAAAGAATCTGAAGCCGCGCGACATCATCACGCGCGCGTCGATCGAGAACGCCATTTCGCTCGTCATGGCCACCGGCGGGTCGACCAACGCCGTGCTGCACTACCTCGCGATCGCGCACGCGGCGGAAGTCGAGTGGTCGATCGACGACTTCGAGCGCATCCGCAAGCGGGTCCCCGTGCTGTGCGATTTGAAGCCGTCGGGACGTTACGTTGCGGTCGACTTCAACGCCGCGGGCGGCGTGCCGCAGGTGCTGCGAATGCTGCTCGACGCGGGCTTGCTGAACGGCGATTGCATGACGATCACAGGGCGCAGGCTCGGCGAGGAGCTCGGGGCCGTGCCGCCGAAGCCGCGCGCCGACCAGGACGTCATTCGTCCGCTCGACAAGCCGATGTACGCGCAGGGGCATCTCGCCATCCTGCGCGGGAATCTCGCCCCGGAAGGTTGCGTCGCCAAGATCACCGGACTCAAGAACCCGGCGATCACCGGACCTGCGCGCGTGTTCGATTCCGAGCCCGCGTGCATGGAAGCGATCATGGCGCGAAAGATCCGAGCCGGTGACGTCATCGTCATCCGCTACGAAGGTCCGAAGGGCGGACCGGGCATGCAGGAGATGCTCGCGCCGACGTCCGCGCTGATCGGTCAGGGGCTGGGCGAATCGGTGGGGCTCATCACCGACGGCCGCTTCTCGGGCGGCACGTGGGGCATGGTCGTCGGTCACGTCGCGCCGGAAGCGTACGCCGGCGGCACGATCGCGCTGATCGAGGAAGGCGATTCGATCACGATCGACGCGCATCGGCTGCTGATCCAGCTGAACGTCGACGACGCGACGCTCGCCGCGCGCCGTGCGCGATGGAAGCCGCCCGCGCCGCGCTACACGCGCGGCTTGCTCGCGAAATACATGCGCCTCGTGTCGACGGCGAGCGTCGGCGCGGTGACGGACGCCACGAAATAGGAACAGCGTCCCGATTCGCGCTGTTTGCATGAGCATCGCAGAATTACGGAGAAAGCGATGTCGACGCGAACGCTTGTCCTGATTGCCGCGCTTTCGTTTTCCGGATTTCTCGTCGCGTGCGCGACGGTCGATCAGCCGGGCGCCACCGGCGGTCCGGTGGCCGCGGCACCGACGCCCGTCGTCGGCGCGCGCTGGGTCTACCGCGGCCGCGAAGGGTTCCGCATGCCGGTCGTGTGGGAGGAGACGCACGAGATCACTGCCGTCGGCGCCGGCGGCATCTCGGTGCGCGTCACGCTGAAGGGTCCCGGGGTCGATTACGAGCGCGACGAGTTGCTGTCCGCTCCGGGCCTGGTCGAGGTCGGCGCATTGATGGACATCGAAACCCGCCGGTTCGCGACGCCGCTCATGCGCTACCGCTATCCGCTCGCGCCGGGCGCGACGTGGAACCAATGGGTGGACAACTTCAACGAGCGGCTCAACCGCCCGGGCCAGATCAATCGCTACGTTCGCGTCGGCGACTGGGAAAAGATCCGCACGCCCGCCGGCGAATTCGACGCCATCCGCATGCGCGTGCTGATGCGCCTCGACGATGAGGAGTTCTGGCGCTATCCGACGACGTGCAATTACGTTATCTGGTACGCGCCGGCGGTCGGCGCGCCGGTGCGCGAGGAGAAGGACGCCGAATACCTGGAGCGCGGCGATCGCCGCGACGGCATGAACGCCATTCGCGCGCAGCACACGCTGCTCGAGCTCGTTTCCTACACGCCGGGCCACGGCTGACTTTGGGGTCAGAGCAATAAGTCGACTTATTGCTCTGACCCCGAAGTCAGTCCCAGCGCGCGCCAGATCGTCGCGGTCAGTGTCGGCTGGTTGAGCGTGTAGAAGTGCAGCCCCGGCGCGCCGCGTTCGAGCAGCGACGCGCACATTCTCGTCACCACGTCGAGCCCGAACGCGCGAATGGACGCCGAATCGTCGCCGAAGCCCTCGAGGCGGCGGCGAATCCAGCGCGGAATCTCGGCACCGCAGGCGTCCGAGAAGCGCGCGAGCTTCGTGAAGCTCGATATCGGCATGATGCCGGGAACGATCGGCACGTCGAGCCCGCGGCCGGCGCACGCGTCCACGAAGCTCCAGTACGCGTCGGCGTTGAAGAAGTACTGCGTGATCGCCGAATCGGCGCCCGCGCGGATCTTGCGCTCGAAGCTCGCGAGATCATCGTCCGCGTTGCGCGATTGCGGGTGGTATTCGGGGTACGCGGCGACGTCGACGTGGAACCAGTCGCCCGTCTCGCCGCGGATGAACTCGACGAGCTCGTTCGCGTAGCGGAATTCGCCGACGTCCGCGCTTCCGGAAGGCAGGTCGCCGCGCAGCGCGACCAGGTGACGGATGCCGTGGCTGCGATACCGGTCGAGCACGTCGCGAATGCCGTCGCGCGTGCTGCCGATGCACGACAGGTGCGGCGCGCCTTCCATGCCTTCGGCGCGGATCTCGAGCACCGTCGCGAGCGTGCCTTCGCGCGTCGAGCCGCCGGCGCCGAAGGTCACCGAGCAGAACGCGGGCTTCAATGCCGCAAAATCGCGGCGCGCCGTGCGCAGCTTGGCCACGCCCTCTTCCGTTTTCGGCGGGAAGAATTCGAGGCTGTAGAGCGGCGCCGCGGCGGCCGGTACGATCATGATGGCTTGCGATCCGGAATCAGCGCCGACAACACCCACGAGATGATGCTGTAGACGATCGCGCCGAAGACGCCCGCCCAGAATCCCGCGACGTGAAAGCCGGGCACGAACGAGCCGACGAACCAGAACAGCAGCCCGTTGATGACGAAGATGAACAGGCCGAGCGTCAGCAGTGTGACGGGCAGCGTGAGCAGCACGAGCACCGGCCGGATCAGCGCGTTGACGAGGCCGAGGACGAGCGCGGCGAGCAGCGCCGTGAGGAAATCGTCGACCTGGATCGACTTGAACAGATACGGCAGCGCGAGCAGCGCCAGCGCGTTCACGAGCCACGTCAGCAAGAGTCGCATGCGGCCTCCATTTAAGGGATCGGAATCGATTGCGCGTGCGGCGTCGCGTCAGCGGCGCGCGCCGTCGACGTACGGCTTGAGGCCCGCGTAGATCGTTGCGTTGACAGGTGCGGCGATGCCCGACTTCGCCGCGAGGCCTGCGACGCGACCGCAAAGCCACGGCGCCTCGAGCCTGCGGCCGCTCGAGAGATCGCCGAGCATCGATGCGCGCATCTCGGCCGGTAGCCCGTCGAGCGCGCGCAACTGGCGGCCGACGAACTCGTCGTCGAAAGCGATGCCCTTCTTCGCCGCGACGGCGATCGTCTCGCGCATCGACGCCTCGAAGGTCGCACGAAGGTCGGGATCGCTGCGCACCACGCCGAGCGGCTGGCGCGCGAGACACGTCAGGCCTGACAGCGCATTCAGGAAAACGAATTTCTCCCAGATCGCACGGCCGATGTCGGATGCGAGCTCGGCGTCGACGTCCGCGCCGCGGCATGCATCCACGAACGCGCTTGCCTGTCCGCCGCCACGGCCCTCGAACGCGCCGACGCGGAGTCGCGCCATCGATCCCACGTGTCCGATGACGCCAGGTGCACGAATCGACGCGGCGATGTACGCGACGCCGCCGAGCACGTGCTGTTCACCGAGCGTGCGCGCGAGAATGTCGACGCTGTCGATGCCGTTCTGGAACGGGATCACGACGCCGCCCTTCGCGCACAGCGGTGCGACCTGCGCCGCTGCCTGCTCGACGTCCCACAGCTTCACGCAGAACATCACGACGTCGACCGGCGCGAGCGATCCCGGATCGTCCGTTGCCGTCACCTTCGGCAATACGACATTGCCGCCGGCACTCTCGACGACGAGGCCGTTCGCGCGTATCGCTTCGAGGTGCGCACCGCGGGCGACGAACGCGACGTCGTGGCCGGCCTTCGCGAGCTTCGCCCCGAAGTAGCCGCCCACGCCGCCGGCCCCGATTACCGCGATGCGCATGTCTTTAGAGACGTGCCGGAGACGAGACTGCACCCACGCTCGGTCCTTGATCCTCGATCCTAGTATCGGTAGGTGTCGGGTTTATACGGCCCCCGGCGATGCACGCCGATGTAGCGCGCCTGCTTGTCGGAAAGCTCCGTCAGCTTCGCACCGAGCTTCGAGAGCTGCAGCCGCGCGACCTTCTCGTCCAGATGCTTCGGCAGCACGTACACGCCCACTGGATACCGGCCGGCCTTCTCGCGCGCGTCGGTCCACAGCTCGATCTGCGCCATCACCTGGTTCGCGAACGACGAGCTCATCACGTACGACGGGTGCCCGGTGCCGCAACCGAGGTTCACGAGACGTCCCTCGGCGAGCAGGATGATCCGCTTGCCGTCCTCGAACACGATGTGGTCGACCTGCGGCTTGATGTTCTCCCACCGGTACTGCCGCAGCGACGCGACGTCGATTTCGTTGTCGAAGTGACCGATGTTGCAGACGATCGCGTTGTTCTTCATCCGCCGCATGTGGTCGTGCGTGATGACGTCGATGTTGCCCGTCGCGGTGACGAAGATGTCCGCCTTGTCGCACGCGTCGTCGACGGTGACGACGCGATAGCCCTCCATCGCCGCCTGCAGCGCGCAGATCGGGTCGATCTCGGCGATCCACACCTGCGCGGCCAGCGCGCGCAGCGCCTGCGCCGAGCCCTTGCCGACGTCGCCGTAGCCGCACACCAGCGCCACCTTGCCCGCGACCATCACGTCGGTCGCGCGCTTGATGCCGTCGACCAGCGATTCACGGCATCCGTACAGGTTGTCGAACTTGCTCTTCGTCACCGAGTCGTTGACGTTGATGGCGGGGAAGCCTAGCCGGTTCTCCTTGTGCATCTGATAGAGGCGCTTCACGCCGGTGGTCGTCTCCTCGGTGACGCCGCGGATCTCGCGCTTGATGCGCGAATAGAGCCCGGGCGACGCGTCGAGCCGCTTCGCGATCGCGGCGAACAGCGCCTCCTCCTCCTCGCTCGTCGGATGCGAGATGAGCGAGCGGTCGGTTTCGGCCTGCGCGCCCAGATGCACGAGCAGCGTCGCGTCGCCGCCGTCGTCGAGGATCATGTTCGGCGTCTGGCCGCCGCTCCACTCGAAGATCCGGTGCGTGAACTCCCAGTAGCGCTCGAGCGTCTCGCCTTTGTACGCGAACACCGGCGTGCCGCGCGCGGCGATCGCGGCGGCCGCGTGGTCCTGCGTCGAATAGATGTTGCACGACGCCCAGCGCACGTCGGCGCCGAGCGCCTGCAGCGTCTCGATCAGCACCGCGGTCTGGATCGTCATGTGCAGGCTGCCTGCGACGCGCGCGCCGCGCAGCGGCTGCTCCGGCGCGAATTCCTCGCGGATCGCCATGAGCCCGGGCATCTCGGTCTCCGCGATCGCGATTTCCTTGCGGCCCCATTCGGCTTGCGACAGATCGGCGACTTCGCAATCGGCGAAGCGCTT
>DATEIQ010000149.1:0-9424 GCA_035278845.1 Casimicrobiaceae bacterium | reverse complement strand
GGCCGTCCTCGCGCGGCAGCAGCTGGCTGTTGAACAGATACGTTCCGACGGCGTCGGCGACCGACAGCTCGTCGTCGCGGATCACGATCGCCCGAAACGCCGGGCCGACGGCATCCTGCAGCGCCGCGAGCACCGCGTCCTGGTCGACGAACGCGCGCTCGTGGCAGAACAGGAACGTCCCTTCGCCGACGGCGATCACGTCATTGTGGAACACGCCGGCGTCGATCACGTCGGGCCGCTGCTGTGCGTAGATCGTGCGCGCGGCATCGAGCCCGTGCCGGCGCGCGATCGCCTCGCTCGCCTCACGCGTCTGGCGCGCCGGGAATCGCGTGCGTGCACGGCCACTCGCGAAGCCGCGGCGGCCGTACACGAACAGCTCGACGCCCGGTGCGGTGACGTCCGCGGCGAAGCGCGTGTGATTGGCGGCGCCCTCGTCACCGACCTGCGGCACCGCCGGCAGCGCATCGTGGACGCGAAAGCGCGCCTCGTCGGCGAAGATCGCGCGCAGCACGCGCGTTGTGACGGGCGCCTCCAGCGCGCGATGAAAATGCGTGACCAGATTGGCGGGCGTGAAATGGACGCGCCCGTCGGCGCAGTCCGCGGCCGCGCTGACGGTCGCCGCATTCGCCACCCACATCGCCGCCGCCGACGAACATGCGGCGAGCAGCTCCGGTGCATCGCGTCCCGCGGTCACGATCACATCGTGATCGCTGCCGCCGAACCCGAGCGCACGCAACGCTTGCACGCTCGGGCGCTCGTGCGGCGGCAGCACGCCCTGTGCATAACCGCGCGCCGCGAGCGCACGCATCTTCGCGAGACCCTGCAATGCGGCTTCGCACGGATTGGCGACCTGCTGCGCGTTGCGCTCGGCGGCGAGATTGCCGCGTGCGAGCCCCGAATAGTTGTGCGTGGGGCCCGGGAGGCCGTCGAAGTTCACGTCAGCGATCGGCCGGCTTGAGCGGCACCGCCCGCACGGTATCGCCTTCGTTCACGCCGAGCGCCTCCGCCGCATACGGCAGCAGCGGAAAGCGGTCGACCCGCGCCGGCGCCGCGGTGACGATCGCGCGAAAACCGGCGAACGCTCGATTGCACACCAGCCACGGCACGTCGTCGGTGAGGCTGTCCGGCACGGGGTCTTCCTCGCCGAGCGTGCAAGCCATCACCGAAGACCGGCGCACGGCGTCGATGTTGTCGCGCGCGCATTCGACGGTGGGACCCGCGTCGAAGATGTCGACGTAGCCTTCGTAGCGGAAACCCTCCTGCTCGAGCATCGCGCGCGCAGGCGCCGTGTCGGCGTGCACGTTGCCGATGGCGTCGCGCGCCGCCTGCGGCAACAGGTTCACGTAGACCGGGTGCTTCGGCATCAATTCGGCAATGAACGATTTCTGTCCGAGGCCGGTCAGGTAGTCCGCCGTCGAATATTCCATCGCGAAGAAATGCCGGCCGAGTCCTTCCCAGAACGGGCTCGTGCCGTCGGCTTCGAGTTTTCCGCGCAGCTCGGCGATCACCTTCGGCGCGAACAGATGCGCGAATTCCGCGATGAACAGCAGCCGGCACTTTGCGAGCAGTGCGCCGTTGCTGCCGACGCGGTGGCGCTGATCGAGGAACAGCGAGCACAGCTCGGTGTGGCCGGTGTGGTCGTTCGAAAGAAACAGCGTCGGCGCCACCGTGTACACGTCGAGCGTGCGCGACGCGTGCACGAGCGTACCGACGTGGTAGTTGTACCAGGGCTCCGTGAGCCCGACGGCAGCTTCGATGGCGCTGATGCCGACGACGCGCTGCTCTGCGCTACCGTCGACCAGCACGAACATGTAGCACGCGCTCGCCTTGTCGGCCGCACCCTCGAACGAGGCGAGCGAGCGCTCGATCCGATGCAGCAGCCGGTCGCGATCGGCCGGCAGCGTTGTCAGGCCCTTGCCGGTGCGCTCCGACAGCGCGAGCACGACCGGCAAATCATCGCGCGCGATCGGCCGGATGAAGAACATCGGGGTCGCGACTTCGGGGTCAGAGCAATAAGTCGACTTGTTGCTCTGACCCCGAAGTTCCGAAGTCAGGCGAGCGCGCGGCCGAGCGCCATTTCGAGTCGCGCGAGGCCTTCGAGAATCTCGTCGAGCGATATGACGAGCGACGGCGCGATCCGCACGACGTCCGGCCCCGCGACCAGCACCAGCAATCCCGCCTCGCCGGCGGCACTCATCACGTTCACCGCCTGGCCGCGCCACGCTTCCTCGAGCTCGCAGCCGATCCACACGCCTTCGCCGCGCAGGTCGCGGAACACGCGCCGACGACTGTTGATCGCGCGGAGGCCCTCCATGAACAGCGCATGCCGCGCTTTCACGCCGTCGAGCACTTCGGTCGTGTTGATGACGTCGAACACGGCGCCCGCCACCGCGCACGCGAGCGGATTGCCGCCATACGTCGTGCCGTGCACGCCGACGGAGAATGCGCTCGCGACCTCGCGGGTCGTCAGCATCGCGCCGACCGGAAAGCCGCCGCCGAGTCCCTTCGCGCTCGTCAGGATGTCGGGGACGATGCCCTTCTGCATGTACGAGAACAACGCCCCGGTGCGGCCCATGCCGCTCTGGATCTCGTCCAGGATCAGCAGCGCGCCGTGCTGCGTGCACAGGCGCCGCGCCGTCTGCAGATACTCGGGCGTGCCGGGCGTCATGCCGCCTTCGCCCTGCATCGGCTCGAGGATCATCGCGCATATTTCCGCGCCATGCGCGGCGAACTCCGCTTCGAGCGCCGCGACGTCGTTGTAGCGCAGATGCGTGAATCCGGCCGGATTGGGACCGAAGCCCGTCGCGTACTTCGCCTGACCGCCGGCGGTGACCGTGAACAGCGTGCGGCCGTGAAAGGCGTTCAGCGTCGACACGACGCGCGAGCGCTGCGCGCCCGAGCGGTCGTGCGCGTAGCGGCGCGCGAGCTTCAGCGCCGCCTCGTTGGCCTCCGCCCCGGAATTGCAGAAGAACACGCGCTCGGCGAACGTCGCGTCGGTGAGCCGCTTCGCGAGCCGAAGCGCGGGCTCGTTGGTGAACCAGTTCGACACGTGCCACAGCGTGCGCGCCTGCGCTTCCAGCGCCTTGACCATCGCCGGATGGCAGTGCCCGAGCGACGTGACCGCGACACCGCTCGCGAAGTCGATGTACATCCGCCCGTCCTGATCCCACACGCGCGATCCTTCGCCACGCACCGGGACGAACGGCGCGGGCGCGAAGCACGGCACCATGTAGCGATCAAAATCGGCGCGCGACACGGGAAGCGACGCGGCATCGCTTGCAACGACGGGATCGCGCCGCGACGTGGCGGCGACGACGGCCTGCGCGGCGGAGGAGAGGGGCATGGCGATTCAGCCGGCCGCGGCGACGACCTGCATTTCGACGCGATACGCGGGATTCGCGAGCCGCGCCTCGACGGTCGCGCGCGCCGGCGTGTCGCCCTGCGGCACCCACGCGTCCCACACGGCGTTCATCGCCGCGTAGTCGCTCATATCCGCGAGATAGATCGTCGCCGACAGGATGCGCTTCTTGTCGGTGCCGGCCTCCGCGAGCAGGCGGTCGATCTGCGCGAGCACCGACTGCGTCTGGCCGCTGACGTCGGCCTTCGGGTCCTCGGCGACCTGTCCTGCGAGATACACGAGCCTGCCGTTCGGCGGCGGTGCGTAGATCACGAGATCCGACAGGCGCTTGCCGACGTTGCGGCGTTCGATCGTCATGGCACTATCCCGGGATGGAGCATTGTGCGATCTCGCAAGTGTCGTCGAAAATGCCGGCCCGTCTCGCGCTGCCCGCGGCGGCGCTGCTGATGGCGGCGGCGGTGGCGATGGGCGCGTTCGGCGCGCACGCGCTCAGGGCTCGTCTTTCGCCCGATGCGCTCGCGCTGTGGCAGACAGCCGTGAACTATCACGCGTGGCACGCGCTGGGCCTGCTCGCAACGGCCACGCTGATGCTGCAACTCGGGGAGCGGCGCGCGCTTCGCTGCGCAGCGGCGTTGTTTATCGCGGGGATCGTGCTGTTTTCCGGAAGCCTCTATGCACTTGCGCTCGGCGCGCCGCGCGTATTCGGCGCGGTGACCCCGTTCGGCGGGGCAGCGTTCATTGCCGGGTGGGTCGCGCTCGCGCTCGGCGTGTCACGCCCGCGCGGAGGCTAAGCGGGAAAGCGTCGCCAATGCCCCTCGGAGACGACCTCGACGACGCCGTCGCTCACCTTGATCGCGGTGTCGTCGTCGATTGCGTACGACGGACCCGGGAGGCCGGCCGCCCATCGCTCGGCGGCGGCCATGGTGTTTTCCGGCAGCATCGGGTGATCGACGTGCGGGAAGATCGAGAAGTCGACGACCCCCAGCGTGCTGTCGTCACCACCGTCGCGTGGCTTCCACCCGACGAAGTCCTGGCCGATGCGCGGCGTCATCACCATGCTCCCCGCGCTCATCCCGACGTAGACCTTTTCTTCGAGCGATCGCATGAGATCCGCGAATCCCGACTGCCGCATCCAGTGGGCCAGGTACAGGGCGTCGCCGCCCGACACCAGCAGAACGTCCGTGTCACGCACCTTCGGAACCCAGTGTTCCTCGCCGATGCTGGGCAGCGCCGTGAGCTCGAGCACGCCCATCGACTTCCACTCCAAATCGCACATGGGGCACTCGGGTTCCCGGCCCGCGATGAAACGCCACACGCCTGCGCCCGGACCGACGTGGGGATGACCGTACATCGCGGTGGGGATGCAGAGCGCGTTGCAGTCGGCAATCGGTTTGCCCAGCAGGCCGGTGAGCGCGTTGCGAATGCTCGCGTTCCTGACGCCTGCGGAGGTGAGAAGCAGCTTCACGATTCTTCAAGCTTCGAGTGGAACGGACTGGCTGAATTGCGACGGGTCAATCCACCTTCGCGCCCGACGCCTTCACGATGCGCGCGTACTTCGCGGCCTCGTTCGCAACGAAGCGCGCGAATTCCGCCGGCGTATCGGGCGCGGGCTCGGCACCCTGCGCGCGCAGCCGCTCGCCCATGTCCGGCATGCGCAGCATCGCCGTCACGTCGGCGTTCCATTTGTCGACGACGGCGGGCGGCGTGCCTGCCGGCGCGAACAACCCGTACCACGTCGAGATGTCGAATCCAGGCAAACCCGCTTCGGCCATCGTCGGCAATTCCGGCGCGAGCTTCGAGCGCTCGGCCGTCGTCACCGCGAGCGCGCGCAACTTGCCGGCCTTGACCTGCGCCATCGCGTTCGCGAGATTGTCGAACATGAGCTGCGTATCGCCGGCGAGCAACGCCTGTGTCGCCGGCGCCGCGCCCTTGTACGGCACATGCACCATGTCGACGCCTGCGTCGCCCTTGAACAGCTCGCCCGCCAGATGCCCGGCGCTGCCGATGCTGCCCGAGCCGAACGACAGCTTCCCCGGCCGGGCCTTCGCATAAGCGATCAGCTCCTTCACCGAATGCACGGGCAGATCGGGATTGACGACCAGCACGTTCGGCGTGATGGCGATCAGCGTGATCGGCGCGAAATCCTTTTGCGCGTCGTACGGCATCTTCGCGTACAGGCTCGGATTGACCGCGTGCGTCGATAACGCACCCATCACCACCGTGTAGCCGTCCGCTGGCGATTTGGCGACGAAGTCGGCGCCGATGTTGCCGCCGGCGCCGGGCTTGTTCTCGACGACGACGCTCTGTCCCCAGCGCTCGGTCAGGTGCTGCGCGATCAGCCGGCCGGTGGCGTCGAGCGGCCCGCCGGGCGGGAACGGGACCACGAGCCTGGCCGTTTTGGTCGGAAATGTTTGCGCGAACGCGGGCGACGTGGCCGCGAACGCCGCGGCGAAACACGCGACTAGCACTGCACCGAAACGCCGGCGGCCCAAAATCGGCGTTGCGCCGAATGAAACATCTGGTTGCAACATGGCAGGAAACCCCCGAAAAGACGCGCCGTCGAGTGTAGCAGGCGATTTCCGTTCGTTCCGTACACGACAAAACGGTTTGCCGCCCTGCGGCGCAGAGGGCATAATTGCCGATTGCCAGGGGGCCGCGCCGAGCGTTTCCGCGCCGCCCGAAACTTCCCGAAAATGAACAAGTCCGCGATAGTCGCCACTGCCGCGCTCGGAATCGTAGCCGCCGCGAGCGCCGGCTTCTGGGTGGGCGCGAACCGGCCGCTGACCGATCCGACCGCCGCCACGGCGCCCGCAACAAAGGCCGCCAGCGCCGCAGCATCCGCGCAATCCGGCGCGAACGGAGCGCCGACGACCGTCGAGGCCACCAAGGTCGCCGTGATGGCGATGCCGCAGTCGATCACCGCGGTGGGCAGCCTGCGCTCCGACGAATCGATCACCGTGCGCCCCGAAGTCGCGGGCCGCATCAGCGCGATCCTGTTCAAGGAAGGCCAGCAGGTCGGCAAGGGCATGATGCTCGTGCGGCTCGATCCCGCGATCAACCAGGCGGAACTCCAGCAGGCGCGTGCGAACCTCAAGCTCGCGCAAACGAAATACGACCGCGCGGTCGAGCTGTCGCAGCGCAACTTCATCTCGGGACAGGCGAAGGACGAGGCGGAGAACAACCTGCGCGTCGCACAAGCGGCGCTGTCGCTCGTCGAGGCGCGCCTCGCGAAAACCGAGATCCGCGCGCCGTTCTCCGGCATGATCGGCCTGCGCGTCGTTTCGGTCGGCGATTACGTGAAGGAGGGCGCCGACATCGTCAACCTCGAGTCGATCGACCCGCTGAAGGTCGATTTCCGCGTGCCCGAGGTGTACATGCGCCAGGTGCAGGAAGGGCAGACGCTCACCGTCACGCTCGACGCGCTGCCGGGCAAGAAATTCGAGGGCAAGGTGTTCGCGGTCAACCCGCTCGTCGACGCGGCCGGTCGCGCCGTCGTCATTCGCGCGATCGTGCGCAACACCGACACGTCGCTGCGGCCCGGCATGTTCGCGCGCGTCAACCTGATCACGCGCGCCGAGAAGGAAGCGCTGGTCATTCCCGAGCAGGCGATCGTGCCGCAGGGCGAGGAGCAGTACGTGTTCCGCGTCGTCGACGGCAAGGTCGCGCGCGTCCGCGTCGAAATCGGCCAGCGGCGCGAGGCGAAGGTCGAAATCCTGAAGGGCCTCGCGGCGAACGACGTCGTGGTGACGGCCGGCCAGCTCAAGCTGCGCGACGGCATGCCAGTCACCGTGATCGGCACGAACGGTCCGGCCTCCGCGTCTACGCCCGATGGCAAGTCGGAGGTGGCGCTGCACGTTTCGCAACGCACCAACTAGACATCGGGGTCGGAGGAACAAGTCGACTTGTTGCTCTGACCCCGATGTCCGAGACCTGACCCATGCAACTCCCCGAGATCTGCATCAAGCGGCCGGTGTTCGCCACCGTGCTGTCGCTGATCATCCTTCTGATCGGCCTGATCTCGTACACGCGTTTGTCGGTGCGCGAATACCCGCGCATCGACGAGCCGGTCGTTAGCGTCAACACCGACTACCGCGGCGCATCCGCCGAAGTGGTCGAGTCGCAGGTGACGAAGCCGCTCGAAGACTCGCTCGCCGGCATCGAGGGCGTCGAGCTGATGACGTCGCAGAGCCGCTCCGAGCGCAGCCGCATCAACGTGCGCTTCACGCTGAAGCGCGATCCCGATTCGGCCGCGGCCGACGTTCGCGACAAGGTGTCGCGCGCCCGCGGCAAGCTGCCCGAGACGATCGACGAGCCGATCATCGCCAAGGTCGAATCGGATTCGCAGCCGGTCATCTACATTGCGGTCGAGGCGGGCTCGCTGTCGGCGCTCGAGGCGTCCGATTACGTGAAGCGCTACGTGCAGCCGCGGCTGTCCGTGCTGCCCGGCGCCGCCGACGTGCGCATCTTCGGCGAACGCCAGGTGTCGATGCGCATCAACATCGACCGCACGCGCCTCGCCGGCTACAAGCTCACCGTCCAGGACGTCGAAGACGCGATCCGCCGCCAGAACGCCGAGATTCCGGCCGGGCGCATCGAGTCGTCGGCGCGCGAATTCACCGTCGTGGCCGAAACCGACGTCCGCACGCCGGAGCAGTTCAACAACATCATCGTCGCCAACGTCGGCGGCTACCCGGTGCGCATCCGCGACATCGGCAACGCGGAAATCGGGCCCGTCGACGAGCGGACCGTGTCGCGCTACAACGGCAAGCCGTCGCTCAACATCGGCGTCATCAAGCAGGCGGTTGCCAATCCGCTCGATCTTTCGCAGGCCGTGCGCGAAGAAGTGCAGAAGATCAACGACGGCCTGCCCACCGGCATGAAGCTGCTCGTCGCGTACGACACGTCGGTGTTCATCGACCGCTCGATCAGCTCGGTGTTCAGCACGATCGCCGAGGCCATCGTGCTGGTGGTGCTCGTCATCTTCTTCTTCCTGCGGAGCCTTCGCGCGACGATCATTCCGATCGTCACGATTCCCGTGTCGCTGATCGGTGCGTTCGGAATCATGTATGCGTTCGGATTCACGATCAACACGCTGACGCTGCTGTCGATGGTGCTCGCCATCGGGCTCGTCGTCGACGACGCGATCGTGATGCTGGAGAACATCTTCCGGCACGTCGAGGCCGGCATGCCGCGCAAGCAGGCGGCGATCACCGGCGCGAAGGAGATCGGCTTCGCGATCGTCGCGATGACGCTGACGCTGACATCGGTGTTCGCGCCGCTCGCGTTCGCGACAGGGCGCACCGGCCGGCTGTTCATCGAATTCGCGCTGACGCTTGCCGGCGCCGTGCTCGTGTCGGGCTTCGTCGCGTTGACGCTGTCGCCGATGATGTGCTCGCTGCTCCTCCGGCACCAGGAGAAGCATTCGTGGATCTTCAACCTGGTCGAGAGCTGGCTGACCGCGATCACCAACGGTTACCGCCGCTCGCTCACCGCGGTGCTGCACGCGCGCTGGGTGGTGATCGTGGCATGGGTGGCGGTGCTCGGCGCCGGTGCGGTGCTGTTCATGAACCTCAAGTCCGAGCTGTCACCGCTCGAGGATCGCGGCGTGATCCTCGGCATCGTCACCGCGGCGCAGGGCTCGACGCCGCAGTACACGGCCGACCAGATCAAGCCGATCGAGCAGTTCTACGCGCAGGTGCCGGAAACGGCGGCCTGGACAGCCATCGCCGGCTTCCCGACCGTCGTCGACGGCGTTGCGGTGCTGCGGCTCAAGCCGTGGGAAGAGCGCACGCGCCGGCAGAAGCAGATCGCCGACGAATTGCGGCCTCAGTTCGCGAACATTCCGGGCGCAATCGCGTTCCCGATCAATCCGCCGTCGCTCGGCCAGCCGTTCCGCTCGACGCCGGTCGAATACATCATCATGTCGCAGATTCCGTATCCGGATCTGCAGCGGCTCGTCGACCGCTTCGTCGACGAGGCGCGCAAGTATCCGGGCGTGCAGAACCTGCAGATCGACCTGCGGCTCAACACGCCGGAAGTGCGCGTGCGGATCAACCGCGACAAGCT
>DATEIQ010000148.1:0-3832 GCA_035278845.1 Casimicrobiaceae bacterium | reverse complement strand
AGATCGGTGCCCTCCGCAATCGCGTCACCCGGAACGATCTTCGGGTTCGCGAGCACGTGCACGGGGATGCCCTTCGCCTGCGCGGCGAGCGCGAGGCGATCGTCCGCGGCCGGTGCGACGACCTGCACGATGTCGACGCCGTCCTTGACGAGCGCGTCGAATACGGTTGCTCCGAAATAGCGGGAACCGACGAGGGTGAGTTTCATGAGGACCGGGATGAGGGGCGGGGGATGGAGGCGAGAGGCGCGCTTTGGGGATCGAGGATCGAGGGGAGCTTCGGGGGATCGAGGGTGCGGGATCGATGCGAAAGTGCGAGGATAGCCGATCACGGAGGACGCGCAGCGGCGGGATCCTGCCGGTAAAAGCGCACGAATTCGCGATATACGTCCGGGTACTCGTCCACGAGCAATCCGGGCTCGGCGAAGAACACTTCGGAGAGCACCGCAAAGAATTCGCCCGGCGTCTCCGCCGCGTACGGGTCGATGGCCGTGTTTTCGCCGGCGTCGATGCGCGCGCCGAAATCTTCGTATGCCGCGTGCATCACGCGCTGCCACTCCCGCTGTGCCTCGGCATCCGGCAGCGGCGGACAGCCGTTGGCGTCGCCGTTCTGCATGTCGATCTTGTGCGCGAACTCGTGAATGACGAGATTCATTCGAGCATCGTCCCATTCGGACGAAGCAGCGACGTCGGGCCAGGACAGCACCACCGGCCCGCGGTGCATCGCCTCCCCCGCGAGTGCATCGTCTTGCCGGTGAACGACACCGAACTCGTCTTCGTACTCCCAGCCCGGCACGAACTCGCCCGGATACACGAAGATCGTCTCGAATCCGTCGTACAACGCAAGGTCGAGATTCAGCACGAGCACGCATGCCTGGATCGCGATGATCGTCCGCTGCAGCGGCGTGACGTCGTGCCCTTGCGCGCCCACGATGCTCTTCGCGTCGAGAAAAAGCACGACGAGATCGCGCAGCCGCGCGAGGTCCTCGCTCCCGTACATCGCGAGAAACGGCAGCCCGGCGCAGGCGTCGCGCCAAAGCGCGTCGGGCAGCGCCGCGGTGCGCAGGATTCGCTTTCGCCGATAGCGGCGCAGCGCGTCGAACACTCGAAGGCTCCTCGGATTCGGCAGCACGTTCGCGGCAGCCGATGCGCCGTGAAACGCTAGTGGACCGGCGGCTCCGCGAGTTGCGGGACGGCAGGTTCGTCAGTGTCGAGATCGATGACGCCCGGTTCGTCCGACGTCAGCAACCGGTCGGCTTCGTGCTCGGGCAGCGCCTCGACGTCGCGCAACTTGCGCGCGATCGTCGTACTCTTGCGCCCCGCCTCGTCGAGCGTGTTGCTCACCTGCACCAGCTTGTCCTTTGTCTTCGCGAGCAGCGCGCCGAAACGATCGAACTCGGTCTTCACGGCGCCGAGCACGCGCCAGACTTCCGTCGACCGGCGTTCGATCGCGAGCGTGCGGAAGCCGAGCTGCAGGCTATTGAGCAGCGCGGCGAGCGTCGTCGGGCCGGCGATCGTGACGCGGAATTCGCGCTGCAGGATGTCGGCCAGGCCGGGCCGCGACATCGCCTCTGCGAACAGGCCTTCGGTCGGCACGAACAGGATCGCGAAATCGGTCGTGTGCGGCGACTCGACGTACTTGTCGCGGATCATCCGCGCCTGCGCCTTGAAGAACTGATCGAGCGCGCGGCGGCTCGCGTCGACGGCGTCGGCGTCGGCGCGCTCGATCGCGACCTGCAGACGCTGCCAATCCTCGAGCGGGAACTTGGCGTCGATCGGCAGCCAGCACGGAACGTTGTCCTCGCCGCGACCCGGAAAGCGTACGGCGAATTCGACCGGCTGCTTGGACCCCGGCCGCGTGATCACGTTTTGGGCGTACTGCGACGCGGGCAGCAGATCGGCGAGCAGCGCGCCAAGCTGCACTTCGCCCCACGTCCCGCGCGACTTGACGTTGGAGAGAACGCGCTTCAGGTCACCTACGCCGGTGGCGAGCGTCTGCATCTCGCCCAGTCCCTTGTGCACCTGATCGAGTCGCTCCGACACCTGGCGAAACGACGCGCCGAGCCGCTGCTCGAGCGTCGTCTGCAGCTTCTCGTCGACGGTCGCACGCATCTGCTCGAGCTTTTGCGCGTTTTCGTCGCGCAGCACGTCGAGGCGCTGCTCGAGTGTGCGGCGCAGCGCATCGAGACGCGTCTCCGACGCTTGCGAGACATGTGCGAGGCGCTCGCCGAAGGCCTTCAACTCGGTGGCCTGCGCGTTCGCCGCAGCGGTGTGCAGCCGTGCGTTGGTTTCCGCGTAGCGGGCCATCACCTCGCCGATCTCCTGCCGCAGCGCCGTTCCCGCGCCCGCCGCCTCGTTGCGCGCGATCGCGAGATCCTGGCGCACGTCGCGCTCGTGATCGGCGACGCCGCGGCCAAAAGCTTCCAGCCGGCCGCGCAACTCCGCGCCTTCGCGCGACGCAGCGTCGCGATCGCGCGTCAGCGCGCCGAGTCGCATCAGCAGCGCCACCAGCAGCGCGATGACGATGACGAAGCCCGCTGCAATCAGGGCGATTTCGATCTCGTACATGACTTCGAAGTTTAGCAGGCGACGTTACGCTTCGAGCGCGAGCAGCGCGAAGGTTGCGAGCCAATGTGCGCCTGCGAAATCGACGCTTGCAAGACCCGTCAAACCGGCCACCAGGTGAGCGTCGGCGGCGTTGCGCGCAACATCGCGGCGAACGTCATCCGGGGATAGCGATGCTGCGATTCCACGCAGGCACCATGCACGCGAAAGATTCAGGCCGTCGAGGTGCACGAGCTGCGGGTCGCTGCGATCGGTGACTTCGACGGGTACGAACAAGGCCGCCGGTTCACCACGGGCGAAGCCCGGCAGGAAACCGCTGAGCCAGGTCTCGAACTCATCGGGTGGCAGCACGCGACGCATGAGCTCCGCCTCGGCGAGCGCGGGCGACAGGAAATCGGCACCCGAGGGTTCCCACGCGGCTGGCACGTCGCGATCGCTCCCGAACCATTCCTGCGCTTTCGTGCAAACGGCCGCGGCGAGCGTTGCGTCGTGAACCGCACGCGCGTAATCGAGCGCGAAGGCGAGTGCAAACGCGCTGTTCGCGTGCACGCCGTAGCGGACAGGAAGGCGCGTGCGTGGCAGGAATTCGACGAACCGCGCGGCAAAAGCATCGGCGAGCGGCTGCAGCGCATGTGACCAGACGGCGAAGGCGCTGGCACCGGAGTCGCAAGCGGCGGTGCCGCTGGCGCCTGATGAACCGTCGGCATGCGTAGCATTCGCAGATGCAATACGCAACATCTCCGCGAGCTTCAGAAGCCACGCCCAGCCGTACGGACGCTCGAACGACGCGCTGCCCGGACGCGCGAGATACGCGACCTCGGCAGCAATCGCGGCCGGGGAGAAGTCACGATCGAAGCACGTTCGAATAGCCGCGCCCGCAGGCAATGCAGGAAAGCGGTGGAGTACGCGCGCCAGCAGCCAGTGCATGTGAACGCACGAATGCCAGTCGAAGCTGCCGTGAAACGCCGGATGCAGGTCGCGCGGCGCCTGCACATCGGCGGCGCTCGTCAGAACCTGATCGAGCTTGTGCGGAAATTCGGTCGCGACGTTCGCGAGCGCGATCGCTGCGAACCGTTCAGCGGTGGTCGCGTCCAGTGCGCCCCGCATCGATTCGATCACGCAGCTGCGCGTCCCGCGCGCTTGCGCTCGTGCTCCTTCAAATATCGCTTGCGAATACGGATGGACTTCGGCGTGATCTCGACGAGCTCGTCGTCGGCGATGAATTCCACCGCGTACTCGAGCGTCAGCGCGATGGGCGGCGTGAGCATGA